>JAYZHU010000146.1:0-5567 GCA_036166175.1 Verrucomicrobiota bacterium | reverse complement strand
CATTCGTGCAGTTTGACGACTACCTTGCTCCCTATCTTCGGTTTTGGTGAGACATTGGTTTTTTTGGGGTCGGGCACGTAGATATCGTGCACTATTCGAGGATCGTCGGGTACGACATAGTACATGAGGCGGGTCTTTTGCAAATTGCCAACGATGGTTTTGCGAGCCCGCTTTTGTATCCGTATGACCCGACCGCGGGAACGATCTGGGAAACGTTCTTGATGACGCCGCCGACCCCGACGCCTCGTTGGCTGCTCAAATGAATCGTATAAGCGGACCACTACGCGATCATCGTGCATGGATACACCGGTATCGGCTGCGTCGATCTCTATGGGTTCGGCACTGTTTCCCGAAGCAGTTTCATTGGGTATCACGAATCCCGATCCGTTTTGCCGAAAGCGGATTACGCCAGTCGTGAGATCGACGTCGCCGGGGATACAGTAGCGGTCTCCTTTGACAATGACTAGGTCGCCACGACTCATTAGGAGCCGCAGTTCGTGATCAAGTTTTCGGCGATCCTTTTTGCTGAGACCGAGAGAAGCGGACAGTTCGTTCTTGCTCTGAGGGGCGTATTCTCCGGATTGAGCCAGAGCGATGATGCGTTCCCTAAGTTTCATGAAGGTAGTTAGGATTTAGATTGGATTCCGGGATAGATCGTTTATTTTAAAGGTAACGATGAAAATTATACACGCCGCAAGCGAGATGTTCCCTCACATGAAAACGGGTGGGTTGGCTGATGTTACGGGAGCCTTGTGTAAGTCCCTGTCTCGATTTGGCCATGAAGTTTCGATTTTTTTGCCAGGCTATCGCAAGATTATCGAATCTCCCGAGTTCGCCAAAGCTAAGCTAAAGGTGGTTTTGCAGGTAGAGCTCGGAGACGAGTATCTTAGAGGAGAGATCTATGCCATGCCGATGGGCAAACGTCAGACAATGTATGCAATTCGTCGAGACGAGTTTTTTGATCGTTCGAATCCTTATGGCTCCTCCAATCGCGATTACGAAGACAACGATCGCCGATTTATTTGGTATTGCAAGGCTATTGTGGAAGGCATGCGCCTGCTGGATATCAAAGCCGATGTCTTCAACTGCCACGATTGGCAAACTGGGCTAGCTCCGCTATTCCTGCGGGTCGCCGAAGAAGAGTATAACACGTCGTTGGCCTTAAAGACTTTTTTCTCGATACACAATCTGGCCTTTCAGGGGCTTTTCCCGAACAGCTCCTTTCGCTACACGAATCTTCCCAACGAATTCAATGAATTGGACGGTATCGAGTTCTACGAGCAGATCAGCCTGATCAAAGGGGGCATCTTTTTTTCCGACAAGATTATTACCGTTAGTCCAAATTACGCCAAAGAGATTCTGACTCCAGAATTTGGATGCGGCATGGAAGGGGCCCTAAAGACTCGCTCGAGCGACTTGACTGGCATCGCTAATGGAATCGATACAGACGTTTGGGATCCCAACTTAGACGATCGGTTGCCAGCGAATTATTCCCTGTCGAATCTGGAAGGAAAGCGAGCTTGTCGTTCCCATCTTCTCAGGAAGCTGGGTTTAGCTGAAACGGATAACCCAGTTTATGGGATCGTATGCCGTCTGACCGAGCAAAAGGGCGTCGACATGTTGCTGAGCCAGATGAGCTTCTTCAGCAAGCGGGATTGCCGGCTAGTCGTGTTAGGGATGGGCGACCCAAAGTATGAGCGCTCATTAAAGCGCTGGGCGAAGACGCATCCGGACAAGATCGCTGTCTGCAAGGTTTTGGATGAAGCCATGTCTCATCTAGTGGAAGCAGGTTCAGACTACTATTTGATGCCATCGGTCTTCGAGCCCTGCGGTCTGAACCAGATGTACAGTCAACGCTATGGAACCCCGCCTTTGGCTTCGGATGTCGGGGGTTTGCACGACACGATTGTCGACTTTCGAGAAGACGCTGGAGGGGGATCCGGTTTGCTTTTCGAGCCAAGCGAGCAAGCGTTTAGGAGCGCCCTGGAGGAATCGCTATCCATATTCGGAATGAAAAGCGAATACGAGAAGATGCAAGCGAACGGCATGAAGCGCGACTTTTCTTGGACAAATGCTACCAAGGAATATGAAGCCCTTTATTCGGAATCGATTTGATCTGGTTAACCGGGTTTGGCGGTAGTAGATGTCAATGCGATTTAGGCGGGAGGTTTCATTGCCTTGCTCTGCAAGCGAGGCATTCGATTGGCATGCTAGAGACGGCGCTTTCGAGCGCCTTGCCCCACCGTGGGATCGCCTGGAAATCCTTTCGAAGACGGGAACCGGTCTCGAAGAGAATTCAACGATTCGATTGCAGCTTCGCAAACTAGGCTTTCGTAAAGAATGGTTGGCTGTAATAAGCGAGCGCGTTGAGGGAGTCTACTTCAAGGACGTTCAAGCAAGAGGCCCCTTTGCCAAATGGGAGCACAAGCACGCGTTCAAAGGAGCGGATGCTTCATCGAGCATCCTAGCTGACGAAATAGAGTACGCATTGCCAGGAGGATCCTTGTTGAACTCGTTTGCTCGGGGCCATGTTCAATCCATTTTGGAACGGACCTTCTGGTATCGGCACGAAATTACGAGAAGCGACCTCGATCTGTGGGACCGATACCGGGATCGGAACCGATTGAAAATACTCATATCAGGCGGATACGGTTTTCTTGGGAGTCGGCTCAGCGCGTTTCTCAGTACCCAAGGTCACAGCGTGGCCGCTCTTACCCGTTATCCCAAGAATGATGACGTAGGTTGGGATCCGGCTTCAGGCTCGGTAGCTAAGGATCGATTGGAAGGTTTCGATGCGGTGATTCACTTGGCGGGAGAGAGCTTGGCGTCTGGCAGGTGGAGCGGCCAAAGAAAGACCCAATTATGGAGAAGCCGGGTCGATGCCACCAAGCTCCTGGTCCAAGCTTTAGAAGGGGCGAAGTGCCCGCCACGAGCATTCATTTGCGCCTCGGGAATTGGATACTACGGAGATTGCGGCGACCAGTTGGTTCGCGAGACAGATCCGCTTGGGAACGGATTTCTGGCGGAGCTTTGCCAGGCTTGGGAAGCAGAGTCGATCGAGGCGGAAAGCGTCTTGGATCGCGTTGTCCGAATCAGAACTGGCGTTGTTATGGACGCTGGGGGTGGTGCCCTGGGAGAGATGCTGCCGCCATTTTCGATGGGACTGGGGGGAGCTTTGGGCAGAGGGAATCAGTGGATGCCTTGGATCGCTTTGGAGGACTGGATAGGATCCGTCTACCACCTACTCATGGAAGAAGAAGCCGGAGCCTTCAATCTAGTGTCGCCAAATCCCGTTACGAGTAGGGAATTCGCGAAGTCCCTAGGATCCGTCTTGAACCGTCCCGCATTCATGAGTGTTCCTGCTCCCATTTTGAGGCTTATGTTCGGCGAGTTCGCGAATGAAGGGTTGCTATCTAGCTGTCGAGCCTATCCAGCCAAGCTTAAATCGTCTGGCTATCAGTTTAAGTATCCTAATGTTGGTGACGCATTACGTTTGACGCTGGGCCGATTTCTGGAGGGCAGTTCAAAATGAGTGGCCATTGGGAAAGGATCCGATATTGACTCCAGGGGAACTGCCCTTCATTGGGTGGAGCGAAATGTCTAGAATTTACCCCAACATAACGGCGGCTATAGGAGGGACGCCTTTGGTGAAACTGAATGCCTTGGCGGAAGGTCTCGAAGCGGAGGTGCTTGTAAAATGCGAGTTCTTCAATCCGCTTTCCAGCGTTAAGGATCGTATTGGTGTGGCTATGATTGAAGCGGCTGAGAAAGCCGGTAAATTAGGGTCTGATGGAGTGATTATCGAACCCACATCGGGCAACACCGGGATTGCCTTGGCATTTATAGCCGCAGCCAAGGGATATCGCCTTATACTGACTATGCCTGAAACGATGTCCATGGAGCGTCGCGTTCTGCTGAATATGCTGGGGGCGGATCTAGTACTGACCCCAGGACCAAAAGGTATGCCCGGCGCGATTGCCCGAGCCCAAGAACTCATGGAAGAGCATGGGGACAATGCTTTCATGCCGCAGCAATTTGAGAATCCAGCCAATCCTGAGATACATCGCCGAACAACGGCGGAAGAAATTTGGGAGGCGACAGGCGGCGAGATTGATGCCTTCGTCTCTGGCGTTGGAACAGGGGGAACGATAACCGGGGTTTCGGAGGTGATCAAGAGCCGCCGCCATCTGAAAACCGTGGCAGTAGAGCCAACCAATAGCCCGGTGATATCCGGTGGCAATCCGGGACCTCACAAGATCCAGGGAATCGGCGCCGGTTTTATACCCAAGAATTGTAACACCCAGATCATCGACGAAGTCATAACGGTAGAAAACGGAGACGCCTTCGCGACTGCCCAAGAAGCGGCTCTCAAAGATGGCTTGAGCGTGGGCATATCCTCGGGAGCAACCATTTGGGCGGCTATCGAACTAGCCAAACGTCCTGAAATGGCTGGCAAACGGATTGTGACTATAGCGGCGAGCAGTGGTGAACGCTACATCAGCACGCCGCTCGGAGAAGTTGCTCGGGCTGCCGCCGCTGCGGCCGTCGTTTCCTGAGATTTCGAGTGCCAATTCATCGGGCCCTGTGGGCTCGGACAATTGTCGGCTTGTTGGGGTCGATTGCCTCATAATAAAGAATTTGTTGCCTTTTAAGGAAAAAATATTATGTCTGCAATAAATTTATCATTAATTGAAGGTGCCTGAAGATGCTACACCGGATGTGCCAGCCAGCGAGTCGCTAGTTGCTCTGTATCAATATAATAAACAATTAGTTGAGGAGTCCTTACATCGGCATGTTGATCATGAGTTGGTGGCGATTGTCAGGGGTTACGGAACAATACGAATTGGATCCTATGAGAGCGACTTCGCTCCGGGCACGGTGGCTTTCATCAAGGCCGGTACAGACCACTCTTGGAGATCGGATAGTAATAGTGCCGAAATGTCGGCTGTACTTCTCCACATCCCTAAATCGGTCTTCGCCCCATCTCTTATGAGGCTGCCGGAAACCGCGAGTGCAAGAATCCTAATATCAGATGATAGGGCAGGAGCGATTTGCCGATTCCCCGAGTTTGACAGGCTTCGCTCTAGATTGCGGACAATCAAAGGAGCTCGCGGATTTTTGCGTTTAGCTCGAGTCTATGCCCTGATCGACTTGCTCATATCGTTCAACAGATGGCAACCCATTGATAATTATAAGGTAAATGTCTACAAGTGCCGTGACAGCATACATTTTAAATCCGCGAGCGAGTACATCGCAGCAAACTATTGCGAAGATATTGATCGTGATAGCCTAGCGTCGCATTTAGGCATGGATCCCAGTTCGTTTTCCCGGTTCTTCCGAAGGGTTAGCGGGCAGAAATTCAATGATTACCTGAATGTCATCCGGATCCGAGAAGCAGCAAAGATGCTAGCCGCACGACGCCGATTGCCAATCGCTAAGATCTCAAAATCGTGCGGATATTCGAATGTGAGCGTATTTAATTCCCAATTTAGAAAACGTTTGGGAATGACGCCTCGTGACTACCGTCGTCAATTGGAGTTCGAGCCGATAGCTCCTTGAGCAAAGGA
>JAYZHU010000145.1:0-5863 GCA_036166175.1 Verrucomicrobiota bacterium | reverse complement strand
GCGAAACAGCTCGTGATTTCAATAAGGGCCAGCCTTTCCACATTTCTACGCAATTAATATCGACGAAGCCCGACCCACTCTTGAGTCCGTCTCTGAGGTCCTGGGTTCCTTACCTCTAGGAAGTCCTCCCAATAACTCCAGCGCGGCGCCGCGCTTCCCGGCATTGCTCGCCACCGGGCTCAAATGTTCGGCAGGCATCCGGCCGAGTATCGTATATGCGGCAAAGCTGATCCTCATTTAGAAAGACGCAGGCCTCCTTTCTGAACGAGGGAAAAAGTCGATAGGCTACCTTCCCCTCCTCGCCGAGAAAGTCGTCGCAGCGGACACCGGCTTCTCGAATACACGGTTCCCGCTCTGCATCAGTCTCCAAAGCGAAAATCGGGTAGCAACGACAGCAGGCCCCACAATTCTCGCAATCGAAATCCTCTTCTTCCTCACTGCCTTTCATCGGAACCCGCTACCCATGGGCAAAGATCTCCATCGAGACAAGACTAGTAGTTTGTTTTACAGCTCAGCAAAATTTGCCTAGCAAAAACAAATTATTCAGTAGTGTCGCGCTACCTGAATAAGCCCGATCCTCCGACTTAAGACAAGAAATGGTGCCCTTTAAAAGCATTTGCCTCATTCCCGCATAGCCATAATAAACCTTTCCAGGCATGCCCCATTTTTCTCAGCCAACCCGATTCGACGCCCCTTCGATTATCCTCACGGGAGCAGGGTCCCGGAAACAGCTAGCTAGCCTGGCCAAAGAGATTGGGGCCACGCGCGTTTTACTGGTTACGGACAAGGGGGTCGTCGCGATCGGCATCGCCGACGAGATCACCTCGATCCTCGCTCAGGCCGGTTGCCAGGTTCACCTATTCGATGACGTACAACCAGACCCCACCGACCAAAACGTGGCCGAGGGTTACCGAGCTCTCGAGCAGCACGATGCAGACTTAGTCGTCACCGTCGGGGGAGGTTCTCCGATCGATACCGCTAAAGTGATCGCGGTTAGGCAAGCGAACGCGGGACAGCTCTCCGAGTACATGGGCCTCCATAAAATCCCAAATCCGGGGGTACCTCTTGTCGCCATTCCGACAACGGCCGGCACCGGCAGCGAATGCACCAAAGTCGCGGTTATTACGGACACGGAGCACGACGTCAAAATGATGATGCTGAGCGCCCCCCTGCTTCCGCGGGCTGCCATTGTCGATTACGAACTATCCCTTCCCATGCCCAAGGGGCTCACTGCCGCTGTTGGCGTCGATACACTGACCCATGGAATCGAAGCCTACGTATCCAAAAAACGGAACGCCATGACCGACCCCCTAGCCCTGTCGTGTATAAAACTTGTGGGAGAGCATTTGCGAACCGCTTGGAGCAATGGCGGGGATAGGAAAGCGCGTGCGGGTATGATGCTAGCCGCTTGCCAAGGAGGCTTGGCCTTCTCTAACAGCAGCGTATGCCTCGTGCACGGTATGAGTCGCCCGATTGGGGCCGTCTTCCACCTTCCTCACGGACTCTCGAATGCGATTCTTCTCCCAACAGTAACCGCTTTCTCTTGGGAATCCGCCCCCGACAGGTATGCGGATGTGGCCCGAGCTCTCGGATGCGCTAGCCAAACCGCTTCTGACCAAGACGCCTGCCTAGCCCTTCTCAAATACTTGCATGAGCTTAATGAGTTTCTCGAACTCCCTCGGCTTTCCCAGTGCCAAAATGTTACTCGGGAAACTTTTGATCAGCAGGTAGAGAAGATGGCTAGCGATGCCATTGCTTCCGGCAGCCCTGCGAATAATCCGCGACAGCCCAGCCAGAGCGAAATCGTCGGTCTCTATAAGCAAGCCTGGTGACAATTTCCGAAGTTTGCAAGGTCACCGCTTGCGGCGACTCACAAAGGTAGCACAGGCTTCCACCTTTGATCCTATCCTCAAGGTACAGGCAGGATGACTGTGCTACCCTAATGAAAAACGCGCAAATAGAACGATCTGGTGGACCGAGCCGGTCCTCCCTATCAAAGACCGATTCGGGGAACGCACTCGGTTCCGAATTCAGAAACCGATTGCGTAGAGCGTTTCGCTACGAGTTTCTTCGTTGTAAGACGCGGAACGAATCAGAATAGTACTTCGGCAAATCGCTGGCGTGGCGAAAATCTCTTCGCCCAACTGGTTCTCAGCGACCAGTTCCAACTTGTTTGGATTGGGCTTTATAACGAAAACCTTTCCCTCCTCGTTGGCATGGTATAAATGCCCTCCTGCGTATATTAGGGATGCACTTTCAGGCCCCTTTGGTAAACGCTCCCGCCAAAGGATTTCGCCATTTTTGGTATCCCAGCAATGAACCATACCTCCTTCGGCTACGCCATAAAGACGGTCGCCGACTACTGCCATCGATTGCTCGTAGCATTTGACCTGTGTGGTCCAAACAGACTTGCCCGCTTTAACGTCGATGGCCCAGGTTTCTCTCCCCGGGTAGCCTCCTGATGCGAAGACGACGCCATCTTTCGAGACCACCGTGTTAGCGATCAATGGATCGCCCCCTTCCACTGACCAAAGTTCCTTTCCATTTCCAGGGTGATAGCCAACCACTCGGTCGGCGCCATTTAGGAGAATTTGCTCAACGCCATTGATGTCTGCCAACACCGGGGTCCCAAACGAGGATCGTCCTGCCACCCGTTTCTTCCGCCAGACCTCATTGCCTGTATCCAAGTCGTAGGCAGCAATATAGCCGTCTCCTTGGCTTTCGGCTGCGACCACTACTTTTCCATCAGCCAGCAAGGGGGAAGTTCCATAGCCAAAGGATTGCTCTGGATAGAACCGACCCACATCGACTTGCCACAACTGATTGCTGTCCAAGTCCATCGAGAACAGCCTCAGTCGGTCGCCTTTAACAAAAAACACGGCGAAAAGCCGCTCCCCATCGCTAGCCACGCTTGGCGATGCATGCGTATTCTTGCGGTGGATCTGGGCAGGAAGCATCCCTTCCAAAACAATGTTCTCCCAAAGTAATTCACCAGAATCGAACGAGTAACAAAGAATTGATTGCGTTTCTTCTACCTCGCGAGCAGTTGTCAGAAAAACGCAGTCGCCCACCACGATCGGTGATGAGTGGCCTCTGCCCGGAACTGGCGCCTTCCACTTTAGATTCTTATTTTCCGAAAATTCGATGGGAGGATTTTGCCCCGATTCCGCTACTCCGTTATGGGTAGGCCCTCGCCAATTAAGCCAGTTGCCGCTGTCAGCAGCGATTGAACTAGCCGAAAGGAATGCGGCCATTCCGCCCAACAATGATTTGGCAATTTGATTCTTCATAGGCAACTGATTCGCCTAGACATTCGATTAGTTCTCTTGCAATGTCACGCAAATACAGGCTGGAGCATTCCAGCCGCTGAATAGCGATAGGCCACTAACGAAAACTGAATTTCTGAATACGCTACAAAACCTGCCTTAGGTCTTCAAACTCGTGATACGATTCCCAAGCAATTCGCTGCAAGTCCGATCGATCCTCGTCTGAAAAGACTTTGGTGATCGGATTCCCGTCCCGATCTTTGTCCCTATTGTTAGGATCGTTCTCATAGAAACGAATGTCGGTAATCTCGTTGAGAGACAGACCTTCCGGACTCTTCTCAAAAATGGCCGCGTAGACCGAACAGGCCGCTAGATATGCCATAGTATGATTCAAGTGGGCATCGTTAATAAACCGAAGCGTCAAATCGGGTCGCTGCTCCTGGCACCTCAGGCCTGCTAAAAACGCTGGAGCCACATCCGCTCCGATTCGATTGGCCAATCGAGCAATTGTCCGGGCTTTTTCCACGATAGGTTCCGAATCGGGTTTGGCGGCTAGTGACTCTGCGTTTTGCGTGTTGGGTGTCGTAACGTAGAGCAGGACCCGGGCACCTTCTTCCTTGGCGATTGAAGCAAATTTCGGGGCGTATTCGATGAATAGCGACGCATCCTCTTCTAGGTCATAACGCCAGGATTGGAGGACGACAAGGTCCCACTCAACTCTCCGATCATCCAAATTCCCCAGCAGCTCTTGGTGTCGCCGCAATGCCGCTTTTCCATGAGTCCAATTCGGCTCTCGGGCCAAACTCTCTTCTATTTGGGCAATCGTAGCTCGTTGATCGGCCTCTGTTAGCGAGTTGATTCGAACTATATTCTGCGTAACCAAAATTCCAATGATTATACAGCTTTCGACCACCGTAGATAAACGCAGTTGGCTCGAAGTCGACTTGCGGATTCCCTTCTTCAGCAAGCGACTCAACAACCTCGGAGAGCTTGTGGCGGCCCGTTTAGCTATTCCCTATGAAAAGGGCATTGAATGTATCCTTCTCGATCTACCCATAAATCTGAGAGTGCGTAATAGCAGCAAAAACAACCAATTGGGTAATGTCTCGAGTTATTCGAATTGTTCTCAATGACGCGGAAATACTACCGTCAATGTGTGGATGATTGTCAAACTCTCGAATCCAACGATTCCACACAATGGCGATCGGATTCTTCTTTTCAGGAGGAGAAGATAGCAGTACCAACATCGTTTTAATGCCCATATGAACAACGATCGAAAAGGAACCGGATTTGTAATTGCCCAACTCCTTTTAATCGGAGTCTATTTGCTGTCGCCCCGCTATCGGCTTTTCGAACTCCCAAATGTAATCAGCTGGGTCGCCATCGCGGGTTTTGCTCCTGGCCTAGTTCTAATGACTCCTGCCGCATTGCAGCTTAACAGGCATCTATCTCCTTTTCTATCTCCTAAAGCGAAATCGCGGCTAACAACGTCAGGGGCCTACAAATACGTCCGCCATCCAATCTACACCGAAATCTCTCTTTCCGCTTTCGCTTGGGCGATCGAGAAAGGAAATCCAATTCAATTGTCTTTAGCTACGCCCCTTGCCGGCCTCCTCCATTTCAAGGCCATACACGATGAGAAACTCTTGATCGAAGTGTTCGAAGACTATCCAGACTACCAATCGAAAACGGGTCGGCTTATGCCACGCCTATTCTAAACGCGTTTCACACGCCAAACAGAGGCCTTTAGCGAATTTTGGATACGATAGATACAAACGAATCCTCTAACTTTGAGATCGGGATCATTGGTGGAGGAGCTGCAGGCATTTTTGCCGCCATCGCTGCTGCGAACTCAAATCTGCGCGCCAAGGTGAATGTCTATGAAAAAGGACGCTCGCTGCTTTCAAAAGTACGCATATCAGGCGGCGGCCGTTGCAATGTCACGCATGCTTGCTTCGATCCCAAAACCTTTTGCCAAAGTTATCCTCGGGGAAGTCGGGAACTCCTGGGTCCCTTCCACCAATTCCAAGCGAGTGATACTGTCGAGTGGTTCGAAAGTCGAGGAGTTGTCCTGAAAACGGAAGCGGACGGGAGAATGTTCCCCACCACGGATTCATCTCAAACCATAATCGATTGTCTTCTTGAAGAATCTCGTAAAGCAGGAGTTGCCTTAACGACCAATGCAGGAGTTGTCCGCGTCGAACGCTCTCCGGACGAACGTTTCCACCTCGAATTTGGAGGTGGGCGGACCGAAGTCGTCGATCGCCTTTTGATCGCTTGCGGCGGCCTAAAGCCAGGCAAACTCCACTGTTCACTGGAAGGGCTCGGTCATAAACTCGAACCAGCCGTTCCGTCACTATTTACCTTCCATATCGAGGTTCCCTGGCTAAGAGATCTGGCAGGCATATCAATTCCTGAATCTCGGGTCGCAATCGCCCAATCTAAAAAAGGCCAAACTGGCCCATTGCTCATTACCCATTGGGGCTTGAGCGGCCCCGCCATTCTTAAGTTATCCGCGTGGGAAGCTCGCTACCTGTATCAACTCGATTATCAGTTCGAATTAATCGTGGATTGGCTTCCTGGATACAGCGAGTACG
>JAYZHU010000144.1:0-8067 GCA_036166175.1 Verrucomicrobiota bacterium | reverse complement strand
CTGAGCTACCGGGCGAAATTCCAAAAGGCAGGGAAAATCGGCTCGATCCTCCAAACTCTGTAGTCGGAGGAGAAAGCAACGCAAGCATCCTGCCTGTCCGCATAGACAAAGAAAACAGGACAGTCGTCGCTCTTCGAGCTGTGCCCTGTAAGACTAGAAGCCTATCATACCACTTCTGGGGCTACGGCTTGCCCCGCCGTATCCCGCATTTGCGGGAGTAGGCATGAGATCGCCCGCTAACAAATTCAGCCGACTAGGATTGAATACAGTCCACAACACGTTAGCATCGACCCAAAAATTCATCAACTATGATAAGAAAACGCGCGAGTCCCTTCGCCATCACCCTAACCAACCCACTTCTGCTCTCGCTGGGACTGTTTGCTCAGTATCCCCAACGTCCCAACGTCGTCATTCTATTGGCGGACGATCTCGGCTCCAGCGACGTTGGCTCCTATGGCGGTCCCGTCCAAACGCCAGCTATCGATTCGCTCGCGGCGGGCGGTGCCCGTTTCAAAACGTTTTATTCCGGCTGTGCTGTCTGCTCGCCTTCCCGGGCAACGTTGATAACCGGGCGACAACATATTCGAGCCGGCGTGTACAATTGGATCTATGACCAGACTCAAAAATCTCACTTGCGGGAGCGAGAGGTCACTATAGCGGAAATTCTGAAAGACGCCGGCTACGCTACCGCCCACGTGGGCAAATGGCATTTAGGGCTGCCTTTCGAAGGGCATAGCAACTACAAACCCAGTCCGGCCGATCATGGATTCGACTACTGGTTTGCCACGCCCAACAATGCCGAGCCCAGTCACCACAATCCAATTAACTTCATTCGCAATGGGAAGGCGCTTGGAGAGATGAAAGGCTATGCCTGCCAGCTCGTCGCTGACGAAGCCATCGATTGGCTGGACAACTATCGAGATCCGAATACGCATTTTTTTGTGATTTTTTGTTTTCACACACCCCACAACAAAAAAGCGGCTCCAAAATCCATCGTCGCTAAGTACCAAGGGCCCGAACAGTCGCTAGGCCTTCCAGAAGCCCAAGCCAAAATCGCAGGCCTGTATTCAGCAACCATCGACAACATGGACCAGGCGATTTCCCGCTTGCTCGCCAAACTGGAATCCATCGCCCCGAAAGAGGATACCATGATCATCTTCGCGTCGGATAATGGTTCCTACTTGCGAAATCGGAATAGCGGTCTCCGAGGGCAAAAAGGAGTCAATTGGGAGGGTGGCATCCGGGTGCCCGGCATATTTTATTGGCCAGGAACGATCCCATCAGGGAAGTCCATCGAAACCCCAGGCGGCCTGGTGGACGCCCTGCCAACGCTATGCGAATTGCTGTCGCTAGATTTGCCAGAGAATCGTCACCTCGATGGAACGAGCTTGGCTCCGCTGCTGCTCGGCAATCCCGATGGATTCAATCGACCCCAGCCCTTTTATTGGCACGTGCACCGCTCCAAGCCTATAGTTGCCATTCGGGATGGCGATTACTCGCTTATCGCTTATAGAGACAATGACGAGCTTCCCCTGACCAATCGAACTGACGAAGCCTGGATTCCACTGATTAAAGAAGGCGGCTACAAAGAATACGAGCTATACGACTTAAGAAAGGATCCAAAGCAAACCACAGACCTCGCTTCCCTTTACCCTGAAAAGCTGCAGGAACTCAAACGTAAATTGCTGGATATCAACGCCAGCGTAATGGCCGGTGGATACGATTGGCATATGGAGGGGCGCCCATGATCCGCAAAGCGTTCGTCATGCAGCTCCATCCAGGTCAGGAATCGGAGTACCAAAAACGCCACAACCCAATCTGGCCGGAATTAGAGGAAACTCTGAAATCGCAAGGCGTATCCAATTATTCCATCTTTCTTCACAAAGAAACACTGCAGCTATTCGCCTACGCCGAAAACGAGGACGAAGCAAAATGGCGAGCCATCGCTCAAACGGAAGTCTGCCAACGCTGGTGGGCCCACATGGGCGACATCATGGACGCTAATCCCGACAACAGCCCCGTATCGAAAGAGCTTAATGAAGTATTTCATTTGAGTTGAGAATAGTTAGGGAGAACTGGCTCGCCTATCGATGGAAAGGTAACGGCCGATCTCACAACTACGAATGGCTACGGCGGCTCAAGCCGAGCGGCTATGAGGAAGATAGCACAGGCATCCAACCTGTATACAGAAGCCGACGTGACAGGCTGGAAGCCTGTTCTACTTTTTGTGGGTGCGCCCAGCCCCTAGAAATTCAGATAATACGATCGGGCCGTCGTTTCTTTCTTGTAACGATATCCACTAATCAAGGAATATTCAAATTTCCAATACTCTTGCGTAGATTCGCCGGCAACCGATCCCCCGGCGTCAAAACGAGTCGAGCTTCACATTCGAAATTCAAGTACGACTCGCCTATTCGCTCTCGATCTTGCGGACGCACTCCGTTGTCGTAAACCGTCCAGATACTAATCAATTGGGAGAGATCGGCAGCTCCACCATAGTGGTCACTGTCGAAGTGAGTGATGACCAAATGGTCGATTTTCATGGCGCCCACTTCTTCCCGAATCAGCTTGTTGATCCGACCTGGATCCCGATCGCCAGGCAAACCCGTGTCGATCAATATGGTTTCACCCGCTGGAGTAACAACCAACGTCGCCGCCCCGCCTTCTAAATCAATCCAATAGACTCTAAACGGCCCTGACCAGGCAGGCGAAAGCAATGGAGCGGAAAACAGAAAGGCCACTAGGCCTGGAACACGAGAAAGCATTAATCAATGTACATCGCTTCGTTGGACTGAAGTAAGGCCTGAGCATAAAGAGCCCAACGATCCTCTGAATTGGTTCCCTCCGTCTCGTTCCTCTTATTCGGTTCCAGAAACGCAACTCCAGCCAAGACCTCTTCTTCGTTCGCGTCTCGCTGATAAAGGATTCGATAGGCTTTCTGGATACATTCTTCCGGTGAATCCAGATCACCATCCTTTATCCTGTTTGCCAGCGATTCGGCATTTCGAATCATGAACGGATTGTTCATAAGAAACAAAGCTTGCTGTGGGACTGTGGTCTCGAAACGACCGGGGCTAGAAACATCCGGACTTGGATGATCAAAAGTACGGAATATGCCCGGCATATACTGTCGATCGATGTATCCATAGAGGGTACGCCGATTCGCTTCAGGGTCTTCGATATCGAACTGCAATCCTCCCACTGTTCGATCCAAGTTTCCGGAGAAAGCTAGTATGGAATCTCGCATGGATTCGAAATCAAGTCGAACTCTCGGGAAATAGTGCCACAATTCATTGATTGGGTCCACTTCCAGGTTTCGAGCATCGGGATCGCTCGCCTGGCGATAGGTTCGCGAATGAACAATCTGCCGATGCAGCTCCTTCGTTGACCATCCTGATTCGATAAAGGAAGCCGCTAGCCAGTTCAGCAAATCGACGTGCAACGGCTCCGGCGTCTGCACTCCAAAATCGCTTGGCGTATCCACCAAGCCCCCACCCATATGCCATCCCCAAACGCGATTAACGTAAACTCTGGCGGTCAATGGGTTTTCCGGATCGGCTATTTCCTGAGCCAACTGCAACCGCCCGCTTCCCTTTTCGTATGGCTTCCGTCCTTGCGTATTTAGAATCTGCAGATACTGCCTGGGAACCTCTTCTCCCAGGCGATTCATATCGCCTCTCTTGTAAATTTGGGAATTCTTCGGTTCCTTTGTATCTACTAGCAAATGCGCTCGCATCGGGGCCCCAGAATGCGTCCAATCTAAAGCCTGCAACTCTCCCTGCAAATCGCCTATCACTCCGCCAATCACTCGCCGTATCCATTGCCTCACTTCAGTTCGATCTGGATTGAACGGAGAATCTGATTCTTGAAAAAAAGCTATGATTTTCGGATCTTTACTATCACCCTTCGTTGCATATCCGAAACGATCGTTGTAGACGGCTTTTCCTACATCGCGATCGCCGTCCTCGTATTCCCGGAACCAATCTCTCAAAACAGGATGCTCTCGATTCGCTTCATTTTCTAAATAACGGATCCACAATTTCAGGATCTCAGGACGCACATCGTGAGAGCCTGCGAACACCTTGAAGTCCTCCTCATCTTCGATAAAACGGCCCTCTTGAACTGCATTCAAATAATTGCCAGCGAGCGAACGCTCATCGTTCAAAAACTTATCCACCGTCTCAACGGTTTTTTTCTCGATTCGCGCTTCGACTTCCGCCCTCGCTTCAAGAAAACTTTCATACTCCGACTGACTCTCAGGCATGCTGATCACCGGGAGAGCGGGAGCATCCTGAGAAGAGTTGAAAATCCCGTGCAGGGAATAATAATCCGCAGTAGGGATCGGATCCGACTTGTGGTCGTGACAGCGAGCGCAACTTACTGTAAGTCCTTGTAACCCTCTCGTAACTACATCGATCTGGTCGTCGATAATAAAATCCTTACGCCCGAAGAACGTGCGGCCCAAAGTCAAGAATCCCATCGCTGCCAGCGCTTTCTCGTCATCCCGGTCTTCCAACTGGTCCGCGGCAATCTGCTCTAGAACAAACTCGTCATAAGGCTTATCGCTATTGAAAGCTTCAATCACGTAGTCCCGATAAGTATGGGAAAACGAATACCGACCTCGACGGAAGATTCCCTTGGTATCCGAATAGCGGGCCACATCCAACCAATGGCGCGTCCATCGCTCACCATAAGCAGGCGACGCCAACAATCGTTCGACGAGCTTGGAGTAAGCATCTGGAGAGGCGTCATCGAGAAAGGCCTGCACTTCCTCGTAAGTTGGAGACAATCCGGTCAGGTCGTAGGTTAGGCGGCGAATCAAAGTTCGCTTGTCCGCACGCTTGTTGAATCCCAGTCCTTGGCTCTCCAGCTTAGCGGCGATAAAAGCATCGACAGTAGTCACTACTTCGGACGAGCCTGCCTTAGGAATCTCCGGCTTCTTCAGCTGCACAAATGCCCAGTGGGTTTCCGCAACCGACATATCGAATGCCGGGTTGTAGTCATCTACTGAGCTGGCGAAAAGCCGAGCTTCAACCAAGGCGAGGCCGCAAACCAAGATAAAGCCTGTATGAAGATTCCCCATATCCTTTAGGCGATTAGATCGTGGACCACTTCCCCGTGCACATCGGTTAGCCGGAAGTCCCGACCCGCATATCGATAGGTCAGCTTTTCGTGATCGAATCCCATTAGATGCATAATGGTCGCGTGTAGATCATGGACATGCATCCGCTTTTCCACCGCCTTGAATCCGAACTCGTCGGTCGCGCCATGCACGTAGCCTCCTTTAACGCCTCCCCCGGCCATCCACATGGTAAAACCATGGTTGTTATGATCGCGACCATTCATCTTCCCTTTGTTCGCGCCAGGAACCGCTAATTCGACAACGGGCGTACGCCCAAACTCTCCACCCCAAATGACGAGGGTGTCATCGAGAAGACCGCGTATCTTTAAGTCCTTTAGCAAGGCGGCAATTGGCTTGTCGCACTCATCAGCCAGCTTTCGGTGGCGCGTCTCAATATCGTCGTGATTATCCCAGGGCTGGCGGAATCCGGTCCAAACCTGCACGAAACGAACACCTCGCTCCGCAAGCCTACGAGCTATCAACAGCTGCCTAGCCTGAAGACCTTCTCCGTACATCTCCCTCACGTGCTCCGGCTCCCGATTGATGTCAAAAGCGTCTACCGCTTCCATTTGCATTCGGTAGGCCAGCTCGAAAGATTTCACGCGAGCATCCAATCGACCATCATCTTTTCGGCGAGAGGCGTGCATTCGATTAAGCCGGCCTAGCAATTCGAGTTGATCCCGTTGATCTCCAGGGCTCGTGTTATCGTTCTTCACATTCTCGATCAGCTTTTCGATTTCCTCGTGCTTAGTATCGATATAGGTCCCTTGAAACACGCCCGGCAGGAATGCGTTTTGCCAGTTCAAGGTATCGGAAACCGGGAAACCGTTCGGGCACATGGCTATAAAACCCGGGAGATTCTGGTTCTCTGTACCCAGTCCATAGGTCAACCAAGAGCCCATGCTTGGCCGCGGCAGACGAGAATCGCCGCAATTCATCATAAGGAGCGAAGGCTCGTGATTGGGCACGTCAGTGTGCAAGGAACGAATGACGGCGATATCGTCGATGCACTCGCCTACGTGGGAAAAGAGTTCACTGACTTCGATTCCGCTCTGCCCATAGCGTTTAAATTCGAATGGCGAACCCATTGCCGCCCCAGTCACCCGCTCGGTTTTCAAGGTGTTCGGCAGCAACTTGCCGTGCCATTTACGCAGCATGGGCTTTGGATCGAAGGTATCTACCTGCGACGGACCTCCATTAGCGAAAATGTGGATGGCCCGCTTGGCCCTGGCGGGAAAATGAGGCGAGCGCGGATGCAAGGTAGAAATCGTCTCCCCTGAACCCAATCCCGAGCCGGCCGCTATTTGAGGGCCAAGCAGGGCCACGAGTCCTAATGCCCCAAAACCCATTCCGCAGCGATTAAGGAAATCGCGGCGCGAGTAGAGGGATTCAAGCCGTTCTTGGGGTGTCATTTAGAGGGAATTCAGGTCTAAAACTTCATCGCGAACTGTACAGTATAGGCCAATTTTTGGCAAAGGCTAGCTTCTAAGCGCTTTGCCACTCGAGCGTCAGCCACTATTTCGTCTTTCAAGGATGAAATTGGACAAAAACCCAATCGCGCAATCTGCCACCTTGGCCTGAGGCGTATGATCTAGCTAATGAAGAGCCGAGAAGTCCTGCGAGAACCGGATTGACCGATCAGGGCTGCTCGCTTGAAAATCGGGCATGAGACTGATGTCCACTGCCGCTCTAGCCCTATCAGCTACCGCTTTAGTCGTCGCATTGATCAAAAAAGAGGGCCATTCGAATGCAATCGCAAATGGCGGTTCAGACCAAGCGCTCCGTTTGGAGATAAGAGAATTGCGAGAAAGGCTCGCCGAGCTGGAAGGGGAATCTCGAGAATCTATTCTCGAGGCTGCTCCCGCGCCTCGAGGCGAACTCGAACTTAAAATTGAGGAGCTCGCTAACAACCAGATGGATCTAGCGGAATTGACCTCGAAAATAGATTCCCTAGGAGTGCTAGAGACGCAGGAACGTGAACTGGTTAACGCCTACAAAATTCTTATTGATGAAAGTCGCCCGGCGGGGGAACGAGTCAAACAGGCGGATCGACTAAAGCGTTATGGCCAGTTCGACGAACAAGCAGTCGAGTCGATGTGGAAGCTTTTTTCTGAACAGAAAAAGCCTTACGATCAAGCGGCCGCCCTGTCCGCTCTGAAAGGGTACGTTTCGGCGGATCGACGCGACGATGTCATTGCTGCGATAAACGAAGACCTGACAGGCGGATACAAAAACGGTCGTCTTCGGTACTTTGGAATCGAAGCGCTAGAGCCCTTGCTCCCAGACCCTGCTGTGCAAGAGCAGCTCGCTATCATAGCCGAAAACGATCCCGAACGAAAAATCGCCGCCCGAGCCGCGAAATCAATAGGGTCGTCAATAGCCAAGGGCGACCGAGCAATCGATCGACAAAAATAGCAAGAAAACTGTTTTCGCCTCCTAAAACTCGCTACCAATTCGAGACCCAATTAGTGGATACAAGTTAAACAAGCTCCGGCACTTTAAACGCCGGAGCCCATTGTTAACTACTCGATTCTATTTCCTTCCCCGCTCGCGGCTCGAGCTCAGCTCCATTCTCGCTTGGCTTTCGGTCATTTCAACAACCAACATGCTTAATAGAACGATCACCGCTAGCGTTTCGTAGATTATCAGTGCTGTCATTTTCCTCCCATTCAGTCTTACACGGTATAACGACAAAAGTTTCACTCAGGTTGCTCGTTTTTCATCGATACAGTCCGATTTTGGCCTAAGCATTCGAGTTGAACACATTTTGAATCGACTGCACCGATCCTCATGGCCCGATATTATCTCTATTTCGCCGTCTTGCTCTTTATGGGCTGCAACTCCCATAACACCTTGCCCAACATCGATCGCATAAGTGAGCATCCCTTCGGCAAACTGGAAGACGGTTCCGAGGTGATCCAGTACTCGCTCCGTAATTCTCAGGG
>JAYZHU010000143.1:0-7868 GCA_036166175.1 Verrucomicrobiota bacterium | reverse complement strand
GCCTTCCTGATTCTTTTCTTGGATCTTTTGGTATAGCCCAATGGATTGCCAATGCTCGACACGCGCGGGTTCTCGCTTTCCCAGATTGGCCCGCATTGGGAAGGCGGTTTGGGGTAGCTTAAGCGTATCTTTGTAGTTCTCGGCCATTCCCTCGATAAAGAATGGGCGGATATTGCTCATAGGTAAGACCGTGTCAAGGGTGTAGAGAGACGGAATAAACCGAGCCGCAATTGATTCATCGACGACGTTCTTGGTTCGAGAATATCAAGGGAATTTCGCGACTGTTTTCCCTTGGAAATATTCGCATTCTGGACCTAGAGAGTACTGGCGAATTGGATGCTCTGATAGAGCTGGTTCGTGTTTTCTGGGACGATACGATCCACGATGATCGATGGGTCGAAATTCGGTTCCGAGTAGAGCCGGATTCCCGCCTCGATCCCAGGAGCAACGAAATCGTCGACAAAATCCATGCCGCCTTTGGATTTGAGCCAATTGTAATAAGTATCCGTATGCTCGGTCTCGATTACGATGTCGGAATGCAGTCGCATGCTGCATATCAAGGTGAGATCTCGAAAAGAGGAAAACCAAGTGGGGGGATTTACGGGTTCGTCTCTGATTATCAGAACCATAACGATTTGATTGGGGTTTCCCTAATTATCTACAGAATAGGCAATGAGCTCCCTTCTGGGCCAGTTTTCTAGATTATTTCGGCGGGATTTACTGCAAAATTAACGAACGAAGAGGCGAGCGCACGGAAGTATCCGGGAATGAAGTTGCATTCTGGATAAAGATTTGCCCATTGTTCGCGCTCTATTTTGAGCCCCACTCTGGGGAGTCTATTGGATCAAAGCGATTTAGGAATGAAACGTACGCATGATTGTGGTCAGCTTCGCTCTAGCGATGTTGGAACTGAGGTCTCCCTGGTTGGCTGGATTGATTCCATCCGTGACCATGGTGGAATCCTTTTTATAGATTTGCGGGATCGCGAAGGTCTCACTCAAGTCAAGGCTAATCCGCACAGCGATGATGCAGTTTTCAATGAAACCGTTCATGGGTTGAAGGATGAATCGGTCATAGCGATCAGCGGGACCGTGGTGTCCCGGGACGGCGACAACGTTAACCCGTCCCTGCCCACTGGCGAAGTAGAAGTCGATACTCGTCAAGTTGTCGTACACAATATCGCGGAAACGCCACCTTTTCCTATTGACGATATCAAAGGAGACCGTGTTCACGAGGACCTTCGACTGAAGTACCGTTACCTCGATCTTCGCCGAGATAAGATGCGTAAGGCGATCAAGCTGCGCCATGAGGCAACGCGATCTATTCGGGCTTACCTCGATGGAGAAGGCTTCTATGATGTCGAAACGCCGACTTTGTTTAAGAGTACCCCAGAAGGAGCTAGGGAGTACTTAGTGCCGAGCCGGATCCAGCCTGGGCATTTCTACGCGTTGCCGCAATCCCCGCAGCAATTCAAGCAGATGCTAATGGTTAGTGGTATCGAGCGTTACTATCAAATTGCCCGCTGCTACCGAGATGAAGACCTGAGGGCGGATCGCCAGATGGAGTTCACCCAACTAGATTTGGAAGTGTCGTTCGTCGACCGCGAAGACATGTATTCCTTAGTCGAAGGTCTGATGAAGCGCGTTTGGAAGGATACTTTGGGAGTGGAGATAGAGGCCCCTTTCCCGCGCATTTCCTTCCAAGAAGCGATGAATCGCTTTGGTGTTGATAAACCGGATACGCGTCTCGGTATTGAGATATCAGATTTCTCGGAGACCTTCGCTAGCTCGTCATTCAAAGTGTTCTCATCAACGGTAAAAAGGGGCGGAGTTGTCAAAGCCTTCAAAGTGCCCGTTCTGGCAGATATTACCCAAGGGGAATTGAAGTACCTGGAAGAGGTTGCGAAGTCGCTGGGGGCCAAAGGGTTGGCTTTTATTAAAATAGAAGGGGGCGAATGGAAATCGCCGATAGTCAAGTTCTTTTCCGATAGCGAGAAGGCCGCATTGCAGGAATCGCTGGAATTGGAAGAGGGTGATATTGTATTCTTTGCGGCCTCGCAATGGGAGGAAGCTTGTTCGATTTTAGGACGCATACGATTGGAGTGCGCAGAACTCCTAAAGAAACGTGGGCAGCTAGAAATCTCTCCAGATCGTTATGATTTTCTTTGGGTGGTAGATTTTCCACTGATGACCTATGAGGAAGATCAAGGCCGGTATGTAGCCTCACATCACCCTTTCACGGCTCCAGTTGAGGAGGATCATGAGCTTCTGGATACCGATCCAAAGAAGGTTCGAGGTCAACATTACGATTTAGTCCTTAATGGCGTTGAATTGGGTGGGGGGAGTATTCGTATCCATCAGACCGAGCTTCAGAAAAAGATCTTCGAGGATGTTCTCGAGATTCCAAAGGATGTGGTGGAAAAGCGTTTTGGCTACATGCTAGAAGCATTTAAGTATGGGGCTCCTCCGCATGGTGGCATCGCCTTTGGATTGGACAGGCTCGTCATGATTTTGGCAGGAGTATCAAGTATTCGAGAGGTGATCGCCTTTCCGAAAACGCAGAAAGGACAGTGCCTGATGACGGAAAGCCCCAGCCAAGTTAGCGAAAAGCAGCTGAAAGAGCTGCACATCGAATGCCTTACTATGGAAGAGGACGGCGAATAGATCGCTATCATCGCCCATTTTGAGATAACCCGAGTTCGTGACGGCCGCTCAAAAAAGAGCGGCCGTCGGTTTTTTCATGCCTGCGATAGGTTACATTTGAGCGCCCAAGCAGGGACTATTGAGACAAGAGCGGGCTTGGTCTCGGGTAAATCTGGAGAATTCGAACAGATTAAAGGGGGGTGGCATGCCAGTTGCTAGAAGAAGTTATTCATCGCTGCAACAGGGCAGCACTAATTCCTTAAAATCTATGATACAAACGACATGAGAGAACTCCTAACAAAATTATCCGGGCTTTTGCTGATCGCTTTGCTGACGGCTGCGGTACTCGATACCACGCCGGCCATTGGGCAGGATGAGGCGGGTCCAGTGGACGAATATCTAGAACTTGTCGAGTCCTCAGGAGCTGAATATGCGCCTGCATTCGATTTCTTTACCGTATCCATGCTTTGGACGGTGATCGCTGCCGCACTGGTGTTTATTATGCACCTCGGTTTTGCGACGCTGGAGTCGGGACTGACTCAGTCGAAGAACACGGTTAACATCCTGTTCAAGAACGTATGGATTATATCTATCGGATTGATCACATATGCGGTTCTTGGATTCAATACTCACTATCCGGTGGATTCCTGGCAAATACCTGGTTGGTTGGGAATAAATGGCCCCATCGGCGATCTTAACGCCGACGGAGGCGATGGATGGGGCTACGGAGGTCTCAGCCTGGCGATGACTGGTTACGGGGATTTCATTTTCCAAGCTATGTTTGCTGCGACAGCTGCTACAATTGTCTCAGGTGCTGTGGCTGAACGTATCAAGCTGACATCTTTCATGGTTTATTCGACCATTTTGGTCGCATTCGGGTACACAATCGCAGGTTCATGGCACTGGGGTGGAGGCTGGCTCTCTGACATAGGCTTCTATGATTTCGCGGGTTCAACTGTGGTTCACGGTTTCGGCGGGGCGGCAGCTCTAGCAGCTGTTTTGATTCTTGGTCCAAGGGCTGGAAAATACACAGCTGATGGGATAAAGCCAATTGTCGGTCACAGCATGCCCCTGGCAGCGATAGGTGTATTTTTGCTGTTTTTTGGATGGTTTGGATTCAACGGAGGCTCAGTTCTTTCTGCTAATCCAGGACCGCTTGGCTTGGTCTTCACGACTACCGCACTAGCAGCAGCAGCGGGCGGTATTAGTTCAATAATAACTTCCATGGTTGTCCTGAAAAAGCCGGATCTCTCAATGGCTCTAAACGGTTTGTTAGCTGGATTGGTTAGTATCACTGCTGGCGCAGACTCGGTTTCGCCTTTTGCATCTGTATTAATGGGTGCTATCGGAGGTGTGATTGTGGTTTTCTCCATCATCTTTTTGGACAAAATAAAAATAGACGACCCAGTCGGAGCGATTTCTGTACATGGAACTTGCGGCATTTGGGGAACAATCGCTGTAGGGATATTTGGCGGTGCCAGTTTGTCCTCCCAGATTATTGGAGTATTGGGGGTCTATATCTTCGCATTTGTTTTCTCTTACATTGTATTTTTACTGATCAAGGTTACTATGGGCGTCAGAGTGAGTTCAGAGGAAGAGTCAAGGGGACTTGACATTTCTGAGCACGGCCAGGAAGCCTACAATATCAGTTGAGTGCTCGGTATCTAAGCTAACTAATGCATTTACTTGCATTTACGCAGGCGTTTCAATTACATAGGTCATCAACCTCAAAGGGTATTTTAATGAAACTTGTAGTAGCAATCATTAAGCCGTTTAAGTTGGAAGAGGTCAAAGAGTCCCTTTCAGAAGTCGGCATCGAAGGAATGACGGTAACCGAAGTTAAAGGCTTCGGGCGCCAAAAGGGTCACACGGAAATCTACCGTGGAAGCGAATACACGGTGGACTTTCTTCCCAAAGTGAAGATCGAGATTGCGGTCCAGGATGACGCAGTTACCGTAGCTGCCCAGGCTATCGCCAAATCCGCCAAGACCGGGAAAATCGGTGACGGCAAGGTGTTTGTCCTTCCTTTGGAAGACGCTATCCGGATCCGGACAGACGAGAGTGGCGAAAGTGCTCTATAGCTCCGAATACAAGGTTTAAGCTTCTCAAGCCGGATCTCCAAATGGGGATCCGGCTTTTTTCGGTGCCTGTTGAATGAGATCACGTTGCCGCTGGTTCGCGATTCGGGTGGAATCAAAAAAGCGGCTACTCGGATCGGGTGCTGGGTCGGGTGTCGATAGCTTTGCGATTGTATATCCCGTAGGCTAGGGTGGCCAGAAAAACGATAACGAAGTAGCCAGGAAAGTATCCAAGAGTGGCTTTGAAAAGGGTTTCCTCCAGCTTCCCAGCATCCAAAGGCCCAAAAGAGTCATCGTGCCTAAGTTTGTAAACAAGCAGCGAATACAATAATCCGATTACTCCATAAGCTAAATTGTAGGAAAGGCCTTTGAAGCTCAGAGCAGTGGCTCGAGCATCGGAAGGAGCCACGGCATTCAAATAGCTGCTTACAAGATAGCCGGCGAGTCCAATGGAAACGTAGACGAACAACATCGGGGCCACTCCCCAAATCGGGAAAAACCAGGTCATCCCGTACAGGCCTAGAAATGTCGAAGCTCCTAACAGATAGTAGTTGAATGACTTGCTTCGGTTTTCGCAAAGCCATCGGGCTATCCTTGGAGTGAAAATACCCAGAATTCCGAATCCTGCGCTGATAATCCCGAAAGACGCTTCGGGTAACTCGATCCGGCGGTAGTATTCGCTATTCAATGTCAGAATCATTCTGGCGATGTGATCTATCAGAAAACCGCCTAGTATGATCATGAAGGCCATAGGGGTGCTGAGAATCCACTTTCCTGTAGTTAGCGTTTTTGAGAAAGCCGCTCTTATCGTGACTCCAGCTGGAGCTTCACGAGCTTTCTTCCGGGCTTCTCTTTCTGATTCTGGCTCCTCAAGCCCGATCGACGTCACTAAGGCGCCGAATCCGAGGATAAGGGTCATGAATAGAGGGAGTCGCATGGCGGTTTCTGTGGAGATCCCAGAGTCGATGCCTAGAAGTCCAAGGAGCTGATTCAATCTATCGGCATCATAAAGTAGTGCGCCTAGCGACATGGCTACAATGAACGCGATAGATCGAAAGCGCATTTGGGTTTCGAGAACCCGCCCCCAGTTCTTTTCTCTTCCCAGGTCTTTTAGGGTATCATATGCGAGTGCCTCATCGGCTCCGCTAGCCGCGGCTTCGGCGGCTCCGCTAAGTATGCGGTTCGCCAAAAAAAGATAGAAGACTAGAGGCAGCTGACCAATTGGGGCGAAACAGAGAAGAAGCATCTCAACGATCATTATGACCGCCGAGGCTATTACCAGATTGCGTCTGCCAATAGTGTCGGCCAGGGCCCCTGAGGGAACTTCCAGAAGCACGATGCTCGCTGCCCATACCGAGTTAAGAATGGCGAATTGCTCGAGCGTTAGACCGAAATCCAAGAATAGGATCGTGAATACCGGATAGTAGAATCGGGCATTGAACAGTATCCGAAACGCAATGAATCGTCTGATATTGGGAATGGATAGGGGAGAGTCAGCGGTTTTCGCGGTCACTTAGCTGCAGATATGGCTAGCTCAGTTAGGAGAGCAAAGCCAAAAAAACGGCTGAAAATCAATCGTTAAGGACTAACGTCAATCCTGGCGAATATTCGCTTTGTTCTATGTCTTTAGCCCAGAGCGATAGATGCGTTTATAAGATGAAAGAGATCAACTCTTTGGCAACCATCCAGGCGGTGTTGATCACATAGGTCCAAATAAAGATCGAGAAGACCATCATTGCAACAATGCTCGCAGCGCTAAATCTCATGAGTGGACCCTACCTCAAGCTGGAGCGTAAATAAAGCGTTAATTGCCTATTTTTTTACGACTAGGGAGGGTCATTTCACGTGGGGAATTCTATGAAGGAATGAGCTCAGGGAAATCGCCAATCTGGATTCCCATGTGGTCTTGGCAAAATGCTACTAGGTCCCTGCTCGGAGGGGCTTTGAACTCGCGATTGCCGGATTCGAGTTCGAATTCCATATGGTAGGAGTGCAGGGCATGGCGGTTGAGAGGGAGCGAATGAGCCAAATGATCGGTCCACCCCGATTCGATGAACTCCAGAAAAAGCGATTCATCAGGGCCGTATAGCTTGTCGCCTATGATGGAGTGTCCGATGTGCTGCGCGTGGACTCTAATTTGGTGTTTTCTGCCGGTCAGGGGTTCCACCTTAGCAAGGGTATAGCCTCCGCCGCAATGGAGGGGTGAAAACTTGGTTTGGGCATCTTGTCTACGACCCTTTGTCAGAACGGCGGATTTACTGTGGATGACGCTCTCTGGATCCTTGCCGATGGGAACATCGACGAATGCGGGTTCGCCTAATTCGCCTTCTAGAATCGCGAGGTAGCGCTTTTTGGTGGCCCGTTTTTCGAGAGCCATTTGCAAGTGTCTCGCGGAAAGACGGTGTTTGGCCAATAGGATGATTCCGCTGGTTTCTCGGTCCAGTCGGGCAATCAAGTGAGTGCGTTCATAACCCAAGCATTCTCGGCAGGCTCCAACGAGTGATGACCAAGGTCCTCGTTTCGATGGGTGGCAAACGACGAGCGGAGGTTTGTTGAAGAGAATGACATCGTTGTCGTCTTGTATTATCCAAGAGAGCAGCTCCTCCTCGGTGATCTCCCATCCCCAATCTGTTAACGGCATTTTGAATAACGCATCAGCTAAGCTTTTGAGTCCCAGCGCCTCGGCTAAAATCTGGCGATGCTGAACGAGAATAGTTGCCAAATTGGGGTTGGCATCTCAATTGCAGAATTGTAGACAAGGTTATTCAAAGCGTTCCTGTCAAAAGTTTGGTCAAGAGAGGAGGCAGTGTTTTGGGTAAGCAGTTTAGTCCAGCCGCAGGTGTGGATTGTATAAGATGGAAAAAGCTAAATCAAAGGAGAATTATAGATATGCAAGCTAACAACCACGATCTGATCATCACGGGTATTCACATGGATCTGACGGACTCGCTAAAGCAGAATGTCACCGAAAAGGCTGAACGACTATTCCGCCACGAAGATCGAATCATCCGGATCAAGGTGGAGTTGGAGTGCGATCACACTAAGAGCGGGGCCGAGCACGAATTCATTGCTAAGGGGCACATCGAAATCAATGGTCCATCCATGAACGTATCGGTTAGAAATGAGGATTGCCACAAGGCGATCGACC
>JAYZHU010000142.1:0-7038 GCA_036166175.1 Verrucomicrobiota bacterium | reverse complement strand
GTCTACAACCAAGCTGGCGTGTCTCTGCCGATGACGGAGCGGCCAAGCGTGGTCTACCAAACGCTCTTCGGCATGCCGGACAATTTGGAGAGGACCGAATACCTGATAAAGAGCGGTCGAAGCTCCTTGGACAAGGTGACCGATGAAGCTAAAAACCTACACGGTTGGGTTAGCGCAGCGGATAGGGAAAAGCTAGACGAGTACTTTAGTTCGGTTCGCGATCTAGAGCAACGTATGCAACGTCAATTGAAGGGGCTCCACGAACCCCGGCCAGAGGTTGACTACAAGTTGCCAGCTTTCGACCCCATCGCTCCTACCCTCATGCTGGAAAATCAGGCTTTGATGTACGACTTGATGGCTTTGGCTCTGGAGACTGATTCCACTCGTGTCATTACGATGTTTCTGCCAGGGCTTGGTGAGGTTTTTACGATCAATGGCGAGACACTCTCCGCGGGCTATCACGCGCTGTCGCACCACGGCAACAATGAGGGAATGATCGAAGACCTACTGAAAGTAGAATCACAGCACATGCTTTTATTGGCCGGTTTCCTGGATCAGTTGAAGCGCAAGCGTGATACCGAGGGGCAGCCTTTGCTGGACTCGACGATCGTAATGTGGGGAGCCGGCATGGGTGATGCCAGTCGTCATTCCAATACGAATTTGCCGATCATTCTTGCGGGCGGCGGTTTCCAGCATGGTAAGCATCACGCATTCGATAGAAATAAGCCAGGCGCTCCATTGCTAGGGGACCTATACGTTACCATGTTGCAGCAGCTCGGTCTAGAGCAGGATCGCTTCTCAAATGCGAGCCGAAATATGAATCAATACCTGGCGTAATCGATATGAAGTCGAAGGTAGGGCTACTCGTGCTCAGCCAGCTGCAAAGGCCAGTCTTGTATCGGCTGCAAAGGGACAAGCAGCCTTTCCAAAAACTAACTGCATGTATTGCTATGATTTTCTGGGGAACGTCGATCGGGTATACCATCGAACCCATTCCCGCCCCCTCTTATGGTTTTCTCGAAATCTACTGCCTCGATTGCCACGATGATTTCGAGCGCAAGGCGGAGATAAGTCTAGAAGCGTCGGAGATCGATTGGAGCAATCACGAATCTTTGGAGCTTTGGGAGCGGGTTATCAAGGTTTTGAATACGGACGAAATGCCGCCAAAAAAAGAGCGTCAGCCGTCAGCCAGCGAACGAACGGCGATGACGGAGTGGCTCGACGATCGTCTAATCGAGCATTCGCCGATTGGCGGAACAGCCCTACGCCGGCTCAATAAACGGGAATATCGAAGCAGTCTGAACGAACTGTTCGAAATCGACTACAAATTGCCGGACGGTTTCCCTGAGGATAATCGAGCGCACGGTTTCGACAATCAAGGGGATGCGTTGACGCTGTCGGGCCCTCTGCTTGACTCGTATCGGAAAGTGGCGAACGATCTTGCGGAAAAACTCTTTCCACCCGATCGCAAGCCAGTTGAGGCGAGCTCGTTCGAAGTCCCCGGTGAAGACTTCACCTATTCCTATTCTTCTGGCTCGTTGGTTGATGGGGCAATGCGTTCGGTTTCCAGTACGGACTCGATTGCCATGAGCGCGACTTGGCCCAGCCGCCATGAAGCTCCGGCAACGGGACGATACCGGATCGAGCTTGAGCTGTCGGCCTTTAATCCGCCAGAGGGAGAGGACATTCTGAGCCGGGTTTATGCGGTCGATTCCGTTCAAGCTCCTTCGCAGAATTCGAAAGATCTACGCCAACTAGGCGAGTTCGCCATCCGTCATGCCCAGCCTGAGCGCTACGTCTTCGAGGCCTTGCTCGAAAAGGGTGAGACCATTGCCTTGCGCTACGCCAACGCATCGTTGAAAGAAGATCGAGATCAGCTACCAGAGCACCTGCGGAAACTATTTTCGGAGGAACCAAAACTTGCGGCGGCGTTTAAGGCGGCGGATGATATGGACGTGGGGGACCGACGAGGGACGGTCGAGCGCGGACGATTGGGTTGGGAGCGTTTGAAAGGCCTGATGGAGTCCAACATGTTGCCGGATGCCCCGCAGAGCGAGGCCTTGGATCGGCTCATCCCGGTTGTCGCCAAGAATCTAAGGGCGACCACGGAAACGCTGGCGTATAAGCACTATGAAGAAGGTCCTGCGTTACAGACGCACGCCGCCTCGATTTACGGTCCAATCGAATTGGCAGACAGCAAACAGAATCGCTATTGGCAAGGGCGCTCGTCGCGTTTGATCGGCGAACGGGCGGAACGAACGGAAGCGGAGGTTGTCGCTGACTTTGTCGATCGCTTTCTGCCCAAGGCGTTTCGTCGCTTCGTTCCAGAAGGCCTTAAAGCGGAATATCGGGCCTTGGCCGAAGCGGAGATTGGGCGTTCAGACCGCTTGAATGACGGATTGCATTTAGTGCTTCGAACGGCACTGACATCGCCGCACTTTCTGTTTCGAGGGTTTCGCGACGGTGAATTGGATGGATACGACCTTGCGTCCCGCTTGGCTTTTTTTCTCGCTAATCGACCTCCGGATAACCAGTTGGTCCGAGTGGCTAGAGATGGTTCGATTCTTTCGTCTGAGGTCTTGCGGGGCCAGGCCAATCGCCTGATCGATTCGCGAAATGCTCGGGACTTCGTAAGCAGCTTTTTGGATCAGTGGCTGGACTTGGCAGCTTTGGAAGATCTCGTTCCGGATAGGACCTTATTCGAAAACCCGAGGCAATTCAACTACAGGGATGATGAACGGAAGGCCTACATCGAAGAGCCGAAGCTTTTCTTTAAGGAAATGCTGGATACGAACCGTCCATTGGAGGACTTTATCGACCCGGATTTTACATACACGATCGATTCGGTGTCCCGATACGTGTATGAATTGCCGGTCGAAATGGGCGGTGAAAAGGGGAAGATGCGTCGCGTTACATTCGAGCGAGGAGGCCGCTTTGGCGGTGTGCTGGGCATGGCGGGCGTGATGACCGCGACTGCCAATGGAGTGGATACGCAGCCGGTGGTACGAGGGGTTTGGGCATTGGAGAACATTTTGGGCAGTCCTCCGCCGGAGCCGCCGGATGCCGTTCCCGCCTTGACTCCAGATACCAGAAAGGCGGTGACGCCACGTGAAATGCTGGCCGCCCACATGGCCGAGGAAAGCTGCTCGGCTTGCCACAAGAAAATCGATCCTGTCGGATTTGTATTGGAGTCCTTCGATCCGATCGGCCGTTGGAGGGAAACCTATCCCGTTCCGGGAGGAAAGAGCAAGAATAGCGGGCGAGAACCGCTACGGGTTGAGACGGATGGCGTTTTGCCAGACGGAACGGCACTGTGGGACGTGCGTGATCTGAAGGCCTATCTTGTGGACGACATTCGTCCTTTTGCGGAATGCCTAAGCGAGAAGCTGCTCACTTATGCCACGGGTCGAGAAATGGGCTACAGCGATCGAAAGCTTATCGCCCAAATCGTGGCGGAAAACGAAGCAAAAGGTGGTGGTTTTCGAGATTTGCTGTTAGCCTTGATCGACTCGGAAAGCTTCCGAACGAAGTAGGCGGTGTTACGCCGCCGAATAGCGAATGGCGATTTTTGAATAGTGAAAACGCGAATCGGAAGAGTGTCCAAATGGATGTTCCTTCGGTTTGCTGTGGCTCCCTTAGTATTTGTGGGTTCCCCAGCGACGGAGGCCGCTCCGATTGACGCGTTGCTTAAGACATCAGTGGGTGAAATTTGGTTTGAACTGTATCCCGAAAAGGCCCCGAAGACAGTCGCGAATTTTTTGAAGCATGTCGATGGCGGGCACTTCGAAGGCGGTAGCTTCTATCGAGTCTTCCGAATGGATAATCAGGAGCATAATACGGTAAAAATTGAATTGATCCAAGGGGGATTGCTGGAATCCGGGATATCGACCGAATACGATCCGATCCCGCTCGAAAGGACGAGTGTGACTGGCTTGAGGCACCGTGATGGCACGCTTTCAATGGCTAGGGCAGGTCCGGACACTGCCACCTCAGAATTCTTTATCTGCATTTACGATCAGCCCAGTTTGGACTTCGGTGGAAAACGCAATCCCGATGGACAAGGCTTCGCCGCTTTTGGGAGAGTTATAGAGGGGATGGATATCGTGAGAAAAATACAAAGAATGAACACCATTCCGCCGAATCCAGATGAGCTCGAATACACCAGCGGTCAGTATCTCGAGACTCCGGTTCGCTTTCTTTCATTCAAAAGAAACTAGCCAGTTTTACCCGTTCGTTGCTGGATAATTTTACCACTTAAGTCTCCAACGTTGGAAAGTTAAGTGGCAAAGAGAGAAAATCAAGTTGGCTGAGAAGCGCATGTGAATCGGTCGGGTTGCCAGCATTTCTTATAAACCCCGCCGGGAGGGTTCACGAAGCTAGGCGGGAAGCGGACTCGCTGCCGTCGTGCGGGTGAAACTGGATAGACACCCAGTGAAGTCGCGAGACGAGGCATGTCCGCTTGTCGATCGATCTCGCGGGTGCGTAGCAGAAAGTTTGTGAGAAATGCCTGGCTAGGGGCGCGTTTGGGGGGTCCTTTGGATGGCGGCTAGTCGTCTTTTCAGGCGATCTGCTATTTCCGGATTCTGTTCTATTACGTTGGCCGCCTGGTAGGGATCGACTTTCAGGTTATACAATTGGGCTTGCGAGGCGTCCGGCTTGACCCGGCCGTGGGCCATGTCGCTGTTCGTCTGTCCAGCGAAATGCAAAGCGGGATAGCCCCCGAAGCCATGGGTACCCACTTGGGGACTACTGAAGCCGCCTCCAGATTGAGCGGGAATGTACATCCAATCGCCATCGCGTAGAGACAGGTGGGACTTTCGAAATGCGGCCAGGACGATATGATCCCGAATTTGCGCATCGGTCTCCCCGGTCAACGCTCGCATGATGTCGTAGCTATCGGGACCTTCATCTTCCTCGAGTTCCTGGCCGGTCAAAGCGGCCACCGTCGCTAGTAAGTCGATATTGGATATGAGCTGATCGGAAACCGTTCCGGCAGGAATTTTTCCTGGCCAGCGCACTATAAAGGGTACGCGGTGTCCGCCCTCCCAGGCATCGAACTTAAAGCCCAATAGCTCACCGTTTTGCTTGTGCCCTTGACGCCAAGCTTCTTGGCCCCCCATGTTGATCATCCCGCCATTATCACTGGTGAAGATGAGTAGAGTGTTTTCAGCGAGCCCCTCTTCATCGAGTGTTCGAGTTACTTCGCCGACTATCCAGTCAAGCTCATGAATGAAATCGCCGTATTTGCCGGCGTCGCTGGTACCTTGGAATCGAGGATGAGGTGTGAAGGGGTGGTGAATATTGGTAGTGGCGAAATAGAGGAAGAATGGATCGTCCTTATTTTCCTTGATCCATGAAACCGCTTTGCTGGCCAAAGTGGTACCCACGTAGGTATCGTCATACAAGGCATGGGCGGCTTCAGCTCCGCCGATTTGGTCGATGCCCATTTTTTCTTCGTGTACCTGTGTTTTGGCTACAGTATCGAAGACGAAGGGATCGCCGGGATCGAGTCCCAGGACATAGTGATTCTCGACATAGACGAATGGCGGATGGCTGTTGACTACCGGCATCCCGAAATAGTAGTCGAAACCGAGCTCTAAGGGGCCTGGCTTAAGGGCACCGTTCCAGTTGGGAGAATCTTCACCAAAGCCGAGGTGCCATTTGCCAATGCATGCTGTGGCGTAGCCGGATCGTTTCATGATGTCGGCAACGGTGGTTTTGTTTGGATCGACGATGAGCCCTACCTTCAGAAAAACCGGGGCCCAGTTGTCCCCGCGAAACGCATATTCCCCGGTCAAGAGACAATAGCGGGAAGGCGTACAAACCGCGGAAGCGGAATGGGCATCGGTAAAGCGACGGCCCTCTGCCGCAAGCTTGTCGATATGGGGAGTGCGTACTTTGGTGGCCCCGTAGCAACCGGTGTCGCCATAGCCTAAATCGTCCGCGAAGATGACGATGACGTTCGGCGGGGCGGCGGCTGTTGAATTGAGAATCAAGAAGGAAGAAGCAATAAGGAGTAAGAGTACTTTGGAGTGAATCTTCATGATGGCTTGGTTTAGGGCAGGGAGGACCGAGCCGGTCCTCCCTATCTTCGAAGTGAGTTAATTAGTTTCGGGATGGTGCGGTTCGTGGGTTAGTGATGCTCTTTTGCAGAAGCGCTTTTAGCTCTTTGACGACTTCCGGGCGTTGGTGATAGAGATTCGTGGTTTGGGAAAGGTCTGCTTCCAAATCGTAGAGCTGGGCGGGAGGAGCGTCCTCTTTGAGTCTCCCGTTTTCGATGTCGCTGTTGACCTGTTTGGTAAGGAGATGAGCCCCGGGACCTCCGCGCTCGTAGTCGGTTTCCAGCTTTCCACTAAAGCCACCACTGCCTTGTCCGTCGATGTAGACCCACTTGCCTTTGCGAATTGTCAAATTGGTCTTTCGAAGGGGGCTTAGAACAAGGTGGTCGCGTATTTGCTTTGTGGGGTTACCTGTGAGAGCAGGTAGTATATTGTAGCTGTCAGGGCCCTCGTCATCATTCAATGGCTGCTCGGTGATCGCCGCCATGGTCGCAAGGAGATCGACGTTACTGACGAGTTGATCGGAAACGGACCCTGCTGGTATCTTGCCCGGCCAGCGGGCAATGAAGGGAACGCGATGGCCGCCTTCCCAAGCGCCGAATTTGAAGCCCAATAGGTCCCCATTCATCCGGTGTCCATCTTTCCAGGAATCCTGTCCACCTACATTGAACATACCACCGTTGTCACTGGTAAAGATGACGAGCGTGTTATCGGCGATGCCTTCTTCTTCCAGCGCATCCATCACTTCGCCGACAATCCAATCCAACTCGTGGATGAAGTCGCCATAGCGTCCTGCCTGACTCGTGCCTTGGAAGCACGGCGCCGGTGTGAAGGGGTGGTGGATGTTGGTGGTGGAGAGATAAAGGAAGAATGAATTATGCTTATGCTTCCGTATCCATTCGACGGATTTCTCTGTAAGTTTCATGCCGACTTCATCATCCTTGTAAAGAGCGTGAGCGACGTCGGCGCCCCCAATGTC
>JAYZHU010000141.1:0-6029 GCA_036166175.1 Verrucomicrobiota bacterium | reverse complement strand
GCGCCGGTTATGCGTTTGTGGTTCAGATTGCTGCCGGTACCGTTGAGGGCGTACTGTTGTTGCTTGAGTTTCGCGTAATTGGGTTCCTCGGTGAGAGTTGCTGTGCGTGTCCAGATGCGTTCTGGATTAGGTACGTCACTTAGGCGGTGAATGCGGTCGTCTGTAAGCGCCAGGGCATCGCGACCGAATCCATTGGCCCAGGCATGGTTAAAACACAAGTGTGTGCAAAGCTGATCACGTGTTTGGTTATCCTCGGAGTAGACGGTTAGGGCATAGTCGATGTGATTCTGACGTACCTGAAATTCCACGCGTAGCGAGGCCTTCGGTTCATCATTTTCATAGATGAGGGCGCATTTTTGATCCCCCTCCAATTCCCAACGAAAGCGATCCCAATCTTGGTTAGGAAGGCGGACGTCTTCGGTGGGTAGCGATATTAGTGCTCCCTCCACGTTTGATGCCCAGCGTGCACCGGGAAAATTGTCCCATTCGATAACGAGGGTCGGCAACCGATAGTGATCCCGGTTTCGCTGATATGCCTCACTTTTCTGGTTGTTTCTGAAGAAGACGGCCGCATCGGTAATCCGATCTTCTTCAAGTCGGTCCGGAGGCCGACTTCTGGGCAATGGATCTTTACCGTTCAAACGTTCCATTAATACGGAATGCGGAATCACCCGAATCGATCTGGCCTCATTTCCCGCGAATGCTTCAGATTTTCCGGCCAAGATTATGCAGAGGACCAATGCCAAAGGAGAGATCAGGACAACTTCCAATTTTAACGGGGGCATTGTTGAATAGAGTCTGTTATCCGGGCTCGGAAGACAATCCGGATCTTTTTGTGACATAAATCGAAATCAGGCGCTGGGCATGAACTAAGGTAGCGGTCGATCTCACTCCTTCGTCCTGCCGTAGCGGGACTACGGCGGTTAACCGTCCTCGCTCCTAGAACTACGCTGCGTTAAGAGCCCGAGCGACTAATTGTAAAGCAGCACACGCTTTCAGCCTTTCGTCGTGATTCCCGCTACAGGCAGGCTGCCTGTGCTACCATTTTCGACAAGCGAATTCCCGCCTCTATCGGCTACGCAATTTCGACAGTAGCCTGAGCAACTCGATATAGAGCCAGATCAGCGTTACCAGGAGGCCGAATGCACCGTACCACTCCATATATTTAGGAGCTCCTCGCTGAGCGCCGTTCTCGATGAAATCAAAGTCGAGGACGAGGTTTAGGGCCGCGACTACTACTACGAAGAGACTAAATAGAATGCCAATCGTGCCACTGCCGTGAATAAAGGGAATGGATACGCCGAAAAATCCCAGGACAAACGTCACTAGATAGATAAGGAATATGCCTCCGGTGGCCGCTACAATGCCCAGCTTGAAATTCTCGGTCGCCTTGATTAGGCCAGAGCGATAAGCGAAAAGCAGAGCGAAAAGGGTGCCGAAGGTGAGAAGTATCGCCTGGAAAACCAGCCCTGGAAATTGCATTTCGTAAAAGGCTGAGAGAATTCCCAAGAGGATACCTTCCACGGCTGCGTAAATGGGAGCGGTGATCGGAGCTGCGGTTTTTTTGAAAACGGTAATCATGGCGATTACGAATCCACCAATGGTGCTACCGATTAGCCATGGGTACAGTTCTCCAGGGTTTACAGCGCTATAGGCTCGATCCCAGCTGTAAATCGCGGTGAACATCAGGATGCACAGAAGGATCCCCGTTCGGTTTACAGTACCGTTGATAGTCATGGCATCGCCGGTAGCCGATGGCCTAAGGTCAAATGCTTTGTCGTTGAGTGCTGGATTGGATGTTCTCATTAAGGTTTCTTTGGATATGGTTCTACTCTCTTGAAGCGTTTTGGAAAGATGTGGATTTAGATTTTAGTCGAAATGTCTGTCAGCAAAATCTAGATACCGTTCCCAGTCATAGAGGGTAACATCGTGTTTGCCTGTGCGGAAATGGTAGCCGACGTGCCCGCCAACAGGAGAGTTCAATGGTGGTTGTGTGTTGGTCCCCACACCGTCTAATCCAAATAGCTCGTATACGCGGCTCGCGGCTTTCGCCGAAAGGAATTCGCCATTTGGGTCTGCCCAAAGATCTTCTTGAGCGCTGGCGACATAAACGGCTCTCGGAGCCATGAGAGCGATGAGTTGATGTTGATCCACGGGAATGCCTGCTTCGTTGTCGTTGTACGACTTGAAGGTTCGATTGAACCAATGGGGGAAGCTAGTGTTGATGCGTTTGACTGTTTCCCCGAAAGCCCGCCGGCTCAAAGCCGCCCCGCCACATCCTGAGTTATTGGAAATCGTGATGCCGAACCGCTCATCGGTCGCCCCAGCCCAGAGCGAAGCCTTTCCTAGGCGTGAGTGGCCTATTAAAGCGATGCGTTTTTTATCGATGGCGCTGTCGGTTTCCAAATAATCGACAATGCGGCTCAATCCCCAAGCCCAAGCCGTGATAGCGCTCCATTCTTCGAGCTCTAGTGGTTTGCCCTCGGCATCGGTATCGTAGTGAGAGCGAATGCCGTCTTTCCAGCCCTCGGAATAATCGGGTTCGATATCCCCATAGTAGGCGGTAGCTAAGGCATACCCACGTTCAACAATGCGTTCGACTGGCCAGCGATTGGAGCTTTTGCCTCGGGCTTCGTCCGTGGCCTGATGGTTGACGTTTCCGTTACTGTTGGTCCGCATCCATGAAGTGGAAAGATGGATACTGGGGTCCGTATGGATCGTGTGATTGCCATTGAAATTGTATCCAACAAATATGGGAGACGAGCCTTGGATGGAATTTGGAATATAGAGGAGAACGTGGATTGCCTGCGGAAATGCGTTCTCGTCGAATCGAATGGTGATCTGCTTTCGTATCGCTTTACCGCCTAAGGCATTCATCGCTTCTGAGGTGACGGTGTAAGTTGGGTTCTCCGGTTTGGCGGGGCGGCGGCCGTAAACATGGTCTTCGAACAAAGCCAGGATCTCGGGACGGCGTAGGTTTTTCCAATCTTGAATCGATGTAATCGGATTACCGCTCTCTGAAACGAGGGGATTGGGGAGCTCGTATGAGGGTACATTGGCCTCAACGTAGTTGAAACCGGGTCGTTGAGACATGGCAAACGGAATAGATAAAAGAATGATGCTTAGCGATAAGAGGGAGTGAAAAGAAAAGCTTTTTTGGCGCATGAGAAAAAAGTAGGAGCTATGAAGGGTCAAAACAAGCGTGGAAGGCGGTATCCGATCAGGTATCCAGTTCTATCGGCCTGCCTCAAGTTGCTGGATGCCAATTTGATCAATTCCTTGGCGACCTACTTACCTCAACACTTGCAGCAATCGGTCAGCTTTTTAGGGTCCCTTATATTCGGGCCTCGATCATTGCTGCCACTTCGGCAAAACCTCGCTGTCGAGCGAATGTTGCCGCGGTTTCGCCATCGACGTCCTCTGCCTTCGGATTGGCTCCATTGCTCAGAAGGTATTGCACGACGTCACGGTGCCCCTCGGCTGCGGCGAACATTAGAGGTGTCCAGCTCTCGTGGGAGTCGATGTCGTTGATGCTGCCGCCTCGCCGATGAAGGAGAGTAACGAGTTTAAGATTGGGACCTGTACAGGCGAACATGAATGCGGTGCGATTCGTAGAATCGCGTAAGTCTACCCGGGCTCCTGCTTCCAGCAGTCGCTCAGCGATTTCCGTATGCCCGTTGAAGGCGGCTAGCATCAGGGGGGTGCGACCATTCTCATCGGTTAGATCGGGATTGATGCCCGCTTCAAGCGCGAGCGCGATGGCTTCGACGTTCCCGCTCAAGGCCGAATCCATGATGAATTCTATCGGGATGGGGGGCAGTGCTTCAACGGGAGCTCTATTCGAGGAGGAACTAGATGCAGTAGGCGTTGAAGCTGAACCAGCCGCGTCGGATGCGGGGTTCGGCGAATCGCTGCATCCAAATAGGAAAAAGAGGGCGAGAAGCGCAAAGAGCCTGGTTGATTGGATCAAAGACATCGATCCATGACTCGGGAAACTGGGCGAAAACGCAAATCAAAGATTTAGCTGTCTCCGTCCATATGTTTGGCCTTGGGATTGCTCGGACAGATTTACTGGTTCTCGGATTGAGGAGTTCGTACTCTGAACTACCGTAGGAGGGGCTTTTTGCCGCGATTGAATACTTAGCATATCGCAGGATAAACCCGCCCCCTACACGTCCATCATAGACTTTGCCAGTTCATCGTGCCGGAGAGCTCCAGCGAGTCCACTGGACTTTCTGGTACGGAGGAGCGGCTCGGTCCTCCGTATCCGTATTTCGGAGGATCGTTGTTTCGGAGGATCGAGCCGATCCTCCCTGCCATTGTTTTATGTTCCGCTGTTTTCCGCAGTCAAAATGGCATATGTCTCAGCCTAAAGACAGTGCCTACGATGTTTTCTTCTCCTTCAGCGTTCGATCGAAAAATTCAACCAGAATATCCAAAGCGGGATTGAAAAATGGGTGGGAGCTCCAAAAGGGATGGGGGCCGTCCTTGATGACGTGCGATTCGTGATGAATGCCAAAAGTATCCAGTTTTTTGATGATGCTTGGATAGCGTTCTCCGGGCCGATCGAACTCGCCATCCATGAAAAGCATGGGCGGTGTTCGTTGGGAAACATGAGTGATTGGCGAGGCGTCGATGTAGTTCTGTTTAGTCGATTTCCAGGACCCTCCCATAAACGTTTTCATACGTCGGCGAGGGTCGGCATTCGCGGATAGTTGGGATTCCTCGCCGGTCAAGTCCATCGTCCCCGCCATGACCACACAGGCTTGAATCGCGGGTGAATAGGATGCGTAGGGTCCGTCGCTTTGATTGAGTTTACGCGAATAGCCGCTGGTCCCCAGGAGTCCAGACAGATGTCCTCCGGCCGAACCGCCCACGGATCCGATGCGATCGGGATCTATGAGGAAGGTTCGAGCATTGGCCCGAGCCCAACGAACAGCCGCTTTGCAATCCTCGATCGCGGCCGGGAAGGGGGCTTCGCCAGATAGGCGATAGAAAATATTGAGAGTTACATACCCTTGGGCAGCTAACTGCTGAGCCGTAGCAGTGTAGCTGCTCGGGTCTCCCTTGTACCAGCCGCCTCCATGGATAAAAATGATGGCTGGTGAGAGTTTGTCGTCATTTTTTGGCCGGTACAGATTTAGCGTTAACTCCCGATCTCCGTGTTTCGCGTAAACGAGGTCCTCATAAGCACGAACGTTTTGAGGCAGTGCGATGGGTACTCGGGTAGCCTTCACGGCTGGGGGAGTAGTTGGCGGCACTTTAACGGAACTCCCGTAAACCTCGATCCAATCGATGCGTGAACTCGATTTGCTGCCTCCTCCGGCTCGTTGGTCAGTGAACCCGATTTGCTCGACCTGGTCCAGCGGAGGGGCATCCACTTTTTCTTCGGCTACAGCTTTAATGACGCTGAAGTGCCTCCAAGTGAGATCGGCTACCTTGAATTCGTGTTCGTGCCAATCCTGTCCGCTATCGCTTTGTTCGCTAATGAACCAGCGTTCTCCTGGCAGCTTGACCAGCAGGTGCAGGGCGTGATCCCCGCTTTGCCGACTTCTCCAGCGTACCTCGGCATCAGGCCCGGAAAGATCGGCCAGATGGCCCATTTTCCTCAGAGAAAGGCCCCAACTCATCCAACAACGGCCCGACCACACGTAGAAAGGATCATTGGGTATATGATCGTGATGTGACTTCTTAATGCCCAGCTTGCCGGGTCCATGGACTTCCATGCGTAGTTCCGAATTTCCCAGATGTTCCGGTGTAATCGGCAATGCAGCGGGAATCTCCCTCCAGTCTTCCCGGAAATACAGTTCAGCCGCTTGGGCTTGGGCTTGGGCTGAAATGCAGGTAAGGAGCAGTATTAGAGCGACCAATCGAGAATAGGACATAGAAGGGAAATCTCTGGAAGGAATACTCATTGTCATGAAATAATGGGCAGGGAGGACCGGCTCGGTCCGCCAAATTCATATGACCATAATACTATCGCGGGCATAGATAGGCCAAGTATTGCATATGAGAGACATTCACGTGGT
>JAYZHU010000140.1:0-10484 GCA_036166175.1 Verrucomicrobiota bacterium | reverse complement strand
GCGGAAAGGGTTCTTAAGGCGCATGCCAGGCGACCTGCTTCCGGTCAACGAGAGTCGTTTCAGCGAGGTGCCTTTGTTGGGAGCGATTCCAGCGGGATTGCCCGCCTATGAAGAGGAGCGTTCAGATGGCGGAGTCGCTATCGATCTGGCATCGATTGGCGTATCCCATTCGAGTCGAACCTTTGCTTTAAAGGTGCGGGGAGACTCTATGACGGGAGCGCATATCCAGGAGGGGGATGTCGTCGTCTTGGAATATCGGGAGCCGCGTGATGGGGATGTGGTCGCGGCTCTCATAGACGGGGAAACGACGCTAAAACGATTCGTTCTGAAAGAGAGGCAACCTTATTTAAAGGCGGAGAATCCAGCTTATCCCGATCTTCTTCCAGCGACTGAATTGATCGTTCAAGGCGTGGTGGTCGCCCTAACGAGAAAGGTGTTCAGGTGATTGGGTTAGAGGAAGTATCGGCTTGTTCGGCCGTGGGGGGAATAGGGAGTTGCCAGGAGCGTTCCGCTTCCGAAATAGCGGATGCGACTGGCAACAACCGACCCCATCTATCCAGCTATGGAGAACTTTTGAATAAGAATGCTATTTCGATCGTTGGAGGGAAAGAGGCTCGCTACGGTCACAGGGACGTTCCGATGGAAGGTAGGGAGACTTCTGTTACGGGGGCTGATTCAAATAGGGAAGCGCTGACGATTGGGGAACTAATCACGGCATTGGAAAGTAAATTCAAATTTGTGAGGAAATAGAAATGGATAGACGATATAAGGATATCATCGTGAGCGATAGCCGCAGTGAGAATATGGTTCATCGGTTGCTGGGCAGGACCCATTCGTACCGGACGCGTACGAGACGTTGGATGCTGTTGGCCAACGGCGGATTGATTTGCCGCGAGCGTCTCGAGCCGGAATTGGTTTCTAGCGAAAAGCGTCAGTCGGCGTAGTTTGGGGCAACTTCAACTAGTTGATTCGCTCAGGATTTTCCAAGCATCTAGATCGATCTGCTCGGGCCGCATTTGCGGCTCGAGGTTGATCTCTGCCAGCCTATGCAGCCATTTTTGAGATTTCTGATGGGAGCTTTTTCTGAGCAGGGAGCCGATTTGCTTTCGCCGTTGTTGGAACAGCGCACGGATCAGTTCTCTGTCGCCTTTGGGGAATAAATACGGGGATTTCTTTAGCTTGAGGTGGATGAGGCGAGAGCCGACGTCGGGTTTGGGATAGAAGCAGCTTGCGGCGACGTCCCAGGTTCCTTCGAGATCGAAAGCGTTTTGGATGAAGATGCTGATACTGCCAAATTGTTTAAAACCCGGTTCGGCGATGAACCGCTGGGCCGTCTCCTTTTGTAGCATCAAAGTGAGACTGGAGGGTAGGCGTTCATTGATCACCGATTCCATCCACGGTGTGGATATTGCATAGGGAAGGTTAGCGACAATTTTGAACCTTCCTCCCCTGAACGGAAGATTGGCGAGAGGATGTTCTAGGGCGTCGCCTTGAAGCAGGTGGAAATCATTTGGGTAGGCGGCTTCCAGCTCAGCAAGGTGTGAGGCCAGCCGAGGATCTTTTTCCACAGCGTAAACGTTAGCCCCGGCGTTGACGAGGGCTCTAGTGAGCGTGCCCAGACCGGGGCCGACTTCGACGATACGGTCGCCAGACTCTATCTCGGCTAATTCCAGCGATTTGCGTACGATGTTGCCATCTATGAGGAAATTCTGCCCCAGCTTCTTTACCGGTCGGTGCCCGAGCTTTTCCAACAGGGCTCGTGTTTCCGATGGGGAGAGCGGGGACGGCATAGGATGCTAGGCGGAATGAAACGCGCTTACCAGATCTTGAACGGATTCCGCTCGCATAAGGGCTTCCCCGACGAGGATGGCTTTCGCTCCCGCATCTCTCGCCCTTTTGGCATCTTCGCCATTCCAAATGCCGCTTTCCGAAATGGCTAAAGCGTCAGAAGGGATTTTGGGAATGAGCTCTTCGGAAAAACGAAGATCCGTCTTGAATATGGCCAGATCGCGATTGTTGACGCCAATGATCCTGGCGTTCTGAGCTACGGCCCGGTCTAGCTCCGCTTCGCTGTGAATTTCGTACAGGGCGTCGAGACCGGCTAAGTCCGCAGCATTACGCAAATGGAGCATTTCCTCATCGGTCAAAGCCCGCACGATAATTAGAATGGCGGCCGATCCTGCATTGGCGGCTTCCAGCACTTGAATCGGATGAATCATGAAATCCTTGCGAAGGCAGGGCGTTTCGAAGCCGATTTCGGAAAGCTGCTGACGCGAAGATTCAAGATCGGCTATTGTTCCGCCAAAGTATTTCTCGTCGGTTAGGATTGATAGGCAATCCGCGCCCGCCTGGGCGTAGGCCATTGCCTGGGTAGCTGCGGATTCAATCGTCTTGATCTCCCCGGCTGAGGGTGACCGACGTTTTATTTCGGATATGACCGCGAGCCCTTTTGGCCCCTGAAGGGCTTTCAAGAAACTCCCGGCTCGGTCTGGATGGCGGGAGGACTGAAGCTCAGCTTCGCCGACGTTTCGTATGCGCTCGGCGATTTCGCGCCGCTTCCATGCCATGATCTCGGTTAGCTTGTCCATTTGCGTTTAGAAAGCGGCTAACTTTGGTAGCTCGGCCAATTCCTGTCGAGAATTGTATTTGCTCTACTAGCCGTGAACAGGGTAGGTGTTTGTCGTGAGTGCGATTGAAAATTTGCTAGATACAATGGTTCGCTTGCGGGCCCCAAATGGCTGTCCTTGGGATCAAGAGCAGGATCACCAGTCCATCGCCGAGTGCCTTGTAGATGAGTGTAGCGAACTCTTGGAGACAATAGACAACTTGGATATGGATCACATGAAAGAGGAATTGGGAGATGTTCTGCTGCAGGTCGTGTTCCATTCCCAGCTTGCCAAGGAGTCGGAGCATTTCGATTTCGAGGCGGTGGCACGCGAAGTGAACGACAAGCTCATTCGGCGACATCCTCACGTGTTTGGAGATTCCTCGGCCGAAGATTCAGAACAGGCACTTCATCAGTGGGAGGAAATAAAGGCCCGAGAGAAGAAGAATGGCTCTCAATCGGATACCGTATTCAAAAACTTGCCACCTTCATTGCCTGCGTTGATGTATGCAGTCGACATTTACAAGCAGATCCAGAAGCAAGGCCTCCCGACGGGATCGTTGGTAGACGAGGGTTCCATCGAAAACCTAACCAACTCGATCGACGAAGAAACGGCTGGGGCATTGTTGTTCGAGATAGCCGCTGCTTGTAGAAGAAAAGGAATAGATCCGGAGTCCTCCGTTCGACGTTACTCTCGGGCCGTCAAATCGGAAACCGAGGCGCTTGCCTCGAGGGTGACGAGCTAAGAAGATAGGCTGACAAAAGTGCCTCCTTCCGACAAAGAGATGCAATCCGATTCTGGGCAGCCCAGCGCCCGCTGGCAACCCGAATGGGTATCCCCTTTTCTCAAGTACTTGGAACAAGAGCGCCGGCTGTCGGAGTATTCGCTCCGGAATTATAATACTGCCATCACCCGATTTCTTAAGCGATTGGAAAGCGAGCACGAGTGGAACGGACAATTGGATTCGATCAGTACGCGAGAGTCTCGGGATTTCGTTATCGAAGAGCAGCGGCGAGTTAGTCGAGTGACGCTTCGAAACTATGTCTCTGGATTGAATACGTTTTTCAAATTCTGGTTGAAGCGAGGCGCTATCGAGCGAAATCCGATTGAGGGAATCGTTTTGCCCAAACTGTCAAAGAAGCTACCGATTCTCCTAACTGAGCAGCAGGTCCTCCGATTGATTGAAGGACCTATGAGACTCTTGCAGAACGAGACGATAGAGCCCTTTGTGGCCTGGAGGGATCGGCTCGTATTGGAATTGCTCTACGGAGCAGGCTTTCGCGTTTCGGAATTGGTGAATCTGAAATACGGAGATGTTAGTCTAGACGAAGGCGTGGCTCGGATCGTTGGTAAAGGGGGAAAGTCTCGCAATTGTCCGCTCGGGAAAGTCGCCGTGGCGGTACTGGACAAATGGCGCAGCGAATTCGGGGCCAAAACAGGGTTTTCGGACCCGGTTGTTGTCAGCAATCAGGGAAAGAAATGGTCAGCTCGGCAAATTCAGCTCCTACTCAAGAAATACCTGAATCTAGCAGAGCTACCTATGGACATCACCCCGCATAAGATTCGGCACTCCTACGCCACTCATCTTTTGGACAACGGCGCCGATTTAAGACTGGTGCAGGAACTCCTTGGACATTCCAAACTTTCGACGACTCAGATCTATACTCATGTGAATCTGGGGCGCCTGAAAGCCGTATACGACCGCTCCCATCCGCGGGCATAATTCAATAAGCCAGTCAATTTGAGAGACTTAAGGAACAAAGGACTTAGGATTCTTTGGCTGTTTGGGCTATTGTCTAGTTGCTTATTGGCGAGCGAAAAGGGCAATCTGGATCCCTACGGGAAGCGGATCGTCCCAGGAGAGTTGTTGATCAAGCTCAGGGAGGACCTGATTCTACCCTTGTCGCAAGCCTCTGGATTGGCGGTTCTCGAGGAAACCCACCAGGCGGCAGGATCCCGACTGATACGGACTTATTCGAGCTTTCCCAATATAGTATTGGTAAAAGTTAACGACGGAGTCTCGCTAAGTTCGGCGATCAACGCCTACAAACGGTCGGGTTTGGTGGAGCGAATGTCCTATAACTATATTCGCAAAGCCTCCGTTTTACCGGACGATGCCCTTTTGCAGGACGGCAAGCAATGGGGTATCGAGAATGCGGGGCAACTAGGAGGCATCGAAGGGGCGGATATCAGCGCCGATGAAGCTTGGGAAATCTGGAATGACGCATCGGAAATCGTAATAGCCATATTGGACTCTGGAGTTCGCTACACTCATGAGGATCTGGCTAGCAATATGTGGGTAAATCCAGGAGAGATTGCTGGAAACGGAATCGATGATGACAACAACGGCTATATTGATGATATCCATGGAATCAATACGGTTGGTATTGATGGAAACAGAACGCCTGAAACTGAAGGCGATCTGATGGACGACCTGGGTCATGGAACTCACGTTGCTGGAATCGCAGGTGCGGTCGGCAATAATGGATTGGGAGTGGCCGGAGTGGCTTGGCAAGCCAAGTTGATGGCCCTTAAGTTTCTGGATTCCCAGGGCGAAGGGTCCGATGCCGACGCAATCGAATGTATTAATTATGCGAGAGAGCAGGGAGCTAGAATCATCAACAGCAGTTGGGGCGGTCTGGACTTTAATCCGCTCTTAGGGGAGACGATTGAGGAGGCGAACGCAGCCGGTATTTATTTCGTAGCTGCTGCTGGAAATGAAAGTAGCAATAACGATGATCAGCCGAACTACCCGTCATCCTATGCTTACCCCAATGTTGTCAGCGTAACGGCAACGGACAAGCGTAACGGATTCGCGACCTTCGCTAATTATGGAGAGTCGGAGGTGGAACTGGCAGCCCCAGGCGTGGGTATTCATTCCACGTATTTCAACTCTGATGACGACTATCGGGCTTTGAGTGGTACGTCCATGGCTACGCCATTTGTTAGTGGAGCGATCGCCTTGATGCTGGTTCGATTTCCGGAGGAACCGATGGTCACGATTCTAAATCGGCTCTATTCATCGACGGATACCTTGGAAAGCTTAGCTCGGCGTTGCCGCTCAGGTGGGCGATTGAATTTGGCAAGGGCGCTTCAGTCGGAAATGCCAATGCCGCTAAATGATGGTTTCGAATCGGCTACTCCGGTTTCGGTTTCACCGTTTATCGTTTCCGGATTCAATTCCAATGCCAGCATTGAAGCGAATGAGGGTCCGCATGATAATGATGCTACGGGCAAATCGGTATGGTGGAAGTGGGTTGCTGATGAAGATGGATTTACGGAAGTGACTACGGAGGGCAGCGATTTCTCTACCGTGATTGTCATTTATCGTGGTGAAAGCTTGGATGCACTGCAGCTTGTTGCGAAGGACAGGGATCTTTCCCCAAGCAATAATGGAGCCTCGGTATCCTTTGATGCTGTTCAAGGAGAGGCTTACTATATTGCAGTGGATGGATTGGAAGGGGACTCGGGGAACGTTAGCTTGAGTCTTGGCCAATCTGTTGTGAACGATAACTTCGCAGATGCCTTGGAGATCGGCGGTATCAATATTAGAACGGCAAGCGAGAACATTGCCGCGACTCGCGAGGAAGGGGAGCCTGAACATGTTGAGAGGGCATTCGGGTCTAAGTCTGTTTGGTGGAAATGGACCGCTCCTCTTAGTGGCAATGTAACGCTCTCAACATCAGCCAGTAATAGCTTCGATACGCTATTAGCCGTGTATATTGGAGGTACCCTGGAGGAACTGCAGTTGGTGGGTTTGAACGATGACGATGACCGAACGGGTGTTTGGACGAGTGTCCTCACCTTTTTCGCTCAGGAAGGGACGGAGTATAGGATCGCAGTGGATGGCTGGAATGGCGGATTTGGCGAAATTTCGCTAACCGTGGCTATGGCCGAACATGATGATCTACAAGACGCCCGTAAATTTACAACGGATACGATTAGCGATGTATCGTTTACCAACAATGCGACCAAGGAAATTGGCGAGCCCTCGATTGCCGGAAGCTCAGTCGGACAGTCGCTTTGGTGGAAATGGGTAGCTGCTCGATCAGGGCAGGCGGAAATCTCGACTTTTGGCAGCGACTTCGACACGACCTTGGCCGTGTATCAGGGAACATTGCTTTCGACCTTTGAGTTGATGGGCGAGAACGACGACAGCGGAGGAGCTTTATCGAGTCGCTTGGCGATCGACGTAGTAGCTGGAGAAACGTATTGGATTTCCGTTGACGGGAATAATTTCCGCGAGGACAGGAGCTACGGACTCGCCTGGTTGAATGCTAAAGTTGAGGAAGGTCCTACCTGGCTAACCCCGGTTATCGAGAATCCTGGAGACACAAATGCTGTGGCTGGAGAACCGATCTCCTTCCAGATCGAAGCGAGCCGAGAGGCAAGCAGCTTCGAGGCGACGGGACTACCCGACGGTCTAAGCATAGATTCCAATACGGGAGTGATTTCAGGGACGCCTACTCAATCAGGCCGGTACGATGTGATGATTCAAGCGACGAATGGAGAGGGCACGGGAGTGTTTCTCTATGTTCTCGAAATCGCGCCCCAGGCGGGTTCGCCCTCGGTGGAGCCTTTGCCCATCGAAGTCAAAGGAATCGAAGGGGCTCCCATCATGATCGAGGTGGACGTGGCCAACGCCTTGGATGCTCAGTATCAATGGTATAAGGACGGTTTGATACTGAGTGGGGAAGAGGCTCCTGCACTGGAGATTCTAACCCTGAGCGCTGTCGATGAAGGAGATTATTCGGTGGCAGTTTCTAATGCCAACGGTTCCGTGTTGGTAGGTCCAACTCGGGTGAGGATGATCCGAGAGGCTTTGTTCAATATATCTACGCGCGGCTATGTGGGAGTCGGTGACGAAATAATGATTGCCGGATTCGTCGTATCCGGAACACAACCACGGAGAGTTCTTGTACGCGGATTGGGAAAATCCTTGGAACTGCACGGGGTTTCTGGAGCCTTAGCCGATCCGAATATCGCCCTGTTTGATGTATCCGGAACGAAGATCGAAGAGAATGATGATTGGGTTGAGGCGGCGAATTGGCAGGAAATTGAACAGGTTACGCCTACCGTAGGAGCGATCGCCCTCGAAGATCAGACCGAGTCGGCAATGCTGGTCACCTTGAGTCCGGGACTCTATACGGTACATCTATCTGGTGCAGTTGGCAGTTCAGGAATTGGTTTGGTAGAAGTCTTCGATGCGTCAGATGAGAGTATCGAAACGCGGCTAGTCAATATTTCTACCCGCGTGCTTTCATCTACGGGCGATCGGGTCGCGATAGGAGGTTTCGTCATAACGGGACAGGACCCGAAGCGCGTGTTGATCCGAGCTCTCGGCCCGGAGCTGGCGAATCGGGGAATATCTGAATACATGCCGAATCCAGGGATCACCTTGTACGAAGCCTCGGAAGCAGTAGCTAGGAACGACGATTGGGGTGATGAGCCGGTCTTTCAACTGCAAGAAGCTTTCACGCAAGTGGGAGCATCAGCGCTTCTCCCAGATAGCAAGGATGCCGCGATGATACGAGAGTTGCAGCCCGGGCTCTACACTGTGGTCGTGAATGACTTTATTGGAGAAGACGGAATCGCCCTGATTGAAATTTTCGAGCTCCCTTAGCCAATCGTAGCGAGGGCGCTATTAAGAGTCTTACTTGGGCGCATCGCTTCCGACGCTTTCTCGAAGTCAGGGGCGTAGTAACCGTCGACATTCACGGGGCTGCCTTGGGCGGCATTCAGCTCCTCGACGATTGTCGCCTCGCTTTTAGAGAGTGATTCAGCAAGAGGAGCGAAAATGGCTTTAAGCTCGGAGTCCTGATCTTGGGCAGCGAGGGCCTCAGCCCAGTAGAGAGCCAGATAGAAATGGCTGCCCCGATTGTCCAACTCGTTTACTTTTCGTGAAGGCGACTTGTTGTTCTGCAGGAATTTGGCCGTCGCGGCATCCAGTGTTTCTGATAGCGTTTTAGCTCGCTCATTGGAAAAGGCGCCCGACAAATGCTCGAGCGATACAGCCAGGGCAAGGAATTCCCCGAGCGAATCCCAACGCAAGTGCCCTTCGCTTTGAAACTGTTGTACGTGTTTGGGCGCGGATCCGCCTGCCCCCGTCTCGAATAGGCCGCCCCCATTCATGAGTGGCACGATGGAAAGCATCTTAGCGCTGGTGCCCAGTTCGAGTATCGGGAAAAGATCCGTTAGGTAGTCTCTGAGAACGTTGCCGGTAACGGAAATGGTATCTTCTCCCCCCTTGATACGCTGAAGAGAGAATCGAGTGGCGTCGACTGGCGCGAGAATTCGCAAGTCCAAGCCTTCGATGTCATGATCCTTCAAGTACAACTCGACCTTCTTGATTAGTTCGGCGTCGTGCCCCCGATTCTTGTCCAACCAGAATACCGCTGGAGCGCCTGTGGCTCTAGCCCGATTGACGGCCAGCTTAACCCAGTCGCGAATTGGGGCATCCTTGACCTGGCACATTCTGAAAATATCTCCGGTCTCGACCGATTGTTCGATTAGAGTTTCTCCACTTGAATCCACGACTCGGATACTTCCTTCGGAAGGGGCTTGGAAAGTCTTATCGTGCGAGCCGTATTCTTCCGCCTTCTGAGCCATGAGTCCCACGTTCGGGACGCTTCCCATGGTGGAAGGGTCGAAAGCCCCGTGCTCTCCGCAAAACTCGATCGTCGCTTGATAGACTCCTGAATAGGATCGGTCGGGGATGACGTATTTCGTGTCCTTCTGGTTCCCGTCCGGTCCCCACATTTGTCCGGAGGCTCGGATCGCGGCCGGCATGGAGGCGTCAATTATTATATCACTTGGCACGTGCAAGTTGGTGATTCCCTTGTCGGAATTCACCATGGCTAGATCAGGACCTTGCTCGTAGACAGCCTGAACTTCGGATTCGATTTGGGCCCGCTTTTCGTCCGGCAATTCCGTTATTTTCGAGAACAAGTCTCCCAGGCCATTGTTGGGATCAACCCCGATCGATTCGAAATCGCTGGCGTGGCCTTCGAAAACGTCCTTAAAGAAAACGGATACCCCGTGGCCGAAAATAATCGGATCGGATACCTTCATCATTGTAGCTTTCAGATGGAGGGAAAACAGAATACCTTGTTCGCGGGCATCGGCTATTTGCTCTTCCAGAAATGAGCGCAAGGCATTGCGATTCATCGCCGCGGCGTCGATGATCTCGCCAGCTTGCAAAGGGAAGGAGGCTTTTAAGGTTTTGTTGGAGCCATCAGTTCCCTGAAACTCGATGCTTACCTCGGTAGCCTCTTCAATCGTAGTCGACTTTTCGCTACCATAAAAGTCGTGGCCGCTCATGCTGGCCACATGAGACTTTGACTGGGGGTTCCAGGCTCCCATGGAGTGAGGGTTGTTCTTGGCGTATCGCTTGACGGATCCAGGTGCTCGACGATCGGAATTCCCTTCACGTAGAACCGGGTTTACGGCGCTTCCCAAAACCTTGGCGTAGCGGGCTTTGATTTCTTTCTCGTCCTCATTCTGCGGATCTTCTAGGTAGTCGGGGAGATCGTAGCCTTTGCCCTGCAGCTCTTTGATGGCGGCAGTCAACTGAGGAATCGAGGCGCTGATATTCGGGAGTTTGATGATGTTGGCTTCAGGCGTCTTGGCCAACTCGCCAAGCTCAGTCAGGGCGTCGGGCTGACGCTGTTCCTCTGTGTGGTTTTCGGGAAAATTGGCGATGATGCGTCCAGCTAGAGAGATGTCCCGCGTTTCTATCGTGACGCCAGCGGCTCCAGCAAAGGCCTCGATAATGGGGAGGAAGGAGTAAGTGGCTAGTGCCGGCGCTTCGTCAGTTATCGTGTAGATGATTTTGGATTTCGTTTCTTTCATGGCTTCCTCGCGGATTAGAGGGAAGTT
>JAYZHU010000139.1:0-6539 GCA_036166175.1 Verrucomicrobiota bacterium | reverse complement strand
ACCAGTCTTTGTTGATGTACTGATCCCCTCTTGTTTCATCCTCATAATTAAAGGTTAATCGACCACCGATCGTCCGTGCCTCGTTCAGCGGTCCACCTACTGAAATACTGCCCTCGTAACCAATCTCTTCAACGTAGGATTGGTATTCGCTTTCCAGCATTATTTTGGTGGAAATCCCTTTCTGAGTGTAAGATGGCCGAGTCTTCAATCGGATCGAACCTCCACGAGAATCGGCGTCTTGATCAGGAGTCACCGCTTTCAATACCTCGAGCGAGGTGACGTCTTCAGCTGAAATACTGTCCAGCGATTGCCGCGAACCCTCCCCATCGATGGTTATATTGGAAAAGCTCAAATCCGGGCGTCGCTGTATCGCTTCGCTGACGTTCGAATCTTTAACCAACTCAACTTCATCTTTCTCGCTGACGATGAATTCGCTTTCGACGTTCTGAGCGCCACCCTCTTCTAGATCAACGGCAGCCTCAGCCCGCAGTTCAGCTGTCGCAGCTCCTGCAAGTGTCAGAGCGACCAGGGCGTGTATCGCTTTTTGGCTAAGGGCTGAATAACTAGAAAAAATCTCAGGTATCATTGAAAAATGATCGAGCCACGACGGAAAACTCGCTTTCGCCATTTCCCCCTTCGGCCCTCTTGTTCCTAAACTGGCTGTAGACGTTTTACTACCTATTGTCTCTAAGGAGTTGAACTTAAACTTGATTGCGAATATACCATGGTCCCCTTAACTCGGATATTTTTAGGTAGAAATTGGCAAAATGCAACACGTTGAGGCCAAAAATTGCCCTATCTTGTTCTAAAAGCGGATCGTGGATCACCCTCTGGCAAAATAGGGGCAAATACGTTGGTTAGGGAGACACCTTAGGGCTAGCGGATATTCAATGGCTGAGTGGATTGCAAATAGGCAAACAAGTTGACCAAGGCCTTATCGTCTAGGCCGGCCAATAGCCCCGCTGGCATAAGCGAGCCACCCAAGCTTTCCATTTCAACGATGTCCGACTTCTCGACGATTAGACGCTGTCCCCCAACGGGTCGAATTTCGACAATTCGATCATCTTGGTCCGCCAAAAATCCGACGATCATCTGTCCATCCCGGGTCTCGATCGAGTATTTCTCGAAACCTTCTCGCACTTCCGCGTTCGGATCCGATATAGCAAGAAGCAGGCTGTCCAAATCATGGCGCTGATAGCCGGTTAGGTCTGGTCCAACTTCACCTCCTTCGCTATGCAGACGATGGCAGGCGGCACAAAGACCTAAATAAGTATCTCTTCCCGAGTAACGGTCTCCAATGAACTCCGCTCCATCAAGGATCCCCTTGAGTTTGGCAATCTCGACATCTCTGTCGTCAGCTGGCGCCTCCCCACTAGCTTCCCACAACTTGCCAACGAGAGAATCAATCTTTCGGTCTTCATGCCTAGCAAGTCCCTCAACTATGTAGCTAGGCATGGACTCTTTGGACATCCTTCCCGCTTGGATTGCCTCGAGCCACCTTAGCGACCATTCGGACCGGCTGGAAAGCATCGTACGGGCGGCCACTTGCAAGTTGTCGCTGAAATTCGAGTACCTTTTCAGTACAGCGTCCGCTGCCTCTATCTCTTTGAACTTCTGGAGAGAAGCCAGCGCCAGCATTACCGTCGCTTCATCTTCTCGAGACAGCTGATCGATGATTACCCCAAGAAAGCCACGTACCGTCAGCTCTCCTAATGCGCTGATTATCTGGCGCCTCTCGGACTCCTCTATTTCCTCTCCGCTAAGCTTGCCGACTGCCTTTTCAATAGCCGCTGGGTCATTACGACGAATCCCCATAGCCAAGGAACCCCCTCCCGATCGTGAAATCGCGTCAACGAGCTCATTGGGCAATCCTTGCATCGCCCGTCCTACAAAAGCCTCTTCGAAACCTGCCAACAAGGCCTTTTTAGACGATGGGTCGGAGGCTAAATTCAACAGCCGAGTGCAGTAGTCTAGTGATCTCCGGTCCCCCTCCATAGCAAATCGCTTCATTAAAAAACCCAGCATGTGATCCTTCACCATCGCGTGACCAAAAAAAGAGGCGTCATCAAACAGCTCCATGGCCCGATCTGGATCTTCGCTACAGAGGTTTTCCAAAGCCCACCAGACCATCAAGGGCATATAAGGGTCCGCTGCGTCTTCATCTTGTTTCAGAAGGCCTTTCAGGATGTTCGCAGATGGACCAGGCGGGAGGCGTTTCGCAGTAGACGCCAATTGCTGGCGGACCTCGACATGGGTATCGTTCTTGGCCAGTGACGCGAGTTTTGCATATTCCTGCCCGCTTCCCTCTCTTTCATCTCCGATCAAGCGAGCAGACCACAGGCGAACCCAAGGGTTGGGATGTTCCAATGCTTCGACGCGCAATTCGCCTGTGAAGGAGCCTAATGAGTGCAGCGCCCACAAGGCTTCTAGAGCAACTTGGCCTCGCTCGTTGCGTAGCAGGCCCTCTAGTTCAGACGCGACGCTCCGGTCCTTCCTCTGCCTCAATAGACGCCTGGCTGTTTCACGATACCACCTTCCTTCATCTCTAAGTGTATGCACAAGTTCGGCACTACTATAGTCTTCAAGAGAAATCTTTACCCCAGGATCCGAGTCCGCATTGCGTAACCTATAGATCCGGCCGTCCGAAGCGCTCAGGAGTCCTTCACTGTTACGCATATGGTTAATCTGGCGGTCATACCAATCTGCCACGTACACCGCTCCATCTGGACCGGGAGCTAGATAGACCGGGCGAACCCAGCGATCATTGGCGACCATCACTTCGTCGATCGGATCAGAATGGAAGCTGGCTCCTCTCATTCGCTTTCGGGAAGCGAAAACTTTTCCAGCCAATGGATTAGCAGTAAATATCGCTCCATTGTATCTAGCTGGCAAGGACCCTTCTTCATAGACCATCAAATTGGTCGTCACTCTCTGCGATCCCGCCTCCTCGATACCGGTAAAGTAACCGAATGCGTAGTCGTTAGAAAGGTCTCCATGCTTTCCGAAATTCTTGCGACTGTAAGAGCCTTGCATATAGTGATAGCCAAGCTTCCGCCCTTCGTTGGCCCCCGCCAGCAAGCGTCCTTTCGAGTCGAACTCACAGCTCCAAATGTTTCCCCCACCTTCAGCGAAAACTTCATATATGTTCTTCCGAGGGTGGTAGCGCCACATCAGTTGGCCAATGCTTTTTATGGGCGGTTCGTTCCTGCCCGTCACGCTTACAGATGCCGTCACGGTCGATCCCTGCGCCCCGTACAGCCATCCATCGGGCCCCCACGTTAAACTGTTCACTGTCGAGTGAGTGTCCTCTAGACCAAATCCGCTCAAGAGCACGTCTGGAGGACCGTCTGGAATGTCATCCTTATCTCTATCGTAGTAAAAAAGCAAATACGGTGGCTGCAATACCCAAACGCCATCGGCGTCCCAAGCAAAGCTGGTCACCATATTAAGGCCCTCCAGGAAGGGTTTTGAATGCTCGAAAACGCCGTCGCCATCGCCATCTTCATGGATCGTGATCATGTCTTTACCTGGAATATAGCCAGCCCTACCGGGCGGTTCCGGAGTACCCCTATACTTCGTCCGCCAAAACCTGTCTTTATCTTTGACTTCCAGCCCCGCGGGAAACGGATATTGCCGGTACTGCACCACCCACATCCGTCCTCTTTCATCGAAATCGATAAAGGATGGTTGGGCGACCACAGGCTCGGAGACTACCAAATCAACAGCGATCCCATCAGCCAATGCAATAGATTTGTGCGATTCGGCTGGAGCCTTTCGGTCCGAAGTCGCCTCCTTTACCGGATTGACCGAAACCGCGACAGGTTCTTGGGGGCTGGATGCCCAAACAAAGGCGTTGAGCAGCAGTTGCTGCGTCTCTGGTATAGCAATCTCATCGAGACCGCCAAGAGAGGTATAAAAGACCCGTTTACCGCTCTTTTCGTTTATCCACGCGACCGGGTAGATGGCTTCCTCATTTGGATAGCGGGCTCTCAGAAGAATCTCAACCGCCGGATCTAAATCGGAGTATTTATAAAGCTTATCTCCAATGGGCGTAAAATCGCCTAATTTAAATCCATTCAAAATGGGGTGGTCCAATTTCGTAGGCTCTGGCCACATTCGCACACGCTTTCTCGGTTCTCCGGTCCAGTCCCTGTAGTGGCCCTCATAGATCGCCCCAAGCGCATCCTTATCAAATGTATTCCAAGCAGCATGTCCCGGCGGAGCCTGATAACCCGTCCCATTCGCTCTCTCTCCAAATGCGTGACTCGCCGTGCGAATGAGGATAGTCGGTTTGCCAGATTCTATCCAATGCCGGATTCGAAGCAAATCCTCGGACCTCGGGTAGCGGCGCCGAGCGCTGACAACCAGTATATCCGCCTCGTCCAACTTCTCTAGCCCATCGAATTCGTGACACTCGATGGATTCACGGTCGTTGCTGCGAGCAAAAGCGAAATCGCAAATAGCACCTTTTGCAGTCAGTACGGAATTCGCGAACGCCGGTAGGGATTTTTCGGTTCCGTATTCTCGCTCCGCGACGATGAAGAGTACTCGTTTTCCCTGCAGGTTCGATACACTCTCTCCGAAAGCTTGCTGACTCGCTAGCAGGCTTATACCTGCAAACCCGAAAATAACCAAAAAGAATCTGCTTATGGGGTCGATCATAAAAGGATTGTTCTTCCCTCGCTCAATATTTCAAAGCCAAACTTACTAGAGTTCAGTCTTCGCTCCGCAATCCCGCATTGCCGTCAACTTAGCTGTAAAAAGAAGAAATGAACGCCCCGGGTTGTCGCGTTCCACCCTTGCCTAGCTCGATAGAGGTGGAGTTCGTATAATCCCTCCATGGGAGTGTCTAAGCGAGCACATCTTTAACCACGTGCCCATGCACATCCGTTAAGCGATAATTCCGACCCTGGAACTTGTATGTGAAGCGCTCATGGTCGATCCCTAGCAAATGGAGAATCGTCGCCTGAAAATCATGCACATGAACAGGGTTCTCAGCCACGTTGAACCCGAACTCATCCGTCCTGCCGTAAGCGAATCCAGGTTTGATCCCGCCCCCTGCCATCCAAATCGTGAAACCGTAGGGATGGTGATCTCGTCCCCAGCGAGGGTAATTGTCGTAGTCGCCTTGCAAGAACGGAGTGCGTCCGAACTCGCCGCCCCAAATAACAAGGGTTTCGTCCAGAAGCCCTAAACGCTTGAGATCCTTGACCAAGGCCGCGCTCGGCTGATCCGTATCTAGGCATTGGACTTTCAGCTGACGTGTTAGGTTGTTATGCTGATCCCATCCTGCGTGCATCAACTGCACGAAGCGCGTTCCTCGTTCAACCAGTCTGCGAGCCATCAAGCAGTTGTATCCAAAACTACCTTCTCGTTGTACATCCGGACCGTACATATCGAGTGTCTCTTCCCTCTCGTCGGAAAAGTCGGTCAATTTCGGGACGCTGATTTGCATCTTATAGGCCATCTCGTATTGTGAGATACGGGTCGCGATCTCCGGATCGCCATAATCCTTGAGCTTCGCTTCATTCAGTTCGGCCAAGTCATCGAGCATGCTTCGGCGCAAAGATCGGCTAACGCCTTGCGGATTCGATAAATAGAGGACAGGATCACCGCTGCCCCGAAATTTCACCCCCTGGTATTTGGTAGGCAAAAACCCGGACCCCCAGTAGAAGTCATAGAATATTTGACCGCAGGAAGCCTCCTTGTCCCGTGAGGTCATGGCCACGAAAGACGGGAGATCATCTGCCTCAGAGCCTAGGCCATAACTTAACCAAGCTCCCATGCTTGGGCGACCTGGAATCTCTGCTCCAGATAGGAAGTAGTTGATACCGGGAGCATGATTCACCGAAGTTGTGTGCATTGATCTGATGAAACAAAGATCGTCGACGATTTCCGAAGTGTACGGGAGGAAGTTGCTGAGGGACCGCCCGCATTCACCATAGCGAGCAAACGTCGTGATATTCGGCAGTAGAAGCTTCTCCTTTGTGTTGGTCATCGAACTGAAGCGCTTGCCACCCAAGACCGATTCGGGCACCGGATCGCGCGCCAGTTTGGCTAGCATGGGCTTGTAATCAAATAAATCGACGTGCGACGGTGCACCATTCTGCAACAGGTATATTACGCGCTTCGCTTTAGGAGCGAAGTGCGGCAACGCAGAAAGGCCAGGATAAGGGTCCGAGAAGGAATTTGGACTCAAAAGGCTAGCCAGAGCGACTCCTCCTACTCCTCTAGCAGCCGTAACAAAAAATTCCCTACGAGCTAGCTGCCTCTTGGCTTCATTTATCGGATCCATCGTTTTTCTCCAAAAATTAAGTATCCTATTCCTTTGTTAGCGTTTCATCCAGGTTCAGGAGCATCAGGCCTATCGTAGACCATGCCGCATGATCGACGGGGTCCAACGATTCGTCTCGCGTTAATTCACCCGCCGTAGCGACTTCCAGAGCGGCATCCCGATTCTTTAAAAAATGCTTTCGATATTTGTCGAGGGCCTGCTTCAAAGTCCCAAGTTCCGATCGATTCGGGTAGCGGGAGGTCGC
>JAYZHU010000138.1:0-9484 GCA_036166175.1 Verrucomicrobiota bacterium | reverse complement strand
GGGCAGCCGTATTCGATCGCATCAGAGGCAACAAGCTCTTGCCATCGAATGGCGTCGGATCGTAATCGCTCCCTTGGATGGCATCCAATACGGTGGGCAGGACATCCAGAGAAATAATCGGTGTATCGATTTTTCGACCCCCAGCAAATTTCGCAGGCCAGCTCACGATCCATGGTGTACGAATACCGCCTTCGTAAAGAACTTGCTTGTAGCCACGCAAGGGCCCGTTGTCCGCTTCCATGGCCTTGGAGCCGCCGTTGTCGGTCAGAAAAAAAAGCAAGGTATTATGCCAAAGGCTTTCCTCCTTGAGCTTGTTGACTACCGCCCCGACGCCTTCGTCCAAATGATAGAGCATCGCCATGAGAATAGCTCGTTTTTCGCTTATCCCAGGATACTTGTTCCGATAGTAGTCGATATCTTCTTTGGGAGCCTGAGCTGGAGCATGCACGGCATTGTAGGCCAGATAGAGGAAGAAAGGGGCACCCTTTTCTCGGTCGATAAAATCTACGGCCTCTTCTGACAAACGGGTCGTCAGATAGCCTTCGTATTCATCTCTCGGTATACGCGTCTTGTTGCGATATATGGGCGCGTAGTCGTCGCTATTCACACCCTTGGAATCGAAATAGTCATGACCTCCTCGCCCCATGAATTTATAAGCCTCATCAAAACCGCGGCTCATGGCATGCCACTTCAAGGCCGGATAGTCGTTGTCCAGACCCAAGTGCCACTTGCCGATAGCCATACTCGTGTAGGCGTCCGGCAAAATTCCTGGGAAAATCGGTATCTTCGGATCGAAACCACGACCGCCGTCACCTGCAGTATAAATGCCCACACGTTGCTGGTACTGACCGAGCATCAAACCTGCCCGCGTAGGCGAGCAGACCGATCCACTCGTATAAGCCTGAGTAAAGAAAATCCCCTCCTTGGCCAAGGCATCCATGTGTGGCGTCGACACCTCCTTCGCATGCTCCGGATTAAAGCTTATATCCGCATACCCTTGGTCGTCTGTAAGGATGACCACTATGTTGGGCGGCGGCTCGCCAGCGGCAACATTAGGCCCGAGACAAGCCGCGCCGATCGAGACAAAGACAACGAATTTTAAAACCATGATTCGGGAATTCATTGGAGACTCCCTTAGCGCAAGGGGTTGACCGCGTCTGTAATAAAAATGGCTTGGCTTCAGCTTGCTGAAGATACTCGCCCGCATTGCGGGATCCCTAGTCTCGACATAACGCTGGGAGGCGGAAGCGAGATCACGAGTTATGTTCGAAAATCGTAACCTTATTCGGCTCGTATGGGCCGTCCTATTCGTCTCTTCCTGAAAAAAGACATCCTGATTCCGCTCGTAGCACGGCCATGGCCGAACTCCTTTATACATTGCCAACACGGTCGCCAAACTCAAATGTCCCTCTCACCCAATTATGAAACTCCATCGAGTCATTCTCGTTTCTATTTCCCTGCTGATCGCCAGCTTCGCCGACAGCGCTAAACCCAATTTCGTTTTCGTCCTCGCCGATGATCTGAGTTACTTCGATATCGGCTCCTATGGGGGTCAGGCCTACACCCCGAATATGGACAGCCTCGCCAGAGAAGGGATGCTCTTCAACAATTGCTTTCAGGCCGCTCCGACTTGCTCGCCTACCCGCCATAATATCTATACCGGGCAATCGCCGTTCAAGACCGGCGCCTACCCGAATCACACCTTCGCCAATCCGGGTACCCAGAGCATCGTCCACTACTTGGAGCCGCTTGGCTACCGGGTCGCGATGAGCGGCAAAACCCAGATCCGGCCTCAGTCCGTGTTTCCCTTCGAATATCTCAGCAAAGGGAATAATCCCGATTTCAACGCCGTCGACAGCTTCCTGAAAAGCTGCGTCGACTCCAGCGCGCCTTTCTGCCTCTTTCTCACCTCCAACGAACCGCACGCCCCCTGGGACAAAGGCGATGTCAGCCGCTATCCGCCCAAGGAACTCGAGCTTCCCTACACTTGGGTCGATACGCCGGAAACCCGGGATGCTTATTCGCGCTATCTCGCGGAAACCACCTACTTCGATGATCAGGTCGGTACAGCGCTGTCATTGATCGACAAATACGGATTAGACGACAATACGGTGTTTATCGCCACCACCGAGCAAGGCTCCAGCTTTCCCCACGCCAAATGGACCCTCTACGACGCCGGCCTCCATACGGGATTCATTGTCCGTTGGCCAGGAGTGATCGAAGCGGGATCGACCAGCGACGCTTTGATCGAGTATTCTGATATCGTTCCCACCTTCGTGGAAATCGCCGGAGGTAGACCCGACCCGATTTGGGACGGCAAAAGCCTCGTTCCTCTGTTTCGAGGGAAAACCAATCACCACAAAGACTATGTCTTTTCGGAAATGACCACCAAAGGGATTATCAATGCCCCCGAGCACTACGGGATTCGCTCTTTAAGGTCATTGAATTTCAAGTACATTTGGAATTTCACGCCGGATGTTAAATTCGAGAACGTCGTCACTATTTCCGAAGACACTAAGTGGGGGGAGTCTACGGTATTCAATTCCTGGAAACGCAAGGGCCAATACGATCCAGATGCCGCGGAAAAGGTCCGTCGCTACCACTATCGGCCGGAAGAAGAGCTCTATTTCATCGATGAGGATTATCACGAGTGGAACAACTTAGCCGACAATCCGGAGTACGCGGATATCAAGCGGCGCCTGCGAAAGGCACTCGTCGCCTGGATGAGGAAAGTGGGCGACGAAGGCCAGCAATCCGAAATTGAGGCCGATATCCGGCACGGCAGCAAAGCCCCAAAGTAAAAGAGTATACTGACAGGATACACCCTGCTATGCGCAGGGCTATATGATGCCTCTCGTATCGGCAACTTGATAGCTTTTATACTTCAAATCATGTTCCTGCGTAGCAGAATCCTGTAGCTCCTCGACAGAGGGGCGTATCGTATTAAATAAAACCCATCTTTTCAATCAGCTCCTGTCCAAATCAGCCATCGAGTCCGACAAATCTCGTACCCGCTTTACCTTGCCTAGAGGATGGGGTAGCCTGTACTTCTTTGATCTGCATTCTTAACGACTCATTCATCCCATTCCCATGCGCAAACTGTACCTAGTAGTCCTGGTTTCCGCTTCCTCGCTTTTCGCGGACGACTACGACTTGAAACTCCCATCAAATGTCACTCGGCCTTGGGTAGCTCCCGAGATCTGGACGACGCCTATGATGGACTGGCAGCTAAACGATGGTCGCATTGAAGTCGTCCAAGGCGGCCGGGGACACGATCTACAGCTGCTCACCCACCAAATGCGGTCGGGTAATGGCCGCTTTAGCATGAGCGTTCGGACGGGGGCTCTTCGCAATCCTTCTCAGGAAAATAGCTTGGGAGCCACAGGCTTTCGTTTCGCCGTTACCGGCGCCATGCCAGAAGAGTACCGTTCAAACCTCTTTGGCAGCAATGGGGTCAATGCTGGGGTCACCACCGATGGAAGGCTTTTCGTCGGAAACAAATTCTCCAGCAGCTCGATCGACGCCTCGCATCTCGAGGACATCCGCCTCGAAATCGAAATCAATTGCCGGGGCGTCAACGCTGAAGCCACCATCAAAGCATTGCCAGGTAAGGGATCGGGCTCTGCCCTCGGAGAATTCTCCGCTTCCATGAAGAGCGATCCGCTAATAGGAAACATCGGCCTCTTCTGTGGTCCCATCGACAATTCCGGACAATCGAACGCTTCTCGCCGGGCTGGAGGTAGCGGGGATTTCCGATTCTGGTTTCGCGACTGGTCGGTTTCCGGAAACAAGATAAAAGAGAAGAAAGCCCAAACTTTCGGACCGCTTCTCTGGTCACAATACACTACGACCGAAAACATTCTTAAAATGACCGCCCACGTAGCCCCGATTGACCGTGGCGAAAACAAAACGGTCGTCTTGTCATTGAAAGATGGAGACAAATGGAAATCCGTTCAAAGCGGATCCATAGATCCCCTGTCTCGCACTGCCCATTTCAGAATCGAGGACTGGGATAGTTCCAAAGACGTTGAGTACCGACTGAGCTTTAACTGGATATCCGCTAGTGGACCGAAAACGGATCGCTGGGATGGGCATATCCGTAAAGATCCGACAGACAAAGAGGAAATCAAACTGGCCGCATTGTCGTGCATGGTCGACTACGCATTCCCCAATCAATACATTTCCGAAAGCGTGAAAGCGCAAGATCCCGATGTGGTCTTCTTTGCTGGCGACCAGATTTACGAAAGCGTCGCAGGATATGGCGTAGTAAGAACGCCTACAGCGGCGGAAGTGCCTCGGGCCTCGCTTAATTACCTTCAAAAATACTGGCTCTTTGGCTGGAGCTTTCGCGAAGTGCTAAAAGACCGCCCATCCGTTATCATTCCCGACGATCACGACGTATATCACGGCAATATCTGGGGACAGGGAGGGGCCGCGATGCCTAAAGAGGCCCAATCCACAAGTAGCTTTGGTGGGTACAATATGCATCCCAAGTTCGTGAATATGGTCCATCGTACCCAAGTATCGCATCTACCGGATCCTTACGATCCGACACCGATCAAGCAAGGGATCACCGTTTACTACACTGAGCTGAATGTCGGCGGTATCAGTTTCGCTGTTCTTGCAGACCGGACCTTCAAGTCCGCTCCTGGTGATGTTCTCGACGAGCCCGTTGCCGGCAGCCGAAGGTTGGACCATGTAACGGACCCGAGCTTCGACACGCGCCTCTTGGACAAACCCGGCCTGAAACTTCTTGGGGATCGCCAAATGAAGTTCCTAAATCACTGGGCCTCGGATTGGAGAGGCGACACCATGAAAGCAGTTCTATCGGCCACCCCGCTCGGAGCGGTGGCAACGACGCATGGCGGGCCGGATGGCCGACTGTTTGCGGATCTGGATTCGAACGGCTGGCCCCAAAGCGGACGGAACCGGGCCCTGAAAGCGATTCGCAAGGCCCATGCCATCATGATCCATGGCGACCAGCATATAGGCACCCTCACGCACCAAGGTGTCGACGATTGGAGCGATTCCGGATTCTCCTTCGCCCCTCCAGGCATCGCTAATGGCTACAAACGCCTTTGGGATCCTCTAGAGCCCGGCAAGAATCGCCGTCCGGGAGCCCCCGAGTACACCGGCGAGTTCCTCGACGGATTCAAGAACAAGGTGAATGTTTGGGCGGTCAACAATCGCCCCGATACCATGAACCCTGATTTCGAATTTTCGGATAACTCCATGCTTGTGCGCCTCCAGGGAACAGGCAGCGGTTACGGTATTGTCCGCTTCAATACGAAATCCCTCGAAACGACCGTAGAGAATTGGGGGCCCGATGATAATTGGAAACCTAACCGGAATCGCGGCCAATATCTCGGCTGGCCTGCAACCCTCCCCGTCGAAATGCAATACGGACGCAAAGCCGAGGGTCATCTACCCGAAATATCAGCTCCCGGGGATTCCAACGAAACCATCGCCGCTCAAGTCCTTAACGAGACGACAGGAGAAATTGAATACACTTTGCCCATCAAAGGCGGTGATAGCGCCAAACTCAAAGTTTTCGATAAAACCGCTAATCACACGGTAACCCTCTTGAACTCTAAGGGCGAGGAACTGAAAAAGCTGAAAGGCCAGCAAGCCCAATAAACGCTTCAAAGTTAGCAGCCGATTTCCGAGCGGCCACATTCATATGCATTAGCGGCTCGAAAATCGGCCGCTAACATATGCTAATGCTTAATCGTACCAATAATAGAGATACATCTCATTTAGCATGTATCCATAGACTGCTTCGAGATTAACCGATGCTCGCCCGTAGGAATGGGTTTATCCCGCGATTTACACTTAGATCGACATCGCGGGATAAACCCGCTCCTACAGCCTAAAACGCCATTCCCACCCATTCACCACTTGCCAAGCCAGTCGAGACCTACACACTCCTGATCCATTCATCGGGTCTCTCCATTCATAATTCATACCTCATAATTCTTCCTTAAGTCCATGCCTCATATTAACGCAGGAAAAACGAAACCAGAATACGATGTCATCGTAGTCGGATCAGGCGCCGCTGGCGGCCAAACGGCGTACACGCTGGCCATGGAAGGCGTCAAAGTTCTAATGCTAGAGGCCGGGCGCGACTACGACCCCGTCACCGAGACGCCCATGTTCAACACCCGTCAGCAAGCGCCCTTGCGCGATGCGGGAACGCCTGAGAAGCCATTCGGCTTTTACGACGCGACTTCTGATGGTGGCTGGAAAGTGCCCCACGAACCCTACACGAACGCTTCCGACAAGGCCGAAGAACAATTCTGGTGGTGGCGGGCCCGCATGCTTGGCGGACGCACAAATCACTGGGGCCGCATATCCCTGCGTAATGGGCCCTACGACTTCAAAGGCAGAAGCCGCGATGGAGTCGGGTGGGACTGGCCATTGGAATACGACGATGTCGCTCCCTACTACGACAAGGTAGAGTCCTTGATCGGCGTTTATGGAAGCAACGAAGGTCTGGAGAACACGCCCAATTCTCCCGATGGCGTTTTGCATCCGCCACCCAAGGCCCGAGCCAGCGAAATTTTCACCCACAAGCATGCCAAGAAACTAGGTATTCCAGTCATTCCCATCCACCGGGCAGTGATGACTCAGCGCATGGACTCCAAACGGATTCCCAAACGCCTGCATCCAAACAATCCGAAAGCCGCCAAGACCTTGGCCCAAGAGATGGATCAGCGACTCGCGTGTTTCTGGGCCACTCCTTGCGGTCGCGGCTGCTCGATCAAAGCGAACTACCAATCGACCACTGTTCACATCCCACCTGCTCTCGCCAGCGGCAACTTGGACATCATCACCAAAGCCATGGCTCATGAAGTGGAGATTGACTCCCATGGGAAAGCGACTGGCGTCAAGTTCATCGATAAGACTACTGGGCTCGACTACTCGGTCAAAGGCCGAACCATCGCTCTGGCCGCCAGTTCCTGTGAGACCGTCCGCATCTTGCTCAATTCCAAGAGCAGCCTGTTTCCCAATGGGCTAGCCAACGGATCCGGGCTTGTCGGTAAGTACATAATGGATACTGTTGGGGCACGACTAGGTGGACAAGTGCCTGCAATGGAGAATATGCCGCCTCACAACGAGGACGGAGCCGGCGGCAGTCATTCCTACGTACCTTGGTGGCTCTACAAAGAACAGTTGGCGGGCAAACTGGATTTTCCACGCGGCTACCATATAGAAATGGGCGGCAGCCGTGGACTTCCTCGAGTCGGCACCTTCGACGGACTGGAGAGGTTTACAGGCGGCAGCTACGGCAAGCAGCTTAAAGAAGATGCCAAGCGCTACTATGGCTCCTTCGTCGGCTTCTCCGGGCGCGGCGAAATGGTTCCCAACGAAAATTGCTACTGCGATATTGACCCCACCGTACGCGACAAATGGGGAATTCCCGTATTGCGATTCCATTGGAAATGGGCCGACTACGAGATCCGCCAAGCCGCCCACATGCACAAGACCTTCGCTGAGCTCATCACGGAGATGGGGGGCACCATTCTTGATGAGGTCGATTCCACAGGCAAAAAAGCCATTTACCCTGGAGGCGAGATCATACACGAAGTCGGCGGAGCCATTATGGGTAACGATCCCAGTACGTCAGTAGCCAATCAATACAGTCAAACTCACGAGGTCAGCAACCTCTTCCTTACTGATGGAGCGCCGTTCTGCTCCAACGCAGACAAGAATCCAACTTTGACCATCATGGCTCTAGCTTGGCGATCTGCCGACTACATGATGGATCAAATGAAAAAGGGAAATATCTAGAAATGGATACTATCAATACTTCAAATCGCCTCGATCGTCGTTCGGCTATCAAATGGATGCTGACGGCATCAGCTACCCTTCCCTTTCTCAAACCGGATTCCCTAGCCCAATCGGGCCCTGCCATACCCACACCCGGCGGATACGGACACGATCCTAACTTGATCGCTACGGAAATCCCGTGGGAACGTACCCTAACAGAGGAACAATTGAAGACGACTACTACTCTTTGCGACGTCATCCTCCCACGCGTTGACGATTCTCCCAGCGCTAGCGAGCTCAAGGTACCGGACTTCATAGACGAATGGGTCAGCGCTCCCTATCCCGATCAGCAATCAGATCGCGGCGTGATTCTTCTGGGGCTCGATTGGATCAACCAAGAATCGAACGAACGTTTTCAAGAGCCGTTCTGCGACCTTTCCGAACCGCAGAAAACGGCTATCTGCGACGACATCGCTTACTTGCCGGAAGCGGCTTCCCAATACCAAGAAGCGGCTCGCTTCTTCACCAAGTATCGCAACCTCACCATGGGCGGCTACTACACCAGTGACTACGGAACCAAGGAGGTCGGCTACGTGGGCAATGTCGCCTTAGCCAAATTCGGCGGACCACCGCCCAAGGTCCTCAAATTCCTCGGCGTCGACAAGGCACCGTGGTAACGGTCCTTTAGCATCGCATTTTCGCATTCGCGGAATTGCCGATTGGCGTGATCTTCAGTTGTAGACAGTTGTAGGAGCAGGTTTATCCTGCGATTTCGATCTGCGTCGTTTTGTAATTATCGCGGGATAAACCCGCTCCTACAGTTCTCAATGTTCGCCGGATGTTTCATTTATAAACTTCATCCCTGAATTGTCGATAGCTTGAATGATCCAACCAACCCATAATCGATAGCTCAACTGCGGAATTTACCTACACCAGTTTCGGTTTTCCTAAGAACGATAAAACGCTTTCCCCAGCCAAGGAGGCTGAAAAAGCTCGTATCGAGGCTAGACTCGCCGTTCTCGAGAAGAAAATCGATGAGAAGGAAGGTTCAGGACTCGGACCGGTCGAAAAAGATCAAGTCGAGCGCCTGAAGGAACGGGATGGCGATGTCAGGGCTCACGAAATGGCTCATGTAGCCGCTGCCGGTTTTCTCGCTCAGGGCGGCATGAAGCTCAACTATCAAACCGGACCTGATGGACGACAGTATGCCGTTGGCAGCAGCGTCAAAATCGATACTTCAGAAGCCCGGACCCCCGAGGAAACCGTCCAAAAAGCCCAGCGTATTCGAGCCGCCGCTCTGGCCCTATTGGATCCCTCTCCACAAGATTTGCAAGTGGCTGCCAAGGCCAGTCAAATGGAGACCAGGGCTCGAGCCGAGATTATGGCCGAAAAACGCGAAGCCATCGAAACTACGGATTCCCGCCGATCGTCAATTTATAGCTCCATCGAGAATTCCAACTCGTTTGTTTAAGTTGGCCAAAATTATTCTACGGCTGAAAAACCATCCGGGGTGTCACCCGTGAAGTAGACGTCCCGATCTAGACGAGATCCGGGAGAGTGGATATCAAGCATTTCAAGGGGCTCCTCTCGGGTAACGAACCGATGCCGCGTACCGGGCGGCAGTCGTAGAAAGTCTCCAGGCTCCAGGTTGAATACTTCGCCGTCGAGCAAGGCTGTCCCCTTTCCGGCTAAGACGTAATAGATCTCTTCGGCG
>JAYZHU010000137.1:0-7690 GCA_036166175.1 Verrucomicrobiota bacterium | reverse complement strand
CTGGGCTTTGAGAAGGAGGAAGGACATAGTGTCTACGCAGCGCTCATGGGCGAAGGCGATGCATCGGAAATCATAATTTCCACCGGTCGCAAGCGGTTAAGCCTCCTGCCATCGGAGGTTGACTTGGCCGCGGCGGAGATTGAGCTTTCTCAACAAGAGAACTACTTGGGGCAACTGGCTCAGGCAATTCAGCCAATCGTCGATTCCGATAAATATCGAGCCATCATCATCGATTGTCCCCCGGCTCTTGGCATGCTTTCCATGAACAGCCTGGCTTCCGCCGACTACCTCCTTGTGGCCTTGCAATGTGAATACATGGCTTTGGAGGGGCTGGGACAAATTCTCAGCGTGGTGGATCGCTTGCATGAAGCCGGCGTGAATGAACGACTGGAGATTGGCGGCATCATCATGACCATGTTCGATGTGCGCACGAAACTGTCTCGGGAAGTCGTCGACGAAGTTCGGGAAAACCTCCCCGATCAGGTATTCGATACGGTAGTGCCGAGAACGGTACGAATCAGCGAGGCTCCCTCATTCGGAAAAACGATTTTCGAATACGACAAGGCGAATCCCGGCTCGACAGCCTATCGGAACCTTGGCAAAGAAATTATTGCTCGCTTCGAACTGAAGTAGCCGAACGAGCGTATTCGAATTCGAGGGCATGGTTGGCTCAAAACTGAAACGACTCTTTGGCGCCTGCGGTAGAAAGCCATCGTCGAAGCGTCGAGAAAAAAAGAGCGGCGGCGGGAAAGCGGATCTCTCGCCATCGGTAATCAAAAAAGCCGAACGTTCCTTGGGCTACGTTTTCAAAAACAAGGATCTATTAGCCAAGAGCCTCACCCACCCTTCTTACCTGCTCAATTCTCGCGATCAGATTCACAACAATCAGCGACTGGAGTTCCTGGGGGATTCGGTAATCCAACTGGTCCTGACCGAAGCCTTGTATGAGAAATTCCCCAACGAGCGCGAAGGAATGCTGACCAGCGTGCGTTCAGGCTATGCTAGAGGCGATTACATGGCCGGGATTGCCAGAAGGCTGAAGCTGAACAAGTACCTGCTTCTGAAAGAGAAAGACCGCAATGCGGGCGTGGCCGATAAAGACTCAGCTCTCTGCGACGTATTTGAGTCGGTCGTCGGAGCCATCTACTTAGATAGCGATTGGGAGACGGCTCGAGAGCTTACCTTGAAGTACTACGGTCCCTTGAGCAGCAAACCCGCCGGCACTGGCAAGGTAGCGAATCCCAAGGGGGCCCTTCAAGAGCTTGTGCAACCAAAGTACGGAAACTTCGCTCTCAAATATGAAACGCTCAGCCAGACGGGTCAGCCCCACGATCGGGAGTTCGAGATAGCGGTTTTCTGCAATGGCGAACAGCTAGGATCGGGCAAAGGCCGAAGCAAGAAAGAGGCGGAAGAAAAAGCGGCGATCGAGGCCATAGCCGTCCTCAACGCTAGAAAATGACCGTTTCCTCGGGTTTGCTTACCGCCTCGTCAACGGTGGCGGTCGAGAGGCTCATCGGCGTGAGCTCCGAAGCGCTGAGTCCGTTTCTGGAGGACTGGGCCACGGGGTCCGAGGAACCGGTAAAAATCGTGATCGTCTCCGACGAACGGCTAGCTGAAAAGACCGCTGCTGACTTAGGCTTTTTTAATAGGCGAGCCCGAGAGGATCGTGGTCACTTGTCTATCCATCAATTGCCTGCGATCGAAACCCATATTGAGGACTTGGAGGCTCAGTTCGATGCCGGAAGCGAGCAGATTGCTGTCCTCAACGAGATTCGTTCCGCGAAAGGAGACGCGAGTGTTGTTATTGTCGCCACTATCGAAGCGCTCGCCCAAAGTGCGCCTGATCCAAAGACTCTGGCAGCCTTACAAATAGAACTGAAGGTAGGAACTAAGCACGGTTTCGACCGGTTGCTCAAAGAGCTAGAGCGGCTTGACTATGATCATGAGAGCTTATGCGAAGCTCCAGGGCAGTTCGCCAAGCGGGGCGGATTGATCGACGTTTATCCAATCACATCTGACAAACCTTACCGGGTCGATTTTTTCGGGGACGAGATTGAATCAATCAAGACCCTTGATCCCGTAAGCCAACGATCGGGCGAGAACGCATATTCTATCGCCCTTACCGCTTCGCCGCGAATGGAAATCAAGAAGGCGAAGAACGGAATTCTCGATTATCTTGAGACATCAGTCGCCTGGGCTTTGGTAGAGCCGGAAAGCCTCGTCGAGAATCTGGATCGCTATAGCCCAGATGGAGCTGAGCGAACCGAGGGAAGATTCTGGAACGGTCTTCGTGATTCGAGATCCAATCAAAGCGATACCTGGACTACATTTTCCGATCTCGATCTGGAAACGGATGCGGATTCCGGAGGTTCGAAAACCTTTGAGACAGAGTCTCTCGACTTCTACCGTTCTTATCCTGATGAGTCGAAATTAGCCGACGAACGCTTAGCGGATGAGCAAGCGGCCCGTATTCGCTTTCTGGAGAAGCTACAAGAATGGGAATCGGGTGGCGAGCGGATCTTTATCGTCCTTCCAAGCGAAAGCGACGAACGTCGCATTAAGGAGATTTTTCGGGAAACGAAATCGCTGGAGAAACTGAAGCCCGTCTTTTGGCGTGGCGACCTGAATGAAGGGTTCCGGATCCACTTTCGCCAAAATCTGGGGCGCCTGAATTGGCCTTCTTTGGAAACCTGCAAAGGTGCCGTGTTCGTAACCGAGACCGAGCTGTATGGAAGAAGGCGAAATCGAAAAGTGACTCTTCGCAAACGAGCGCTCGTCGCCCAGTCCCAAGTCGATCAGCTACTCGATTTCGCGGAGCTGGTCGAGGGCGAGTTCGTCGTTCATCTGCAGCACGGGATTGCCGTGTATCGCGGGATTTCCCACGTGAATATTGGAGGGCAGCGGCGCGAGGTCCTGACCTTGGAATTCGACGAAGGCATCCTTCTCCATGTCCCTCTCCAAGAATCGCATTTGTTGAGCCGGTATGTTGGGATCACCAAAACGCGTCCGAAGTTGGGAAAGCTAGGCTCCAATCGCTGGGCCAAAACTCGAGAAGCGGCTGAGCGGGCGACGCTAGATCTGGCAGCTCAACTGCTCCAGATCCAAGCAAAGCGAGATTCGGCGGCCGGATGGGTCTGCCCTCCCGATAATGAGTGGCAGAAAGAGTTCGAAACAGCCTTCCCTTTCAAGGAAACGCCCGACCAATTGAAGGCCATCGTTGATACGAAACACGACATGGAATCGTCGAAGCCGATGGACAGGCTTGTATGTGGAGATGTTGGATACGGAAAAACTGAAGTTGCCATTCGAGCGGCTTTCAAGGCGGTCATGGGTGGCAAACAGGTCGCAATGCTGGTTCCGACTACGGTATTGGCTCAGCAGCACTTTCTTAATTTTCGCGATCGCATGGCAGGCTATCCCATCGTGGTGGAGTTGGTGAGCCGGTTTCGGAGGCCGGGTGAGATCAAGAAAATCCTGCAAGCGACGCGGAATGGGAATGTCGATATCCTAATCGGCACCCACCGATTGATCCAGAAGGATGTATTGCTCAAGGATCTTGGATTGGTTGTGGTCGATGAGGAGCAGCGCTTTGGCGTAAAACACAAAGAGGTTTTCAAGAATTGGCGGGAGACCATCGATATTCTGACTCTATCGGCAACGCCGATACCTCGAACACTTTACATGGCCTTAACGGGCGCTCGGGAATTGAGCGTGATTGAAACGGCTCCCCTCGAACGCAAGCCGATACAGACCATCGTCAAAAGCTATGATGAAAAGCTCGTGACTGAAGTTATCCGCCGGGAAATCGCCCGGGGCGGGCAAGTTTTTTATCTTCATAATCGTGTCCAGACTATCGATACGGTGGCTCTGCGATTGCAGGAGCTAATGCCGGAGATTTCCTTTCAGGTAGGCCATGGACAAATGGACGAAAAGCAGCTCGAAAAAGTCATGCTTGATTTTGTGGATAAGCGATTCCAAGTGCTCGTTTGCACAACGATCATCGAATCCGGACTGGATATCCCGAATTGCAACACGATCATTATCGAGGGAGCCGATCGATTTGGGTTGGGGCAACTGTATCAGATTCGTGGCCGCGTTGGGCGTTTCAAACGACAAGCTTATGCCTATCTCCTGCTTCACAAGCACCAGCGCTTGATGGATATTGCACGAAAACGGCTGAAGGCGATTCGTCAACACAACCAGTTAGGTGCGGGCTTCCGAATCGCCATGAGGGATCTTGAGCTGCGTGGCGCGGGAAATCTGCTCGGCTCGGAGCAAAGCGGTCATATCGTGGGTGTGGGGTTCGAAATCTACTGCCAATTGCTGCGTCAAAGTATAGCTCGTCTGAAAGGCGAAGAGACGGCTCAGGCGATTCGGGCCAGCGTGAAACTGGATTTTGTCTATCAAGGCGAGGGCCACGCGGAGTCCACCAACCGTTACGAGGATGGCTACACGGCATTGAAGGACGCGGAATCTTCGACGGAATTTTGCGAGCCGATCCAAGCTCGAATCCCGGCCAGCTACTTGGCAGAGACCCGATTGCGTATCGATTTTTATCGCCGCCTGGCCATGGCGGAGACACCGGAGCGTATCCGAGAATTGGAAGCGGACATGAAAGACCGTTTTGGGGAATTCCCTCAAGAGCTGGAGGCCTTGATCAAAATGGCGGAAATCCGAGTGCTCGCGGAACAAAAAGGAGTCCTCTCGGTCGACTCGCAGGACGGTCGATTGAAGTGCCGGATCAACCGAGATGGTAAGGATGCGTACATTAAGCTGGGAAGTCGTTTCCCGCGCCTGGGTTCGAAAACCGCTCTCAAACGACTGGACGAAACCATTGTGTTCTTGAGAAATCTTACAAAAAGCGCATAGCTTCCAATTTCCCGCAGAAAGACCTATGTTGACACGAAACACTAAGATTCTTGCCCTGTTATGTTCCGTTCTGCCTCTGGCAGTATTCGCCCAGATTAGCGATGAAGACGCCGAGCGCATGTTGAATGCCCGCTATGCCAACGGAATTACCGCGATCGCCGAAGAGCGAATTTTTACGGCTGAGGATGTTCGCCGTCAAATCATGCCACTGGTAGACCAGATACAGGCGGATTCGAAGGGGGATCCTGTCATGTTCAACAGAATGCTGGATGAGGCGGAGAACCAGATCATTCAGACGCTCACTGACAACGTGTTAATTGTTAAGCAGTTCTACGAAGACAAGGGGCAAATCCCAGAAAGCTATGTCCGTAATGAAGTGGAGGAGCGCATTATTCGGCAATTTGACGGAGACCGATCCAAATTCTTAGCCTATCTGCAGTCGATCGGTAAGACCCCGGACGAGTACGACAACGAGATCCGCGAGGAAATGATCGTCAATTTTATGCGACTGAAAATGACGAAATCGGAGAGTTTTGTTAGCCCAGTAAAGGTAGAAGAGTTTTACAATGCCAATAAGCAGCAATTTCACGAACCGGAAGCGGTTCATCTCCGCTTGATTATCTTGGCCAAGCTGACCGATGAGGATCCCGAGCTTCTTGACCAGACCGCTGAGGAGATCGTGCGTCAGTTGGATAATGGTATTGATTTCGCCCAGTTAGCAAAGAGACACAGTCAAGATTCCAAGAAGGATGTCGGTGGCGACTGGGGATGGGTAGAGCGCAAAGCTCTAATCCCGGAATTGGCAGAGGTCGCTTTCAAACTAGGAATTAGCGAGCATTCGCAACCGCTCCGTCTCAAAGATAAGATCTTCATCATGTACATACAAGATCGTCGCGACGAGGGCTACGTGCCTTTGACGGAAGTTCGAGATAACATCGCTAGTATGCTTGTATCTGAAATGGCCGAGGAAGCTCAGAATCGGCAACTCGAGCGTCTACGTCGGGACGGCTACGTTCGCCGGTTCAATTAGGCGATTCCTGGTTTTCTGCCCTGCGTGGCGAAGTGTATGAAGGGAGGGAGGATCGGCTCTATCCTCAGCTTTAGTTTTAGTTGAGCGTAGGAGCGGGTTTATCCCGCGATTTTTAAGCGGTCATTCCTAGGAAGCTTACGGCGTAAAGCCGCTCCTACAATCTAGAATGAAATACACATCGCAGGTAGCACAGGCTTCAGGGCTGTGACTCGCTATCCCTACACAGGCAGGATGCCTGTTCCACTTTAAGAATGGGCGATTGGCTTGTCGGCTGAATAGGGATAGTCAGCCCTACCATCCTCCTAGGCCTACAAAGCGTTGCGGCATTTTTTTTGCTCAGCCCGTCGCCTCAGCTGAAGATTTCCATCTCGAATCCAACTAGCGGCGGGTGGCTTTATGCCCGCCGGCTTTCGGTTTGTCTTACTCGAATCGCTAACCCCTATCCCGATGCCTGCCATTGCCCAAGCACCTCTCAAAAACTAGCTGTCTCGGAACGGCCTCAGGAAAGGCTGGAGCGACTGGGCCCGTCGGCTTTGAGCGACAGCGAGCTGATTGCCATGATCCTGAGGAGCGGTAGCAAGGGAATCAACGTGCTCAATGTGGCTTCGTCCTTGGTGAATCGAGCGGGTTCGCTATCTGGCATGATCTCCTGGACGGATAGCGAGTTCATGCGGATTAAAGGAATCGGCAAAGTGAAGTCGCTGCAACTGCTAGTTGTCATCGAAATCTGTCGACGTATCTTGGCCGCAGGCGATGAGGTTCTGCCGATATTGGATACTCCCAAGAACGTATTCAAATTCATGAGATCTCAGTTGATCGGCTTGGAAGTAGAAAAGTTCTGGTCGTTATCGCTCAACCGAAAGAATCGATTCTTGCAGTTGCATGAGGCAACTTCTGGTACGGCCAGCAACAGCCTCGCCCACCCACGGGAGGTTTTTAGGGAGGCCATCCGCTCCGGAGCTAGTTCGCTCATTTGTGTTCATAATCACCCCAGTGGAGCTCCCAGCCCGAGCGCAGCCGACATTCGCGTGATCCGGCAGCTCAAAGAAGCCTCGAAGATAATTGGCGTCCCCCTACTCGATCACGTGATCGTCGGGAGTACAGCCGGCGATCCCTTCGGGATAGGCTTTTACAGCTTTCAGGAAATCTGGTTGATTTAGATTGTAAGTGTAGAATCTCACCGGAAACCTAGCGAAGGAATTCATGACCGTTTGTGCATTGGATGTAATCACGTGATCAACATCACTCCACTTTCCAGACTGTTGCTCCGAATGTAGAGGACGTGGTCTAGGCCTCTTGTGATCCAGAGCCTTGGCGAAGGATGGTGGTAGGAACAGGATTCGAACCTGTGTAGGGTTTCCCCAGCAGATTTACAGTCTGCCCTCGTTGGCCGCTTGAGTATCCTACCCCAATTCGTGAAAAGCGGGTTAGCGTTATTGTTTTGGGGCAAAGATCAAGGGATTTTTTCGATCTAATTCTCGTCGGTATGCCGTCCAATTGGATCTCTCCATCATACTCCCTTAGAACGGAATCAAGCTAGGGAGTCGTGCCATCGCATCCTGTTGGTAGTTTTAACGAGTTTGAACAGGATTAGCTCGCTCCGCTCGGTGCTTTGCCCTAGCAGATTTATGGTCTGCCATCGTTGGCCAGTTGAGTATTCTAACCCAAATCGTAAAAAGCCGGTTTGAGTTATCATTAGTCGTAAAGATCAAGGGATTTTTGTTATTTAAATTTGCCTGAGCACTATCCGTTCGTCAGTGGATGAGCTCTGGGGAGAATCCCCGTTTTCTG
>JAYZHU010000136.1:0-14193 GCA_036166175.1 Verrucomicrobiota bacterium | reverse complement strand
CCACATAGTGGTAAGATAAAAACCCTGACGATGTGGGATTTTCGGGATCTGCGTCGTCCAAGGGATTGGTGTCAGCCAGATCCGAATTCATATTGCCGTTGACGAGAACGGGTGTGGGCCCGTTGAGCTGCATCGCATTTGTATCGCTTTGGCTTATCCAAATGTTTAGGTCGTTAAGGTCTGCTTCAAGTGCAAGAACAGCAGCCACTTCACCGATGGATGGCGCTGCTGGGCCAGTAGGATCAAAATTGAGTTGCCCGTTTGAAACTCGATGGCCCAGTTGCGGCAGTAGGTCTCCGTGCATAGTCGCAAACAGTTGCGAGGCGTTTATAATTTGACGCATATTGGTTACATCTCGTGTTTTTCGAGCTGTTGACTGCATCTGGGAAATGGTCGGAACGAGGATGGCGGACAAAATGGCGATAATCGCTATGACAGTAAGGACCTCGATGAGCGTAAAGCCTTTCGAGCGGCGAATCTTAGAGTTGCGATAGTTCATAGGAAAATGGAGAGGGAAAGCAATTACAGCTCATTTTCACCAGTCACCGCTGGTAAGGAATAAAAATCATCGCAACGAAGCAATATTACAAGGTCGATCCCTCTTTTTTACCGCTCAACAGTAATGCGATTAGGCCGTCGATGGACGAATACCTTAGGCCTGTCTACAGGATTCCCTGATCAAAGCCGGCAAATCGCAAAACCTTAAGCAATTCTCTTCACATGCGTTCGCCTCCAACAGATTTTTCTTTGCAAGCGGACGACGAACAAACAGTTATTACCGCGATGAAAATTTTCCTGGATGGCGAATTCGTAGAAAAAAAGGATGCGAAGATCTCGGTTTTCGATCACGGTCTTCTCTACGGGGATGGAATATTCGAAGGAATTCGTGTCTACCGCAAGTGCGTCTACCGCTTGCAGGAGCACCTCGAGCGTTTGTGGCACTCAGCCAAGGACATCCTTCTGGAGATCCCGATGTCCCCGGAGGAAATGGAAGAGGCGGTGTGCGATTCCTGCCGGCAGAATGGGATCGTCGATGGCTACATCAGATTGCTCGTTACACGTGGAAGAGGGGATCTCGGCCTTTCACCCAACTCTTGCCCAAATCCCTCGATCATTATTATTGCCGATACTATTCGTCTATATCCCGAAGATCACTACACGGAAGGCCTCTCCATTGTTACGGTGCCCACACGGCGGTCCGGGCCAGCGGCGTTGAACCCGGCCATAAAGTCTCTTAATTACCTGAATAATATTCTCGCCAAAATGGAGGCGGCCCAAAGTGGAGCGCTAGAGGCCCTCATGCTCAATGATCAAGGTTACGTGGCTGAATGTACGGGCGATAACATCTTTATCGTCCACAAAGGCCGGATGTACACGCCGGATGTATCTAATGGGGCCCTCCGCGGGATTACACGTGGGGCAGTGATGGAGTTGGCTGAAGCAGAAGGAATTTCCGTTCGAGAGTGCAACTTGACGCGTCACGAGATTTGGAATGCCGATGAGTGCTTTCTCACGGGAACAGCCGCAGAACTTATTCCCGTCGTAAAATTGGATGGACGCGTTATCGGATCGGGTAAGCCCGGCGAAGTGACCAAGAAGCTGCATGCAGCATTCCATCAGGAAGTCTCCACGCGCGGTGTACTGCTCTAGTTACGTAGTCCAGAGTCAGAGAAGCGGAACCGTGCCTCGCTGTTAATCGTTTGCTCAATTTGTCGTGGGCCAGACGTTTTCGCTTCGGCCTAAACTCGCTGCGACTCGCGCCACCGTAGTCCCGTAACAGCATACACGTTCCACCCTAGATAGCAATCGACTGTAGGAGCGGGTTTATCCCGCGATCCTAACGGTGGTTAGTCAGCAATTATCGCGGGATAAACCCGCCTCCGACAGCCGCCCATCTGTCCGATATTGGACACTCTTTTCGGCAAGGTTACTGAAAAAGTGTCATTGGCGATCGATTGAAAAACCAAAAGAGTCAAGGGCGCATTCTGGGGATGATAGGGGAAAGATTTACCCAGGGTTTGATCCACTCGAGCCCAGATGCTCTCATAGTCGCGGTTAAAAACTGCTTCAAAATTTGTTAATACAATTGTTTGGGTCATCGATTCGGGGCTTTCTGGGTGCCAGATTTACGCTTCTGTAATAATTGGCGCGGCTCATGCGTTGTATTTTTGTTCATTTGTGTAGCGAAAACGTTTTCCTGTTGGATATGGAAAGGTTAATTGGGTAAAAGTTGGTTTATGGGAAAGCCTTTGAAATGCGACGTCTGCGACGAGTCTGCGACAGTGCATCTGACGCAGATCATCAATAACCAGATTCATAAGATCGATCTCTGTGAGTCTTGCGCTGAGGAGAAGGGAACCACAAATCCCGATGGGTATTCTCTCGCCGATCTCCTTGTGAAGTCTGAAGTTGCTTCTGAAGATGCTGCGGACTCCCTTGAGTCGCTAGACGAGTGCCCGGAATGCGGCTACACGCAGAAGGAATTTAAGAAGACAGGTAGGCTGGGCTGCGAGCAATGCTACGAAACCTTCAGACCTTTGCTGAGTAGGGCTTTAGATGGAATGCATCGAGGTGATCAGCATAAGGGGAAGGTTCCTGAGGAAGCCCTGGAAAGAAAGTCTTACGAAGATAGAATTAGTTCGTTGGAAGGCGATTTGCAGAAGGCTATCGCCAACGAGCAATACGAAGAAGCAGCCCAATATCGCGATGAGATACTGAAACTTAAGAGATCTCTGGAGGCAGAAGAGACTGCATAAAGTTAATGGTTATCAAAGACATCTTCGACGGTAAGTCTGTTATGACTGAGGGGGCGGCGAAAAAGTGCCCAGTCGTTCTCATGACTCGCGTGCGTTTGGCCCGAAACCTAAGTGATCACCCATTTCCGGGATGGGCCAAGATGCCTCAGAAAAAGGATGTGTTAGAGACATGTTTACCCGCCGTTGCCACGCTTCGTACGATGAAAAGCGGGATCACTGCGGAAATCGAGGAGCTATCGGATTTAGAGAAACAGATTTTGGTAGAACGACACTTGATTAGCCGGGAATTGTCGGGATCGCCAGAAAGCGCAGGGGTAGTTATCAGCAAAGACCAATCGGTGTCTGTCATGATAAACGAGGAAGATCATCTCAGAATGCAGGTGGTCAAGTCCGGCTACCGGTTCAAGAGCGCGTGGAATGCGGTCAATAATTTGGACACCGCTTTGGAAGGAGGCTTGAACTACGCTTTTTCATCCCGCCTCGGTTATTTGACGGCTTGCCCGACTAACGTGGGCACCGGAATGCGAGCATCCGCGATGATGCACCTTCCCGCGCTGGTCATTTCCAATCAGATGGAGAAAGTGGTCAGAGCGGTAAATCAGCTGGGGATTGCGGTTCGCGGTTTGTTTGGCGAAGGATCGGATGCTAGCGGCAGCATTTTTCAGATTTCCAATCAAACGACATTAGGCGAGTCCGAGGAAGCGATTATCAAGAGGCTGTCTTCAGTGCTGAAGACGATCATTGATCAGGAAATTAATGCCCGTGAGAAAATCCTGGAGACCGATCCTAACAAGCTCCAAGACAAGATTGGCCGGGCCTATGGGATTTTGCAGAACAGTCATCTCCTGAGCTCGAACGAGTGTATGAATTTGGTTTCTCTCGTGCGATTCGGGGTCGATTTGGAGATGTTTCCCAAGGAAATGCGGAACATTGTCGATCGTTTGTTCATCGAATGTCAACCGGGACATATTCAGTATCATGCTGGCAAGTCGATCGATACTAGCGAACGGGATGCCTGCAGATCCGAATATTTACGCAAACAATTTGAGAATGTCGATAAACCTGTAAATAGTATCCTGAAGGCGACGACTGAGGAAGAGAACGCGGATACGGAACCAAACAATGAAGAGGAGAACGAGAAGGGTTAAATGGAACCGATGAACAATTTTACGCCGCGGGCTCAGCAGGTGCTCGCGCTGGCCAGAAAAGAGGCGGATAGATTCAACCACAATTACGTGGGTACGGAGCACATCCTACTTGGTTTAATTAAACTGGGGCAGGGCGTAGCGGTGAGCGTTCTCCAGAAGATGGGACTGGATTTGGAAACGGTGCGCAGCGCCGTGGAAAAGCAAGTGGGTTCGGGGCCTGAAGGAAAGGAATCCGGAAGCATTCCTTACACCCCTCGGGTAAAGAAAGTGCTGGCGCTTGCTGGCAAAGAGGCCAAGGCCCTTAATCATAGTTATGTGGGTACCGAGCATATCCTGCTTGGATTGCTGCGAGAGGGTGAAGGCGTGGCCGCCCGTGTCTTGAAATCTTTGGATGTCGATATCGAGCGGACTCGAAACGAAATCCTGCGTGAACTAGATCCGCAATTCTCCGGTGAAACCGAAGAAGCCATCGCGTCGCCCAGAGGGCAAAGTGGCGAAGAGAAGAAGGAAACCAAAACGCCGGCGTTGAAGGCCTTTGGACGCGACCTCACGGAATTGGCCAAAAACGGCGAACTCGATCCAGTAATCGGAAGAAAGGCGGAGATCCGCCGCGTGATTCAGATCCTTTGTCGCCGGACTAAAAATAATCCAGTTTTGATTGGAGAGGCAGGGGTTGGCAAAACGGCGATCGTCGAGGGCTTGGCCCTGGAGATTGCTAGCGGTGTCATTCCAGAAATCCTTGTGGATAAGCGGGTCATCACACTCGACTTGGCCCTGATGGTTGCGGGTACGAAATATCGAGGCCAGTTCGAAGAGCGCATTAAAGCGGTCATGGACGAGATCAAGCGGGCCGGTAATGTAATCATTTTTATCGATGAGCTTCATACCATTGTAGGGGCAGGGGCCGCAGAAGGAGCCATGGATGCTTCCAATATTTTCAAGCCGGCATTATCGCGGGGCGAGCTACAGTGTATTGGGGCAACCACTCTCAATGAATACCGGAAATATATTGAGAAGGATAGTGCCTTGGATCGTCGCTTTCAGAGCGTGCAGGTGGGTGCTCCAAGCATCGATGACACCATTCTGATTCTGAAAGGGATTCGACAAAAATACGAAGATCACCACAAAGCCGTATTCACTGACAAAGCGCTGGAAGCCGCTGCCAAGCTGTCGGAGCGATACATTACGTCGCGTTTCCTTCCGGACAAGGCGATCGACATCATGGACGAGGCGGGTTCCAAAGCTCGCATTGCATCCTTGGCTCGCCCTCCAGAGATCGAATCGTTAACAACGAAAATCGAGGAAGTTTGTTCAATTAAAGAAGAGGCGATCAGCAAGCAGCACTTCGAAGAGGCCGCTAAGTTTAGAGACGAGGAAAAGCGCCTTCGAGCAGAGCAAGAGAACGTTCTCGAGGATTGGAAAAAGAATCGCGAAGAGAACCGTATCACCGTGGACGAAGACGATATGATGCGGGTCGTTGCCGATTGGACGGGTATTCCGGTAAACCGTATGGAGAAAAAGGAGACAGAGCGTCTCTTGAAATTGGCCGAAGAATTGCAATCCACCGTAATTGGTCAGAACGAAGCCTGCTCGACGATCGCCAAAGCTTTGCGCCGAAGCCGGGCCGACCTGAAGGATCCGAATCGTCCCATTGGGGCGTTCATGTTCCTTGGTCCAACGGGCGTAGGCAAAACCTTTTTGGCTCAGACGTTGGCTGAGAAAATGTTTGGAGACAGGGATTCCATTATTCAAGTGGACATGTCTGAGTATATGGAGAAGTTCTCTGTATCCAGAATGATAGGATCGCCCCCTGGTTATGTGGGTCACGAAGAAGGTGGTCAGCTTTCGGAGCAAGTGCGTCGGAAGCCGTATTCGGTCGTGCTATTCGACGAAATCGAAAAAGCCCATCCAGATGTTGTTCAGATCATGTTGCAGATATTCGAAGAGGGTCGATTGACGGACAGCTTGGGACGGGAAGTGGACTTCCGCAACACAATCATCATCATGACGACCAACGTTGGCGCCGCGGCGATCCAAAGGCAGTCGAAGATGGGATTCGGAGCTGCTAAGTCGATGAGCGACGATTATGAGTCCATCAAGGAAAACGTGATGGACGAAGCCAAAAAGGCGTTCAAACCAGAGTTTCTCAATCGGATCAATGATCTGATAGTGTTCCATAATTTGAAGAGGGATGACTTGGTTAAGATCGTGGACCTAGAAATCGCGAAGGTGCAGAAGCGCTTGGTGGAAAAGAAGATATCAATCGACCTCACCGAAGACGCTAAGGCTCTTATCATCGACAATGGCTACGATGAAAAATATGGGGCCCGTCCGCTCAGGCGCTCCATCGAAAGGCTGTTGGAAGATCCCTTGGCTGAGGCATTGCTCTCGAATGAAGTGAACGAAGGGAATTCAGTGATCGTAGACCGGGAAGAGGACGCTTTGACATTCAAAACGATTGAAGATGTCGAAACGGCCTCCTCGGAATCGGAGTCATCTTAGTCGCTTGCCAGCTCGAGAGATGAGCCAATCAATTGCGACCGCGGGATGAATTCTCGCGGTTTTTTTTGAATACGTGACTAATCGCTAATCGTATTACTACATCAAGGGTCGTCGTGCGTAAGGTTTCCCCGCTTTTCTGTCGAATAGAATGAAACGAGTTTGGGTAGTGTTGGGTTTAGGATTTTTTTTGGGTGGGGCCAGTTGGTTATTCCATCAAGAATCCCGATTGCACCCTCGAGCGGGAGCAAGGCAAGAATCAGCAATGCCCGATGCTTATAAAAGGAGCCCTGATATTGTTGAATCAGTTGATGTTGACGATCCGATCGAGAAAGACTCCTCGATCGGTCTCCATGCAAAGAAAGGGCCATTCGGCCGATTTTCGACCTATTCCGTGATCGATAGGGTCGAGGGTTCTCGATCGGGGGCAACAGTTTTTTATTTGCTGGAGGGGGAAAGCGACAGCATCCCATTTGTTTTATTAGAGGAGCGGTTTGAATCGTCGGAATCCGGAGGAGAGCTGGTTTTAACGCAGCAAATTGCTTCCAAAGGTGACGAGATCATGTTCGACGCGAATCCAGCTCTGGTGGAAGAATCCATCCTGGCTAGTCGGCTAGAGGAAATCGAGGCATCGATCTCTTGGAAGTCTCGGTTGTCGGACTTTGTTCAAGTTAAGCTCAATCGCCCTAGTATAGATGGGTATTGGAACGCGCTTGATTCGTTGCGGGAGTGGTTCCCCGATTCTACTCTTTCTCAAGATCACTTGCACTTCCAATCGGCGAGCCCTAGTGACTACTCGGAGTCGCTGCTTTGGCATTTGGATCAAGTTAATGCTACCGAAGCGTGGGAACTGGAAACTGGAAGCGAAGAGATAGTCGTCGGGATTATCGACACAGGCACCTCAATCGACCACCCAGACTTGGTAGATAACATATTTATCAATCCCTTGGAAATCCCGGGCAATGGGTTGGACGATGACAATAACGGTTTTGTCGACGATGTAAATGGATGGGACTTTGTTGATGACGATGCGAACCCCAATGATTTGACCGGACACGGAACGCATATTTCAGGGATTGCTGGGGCACGGGGAAATAATGGAATAGGTGGATCGGGAATTGGTTGGAATATCAAAATTCTGCCGCTGAAAGTCGGCGATTCTGGAGGCCTGTCCAGCTCCGCAATCGCAGAATCGCTTAGATACGTATCCAAGATGTGGAACTTGGGCACCAAGGTTGTCGCCACAAATAATTCGTACGGCTCTACGGCGCCAAATGATATAGCCCGAAGAGAAATCCAAACCCATGAGAATTTGGGTATCGTATTCGTGGCAGCGGCTGGAAATAGCGGAGAAGATATCGACGCTCCCGGCAACTCCCAGTTCCCGGCTGGTTTTCCAGAAAGCAACGTCATTTCAGTAGCGAATTCGACCCAAGGCGACGAATTGTCCAATGGAACGAATTTCGGTCAGGTGAGCGTTGATCTTGCTGCTCCAGGTCAGGAAATCTACTCGACTAGCAATAACGATGATTATGAATTTCTGACAGGGACTTCGATGGCGTCTCCGATCGTTGCTGGGGCAGTAGCGTTATTGGCATCTAGGGAGCCGGAACTTAACGGTGCTGAACTTAAAACTCGTATTTTAGAAACAGCTACACCTTTTGAAAGTATGCTGGGCAAGACGGTTACGGGGGGGCGATTAGATTTGTTGGCCGCGTTAAATCCGGAATTGAAAGACTTTAGATTGGAGACTCCTAGTCACCCGGGGCACTTGATTTTGCTTCCGGACACACGAGTTCCGGTAGAGCTAGAGGTTCAGACGTTGGAGGACGCAGTACTGAGCGTTGAAGTGGTGAATGCGGCGGAAGGGATCGAAGTGGTTGAAAGGCCAGAAGGCGGCTATGTCTTCAATTTCACTCAGGAAGGGTTTTTCCGAGTCAGGATTGCTGCTATTAAGAGCGGAGTCGTTAGAGAAATATTTAAACAGTTCGTAGTTGGCGGTGCAGGTGACGTACAAGAGGGATTGATACACTCCTGGGAAATGGAGGGTTCCGGCTCATCATTATTTGATTCTGCAGGCCTGGGTAATGGTCAGTTTCAAGGCGCGAGCCGAGTGGCGGCTCCTCTTGGCAAAGGCCTCGATTTTTCGGGGTCTTCCAGCAGGGTACGATTTGATGCTCAGGCGCCTTCGGTTGTGACGATCTCGGCCTTCGTAAGGTCAGACGATTTGCTGTCGAGTCCGCATCCGCGCATTGTTAACATGCCGGACTATTATTTGTACTTCTCATCTCGCGGGGTACCAAGTAGCCCTGATGGAAATGCCAATACGCTTAAGTTCTATTCGAATCGCGACTTGGAATTCGGAGTATGGAATTCCCTTCCTGATACGGTTGTTGAAGGCGAATGGCTGCACGTGCTCGCCAGTTACGATAGTAGGGAAAATACCAATACGCCTAGACTTTATATCAATGGTGAAGAACAGACTGTGAGGGTTCAGCGACTGCCGGTCGGTACTCAAACCCTCGGTGGAGGTGAAGGCTTTCTCGGAGACAGGGGGGCAGGGGATCGCGCTTGGGACGGTCAAATGGATGAGGTTCGTGTCTATGATCGGATATTGGATTCGACGGAGGTTTCATCATTGTCTGCCCGCTATGCCGCCGCCTATTGGAGCCAGTTTTCAATTACAGAAAGAGTCGAGGCCGGTTCCGTTGATCGGGTAACGCTGGAATTTCGTTCCGATACTGGAGAAGTTCCTAATGGCGAATTTGATTGGTCGCTGACTGAACAATTGGATGGATTAGAGCTTGGCGATAACGGATCCAATGCGTGGGAGATTACTGCTAGTGAAAAAGTGAATACCGTAATTCGCTTGCAGGTTAACGGCGTGATGGGCACTCGCTATTTCTTATACGATCTTCTTCTGGATCCTCCTCAAATGAGCTCCGGGGTTTATACTGGGACAACCGATTCCGGAGGAACCGTGTGGATTGAAGTTGGAGAAGATGAGCGATCCGGCTACATCACGGTTTTGGATACGGATCGCGGATTCTCCAGATCGAGGGAACCGATTGCCATAAATGCCTTTGGCGAATTCAGAACATCGAATGAGCTCGATCAGGTCATATCGGGCGAGATCGATGAAGGGATAGTCGGAAATATATCCGGTATAGATATCCAGTTCGCTGGCGAACCCAAGCAGGAGCCTGCCAGCGTTTTGGAGGTTGAAGGGTTTTTTGAGGGTGGTTTGATAGGCAAGGCAGGAGAATCCATCGAGTTGAGCATTCGTCCTGATGGAAGCGTGTTTGTTTGGCTCAATGGGAACGAGCTCGATTTAGCCAGGGGGATAATAGATCAAGCGGGCGCCTTTACTTTAGAGTCGGAGTTTGGAGCTTCGATTAAGGGAGCAGTTGTTGATGGATATCAATCGGTAGAGGGTACGATAACACGATCTCTTGAAACCGCAGCGATGCATTTGAAAAATGAGGACCGTGCTTCGGAAAACCGCTATGTGAATCTATCGGCTCGAGGAATCGCTTCTACGGGAGAGAAGACCTTAATCGGCGGATTTGCGCTTTACGGCGAAGACCCGCGTCAAGTGCTCATAAGAGGGTTGGGGCCTGACTTAGCCAACAGGGGCGTCAGTTCCTTCGTGGACGATCCTGCTCTCAAGGTGTTTCGCGGGTCGGAAATCATCGCGGAAAACGATGACTGGGAAACGAACGGCGATCTCGAGGCCTTACAGGAGTTCGCTGCAAGAGTGGGGGCTTCTCCGTTGTCATTGGGGAGCAAGGACGCGGTCTATTTGGGAACGCTTGATCCTGGATTGTACACCGTTTTCCTGGAATCCGATAGTCTCGAAGGGGAAGGTCTCTTTGAGATATTCGATAGCGCTAGTGAACCCAATCGGGCTTTATTTAATGTATCTACTCGCGGTTTCGTTGAAGGGCAATCGATTCCGCTGATTGCGGGATTCGTAGTCATTGGATCCGAACCGAAAAAGGTCCTCATTCGAGCAATCGGACCGGGTTTAGCGGCATTTGGAGTGAGTGATCCTCTGGGGGACCCTGTCATCGCGGTCTATGAAGGAAGCCAGCCAATTGTTTCCAATGATGACTGGAGCGAAGGGTCGGCGCCCTTCGTAGAAGATCGCTCCGTTCAAGGCCCTGCCCGTTTTCTTATGTCGGCGTTCGAAAACGCCGGGGCATTTCCTCTCGTTCTCGGTTCTAAGGATGCTGCCTTGCTGGTGTGGCTGGAGCCCGGGCTTTACACAGCATTAGTCAATGGAGACGATGACAGCTCGGGCATAAGTCTCATAGAGGTATATGAAGTGAATTAGGTCTGGAATATACCATTTTCTCATGTTTGGGGCGGATGGTATTGGCTCTTTCAGAGGACCTCATCAGCGAATTCAGTTGTTTTGCAAGGGTTGCTTTTTCGAAAAGGCCACTATTGCCTGGTCGCCATGTTCGTAGACGAAACCAAGATCAAGGCAGAAGCTGGTGATGGAGGTCGGGGCTGCGTCAGTTTTCGTAGAGAGAAGTTCGAGCCTTTTGGTGGACCCAATGGTGGGGATGGCGGCAAAGGGGGAGATGTGATTCTCGAAGGTTCAGACAATGAAAACAATTTGACGCGCTATCGGTTCCAGCCTCACTGGGCTGCGGGTAGAGGCGAGCATGGAAGGGGTTCGGACCAGAATGGAGCTCAAGGGAAGAATTGCTTGATTTACGTGCCTCCCGGTACGGTGGTTACGGATCTGGACACGGGCAATGTGGTTGCGGAAATTCTAGAGCATGGAGAGAAGAAGACTCTCTTGGAAGGTGGCAATGGCGGCTGGGGGAATAAGAAGTTCAAGAGTTCGGTGAACCGGGCTCCAAAACGGGCAAACCCAGGAGAACCTGGCGAAAAAGGCGAATTTTCGCTAGTGCTCAAAAGCATTGCTGATATTGGCCTGGTTGGCTACCCCAATGCGGGTAAGTCGACGCTTACAAGCATGATAACCAATGCTCGTCCCAAGGTGGCAGCCTATCCATTTACTACGCTGCATCCGCAGATAGGAGTGATCGACTATCCAGAGAGTTACCAAAGGCTTCAATTAGCTGATATTCCGGGACTTATAGAAGGAGCTAGTGACAATCGAGGATTGGGTCACCGATTTCTCAGACATATTGAGCGATGCTTTCTTCTTACATTGATCATCGACTCGTCGGGGATCGATGGTCGGGATCCGATCGATGATTATGAGCAACTAATTGAAGAGCTAGGTGCCTATGATCCAGATCTGCTGGCTAAGCCAAGGCTCGTCTTCGCTAACAAAATGGACGAGGAGGCTTCTGCGGACAATCTTAAGCGATTTAAAGCCAAGCATTCGGTCGATATTCAGCCTATTTCCTGTCTTACCGAGGAAGGTATACCCGAACTTAAAGAACTTTTGTGGGAAAAAGTGTCTGAGGCTAAAGCTGAGGCGAAAGAAGCCGAGATTTGAGATGGCGGAAACGCCAAAACGACTCACTTCACTCAGCAACACTTAAACCCGCATAATGGCCAGTATCAAGCCACTCATCATGCATGCCAATCGCTTATTGGGAGCGAACTTGGTCGAGCAAGAGCCCCAGCCCTTCTACAAGCTCAGGGTAGTGAGCTACGTTGAACCAAGATCGAGCCCACCTCTCTGCAGTTGATCTGATCTGACAAGCACCCGAACTGCGGGCGGACAATCCGGATCTTCCGAGGGTGGTATCGGTCCACTCAGTGTGGATCGTGTGCTTCCACGTCCATGATATGGTTTGGTGTAGGAAAGATAGTAGAATATCTAACTTCCAAGGTAGGGAGGACCGGCGTGGTGCTCCATAATTGAAGGCTGGAGGATAGAGCCGATCCTCCATGCCTCATAAACTGAATCGTAGGGCATTTGGCCCCCACCGGCTTAAAGGTCGGAGGGAGCGAATACCTCGACAAGGGCTACGCCGCTTTCTCCAGGGCCTCCCGATAGGATCACGCTGTAGACGCGGTTCGGCTCGAGGTCTACGACCATGGCGGAGTTGGGACTGCCGATTACATAGTCTTGGGAATTGACCGCGGCGGCAACGAGAAGGATTTCCGCTATATTGTTCTCCGCGTCGCCCCAATCGTCGTTCTCGTGCAGGTCAACCGTGCTTGGGAACGTTTCCACTACTTTGATGTTCGGATTGGGTAGGGCTGTCGTGCCTGCAGGAAGGGCAACCCCCGGTCCCTGGGCCCGAATCAGGGCCTTCTGAGGCTTGTCGCCGATGACGGTGAATCCCGCAATCATGGCTGAATCTTGCTCAGAACCTACAAATGCGCGGGTGGCGATGTTAAATAGCGTGGCATCCGCGTCGGGATCATTCTTATAGGACTCATCGTACACTTCCACCGTTCCAATGCCCGTTCCGTCGTCCACACCTTTAACGATCAATGTGTAAACTCCTTGGGTCAAGGTGGCCCGCATGGCCGCATCCAAAGAATCGATTGGCAGAGATCTTCCGCGAACGAGAACCATAGCGTCTGAAAGCTCAGTGGATCCTCCCCATACTGCGTTCGGATTTTGGGGAATATCTACCGAACTCGATGTAGGTGGATTTATGCTGAAGTCGGTCTTAAATAGCTCGATGGTCGGATTCTCGATCGCCCCGCTCAGGCTGCCAGCCAGGTTAGGCCCTTCCGATACAATAGTTACATCGAGCGGGTCGCTACCAAAGACTGTGAATCCGGCGATCATCGCGGAATCGCCCGCTAGAATCTTGGATCTAGTGGATATGTTGACGACTTGAGAAGTCCCTGATGAATCCACTGTTGTAGCTCCATTGATGACGATTCTCAACGAGGCCTTGTCTCCATTGGTTTGCGAGCTTTCATTCGTGTAGAGGAAAACCTCGCTTTGCGAGCTTTCAATCGTGTAGAGGAAAACCTCTTCTATGGATTCGCCGTCGTTTAGATTAGCGACATCTGGATCGTCGTTATCGACCTGGTACGCGTAGCTACCATCGGGAGCGATTACCAAATATCCGTGGTCCGTCTTGATGCGAGTGCCTACATTGCCGGTTTCGCCATTCACCTGCGTTACCGTAAGCGTTTCTCCATCTGGAGCACCGTCGTTATCAAGGAGCGATCCCGTTACATAACTTCCGCCTTCATCGATAGCATCTTCGTCATCGCCTGCCGTGACATCCATCCCGTTAATAGTGATAGTTAGCGTAGCGGAGTCGGATTGATTCTGACCATCTATTGCCCGGTAGGTGGCGCTGTCTTGCAGGGATTCTCCATCGCCCAAGGCCATGACTGTCGCGTTGGCATTGTCGAGCGCGTAGGTGTAGTAGCCATTAGCGGAAATCGTAAGCGTACCGTACGTAGTAGAAATTTGAGTACCAACATTGCCCGTATCATCATTGACGCGGTCGACAGTGAGGGTTTCGTCGGCCGGCTTTTCGTCATTCGTTAACAGGGATCCGCTGACTGAAGCTTCGCCCTCATCGATAGAGTTCGTATCGTCGTTTGCTGCGACGGTTCCGATAGAAGCAGCGGCCGTGATAGACAAAACCTCTCCCCACTCCATTTCATAGACGCCATGCAGCATACCTTGGGCTTGGAGTGCAACATCGCCAAGCGTGGATGCAGTGAAGTCAAAGGTGTCGGTATCAGAAATGAAATCGGAGGTAGCGAATGCGTTTATGCTTTGCACACCTGTCAATTCTATGTCGTCGAAATACCATCCGACGAATGAGTCGGATCCTGTAAAGGCCTTTCCGCCCGTGTGATCGTAAGCAAATTGAATG
>JAYZHU010000135.1:0-10433 GCA_036166175.1 Verrucomicrobiota bacterium | reverse complement strand
CAGTTGGCCGTCGCCAATTTCTGAAGACGGGCGCCCTCGCTAGTGGGGGCATCCTACTTGCCCCTTCGATTATGAAGGCCCAGTCCTCGCCCAATGGTAAAATCAATTTGGCCATTCTAGGCTATGGCAAGCAGGGCGAGGTTCTAACGACCTCCATGCTGGAAATACCCAATTCGCCCTTCCACATCGTGGCAGTGGCTGACATTTGGAAGAACAGTATTGGGAAATGCCGTAGCGCATTGCGCACCCATAATCCCGGTTTGAAGTGGTATTTCGACTACCGCGAATTAATCGCCGCCAAGGATGAACTAGACTTGGATGCGGTTATTATTGCCACGCCTGACTTTTGGCACGCTCGTCACACGAATGCCTGCTTGGAAGCTGGGCTGCATGTCTATTGCGAGAAGATGATGGCCAAGACGCCGGACGAGGCTCGCTCGATGGTGAGAACCGCTAAGGAGACAGGGCAGTTGTTGCAAATTGGCCACCAACGCCGAAGCAATCCACGCTATCTGCACGCCTATCACAATCTCACTATGCGGGCAAATTTGCTTGGGCGCTATACGACAGCGAACGGACAATGGAATCGTTCAGCGAAACCATTTCGCGAAGTGAATCCGAGGATCGCCGTCGACCAGGCCGTCCTCGAGGAAAATGGATTCGAAAATATGGAGCAGTTCCTGAATTGGCGTTGGTTCCGCGACTTAAGCGGCGGCCCAATCTCTGACTTGGGATCTCACCAAATCGATGTCTTCAACTGGTTTTTCAATTCTCTACCAAAGAGCGTCATGGCCAGTGGAGGCAATGATTATTTCCAAGGTCGCGAATGGTATGACAACGTGATGGTTCTCTATGAGTATGACACGCCAAATGGCCCTGCTCGCGCGTTTTACCAAACCTTGGCGACAACCGGTGCCGGCGGCGGATACTATGAGTATTTCATGGGTGACGAAGGCGCAATGCGCATGTCGGAAAATCCTGCCTTCACTAAGATGTATCGCGAAGCGGGCGCTCCCGACTGGGACGGATGGGCCGACAAGGGATTCATCCGAAAGGAAGAAGCTGCAGCAGCCAAAGTTCAGACCAAGGTTGACGTGCGCGAGTCCGCTCCGCCTGACGCCTACGACATTCCGATCGTGTTGGACAAGAAGCCGCACACGCCCCACTTGGAGAACTTCTTTGCGGCCATTAATGGCAAGGCCAAGTTGAACTCGGACGGGGAACACACGTTTAAAAGCGAAATGGCTATCTTCCGAGTGAACGAAGCCGTTGCCGCTCGCAAGGCAATCGAATTCACCGAAGACGATTTCAAAGTGTAAGAGTATCCAGAAGTACTGACAAAAATTAGAAAGACCAATATTATGAAATCCAAACTAATTTCGCTTATCGCCATCGGGGCGATATCCATTTCGGCTTTCGCCGCCCACCACGGTGGGAAAAAGCCGCTGGCTCTCGAATTTCCACCGCCGTTCCTGATCGGCACGCCGGTTCAGGTGAACCTGCCTCACCTGGAAACTCCTGGAACGCCTCCTCCAATAATAATGGCGCCGGAAGGAGTATCCAATCTGGCGGGCGGTAAAGAAGTCACATCCAGCGATGATTTCCCGATTATTGGCGGTCTCGACTATGTTACTGATGGTGACAAGGAATCGGAAGAAGGCTACTTCGTTGAGCTGGCTCCAGGAACGCAGTGGATTCAGATCGACCTGGAAAGTTCTGCGACAATTTACGGCGTTGGTATTTGGCACTTCCACACGCAGAAGCGAGCGTATCACGACGTGATTGTGCAGATTTCCGATGACGAGTCCTTCGAAAGTGGCGTTAAGACCGTTTTCAATAACGACCACGATAATTCCTCTGGATTTGGTAAGGGTGACGATAAAGCCTACTTGGAGACCAATGAAGGCAAGCTTGTCGATGCAAAGGAATCGAAGGGCCGCTATGTCCGGATTTACGGAGCAGGCAATACCAGCAACGAAATGAATCACTTTGTCGAAGTCGAAGTGTTTGGGGCTGCGAACTAGTCGAGTCCGAAGAACCATTTTTGCGAAACGCGTCCGGGAAGTTTCCTAGACGCGTTTTTTTGCGACTCTGGGTGGCATGCGATCTCCGATCGCATAAGAATGGTAGAATGGGCTTCTAGGCGGTTTTCCATATTTCCATGTACAGGCAGGATGCCTGTGCTACTTCTCATTTGGGCGCTAGAATATCCCTTGCCCTCTTTAATTCCCTCGGGGCTTGCCCTACAGCCTTATTCTCTCGAACGTTGGGCTCTCGTTAACTCAAAAAGCAGTCTGCTATCGAATTACCAAAAACAAGCATTCTACCTTCATATGGCATTGCCTGCATTGCCGTGATCGTCTGCGGCCTCTTTCTGCGGATCGAGAACGCTCAGGCGCGGATCCTTCATTCGGATGAAGCAGTGCAAGCCTATCAACTCTGGGAATTGATGGAGACAGGCGAATATCGGTATGACCCGGAAGATAAGCACGGTCCTCTGCTCTACTATTTCGCATCGGCCTTGAACAAAGGATTGGGCATAGAAAGCGCCGAGTTGGGTCGAGTAAGTCTACGCTTATTGCCGATTCTGGCGAGTGTCGGTCTTATGATTTTCCTGTTCACTTTGCTGTGGGAAGTCTCTCTTACGACTTTGCTGGGGGGCGCTTTTGTGGCCATTTCGCCGTTGCCGGTCATTTATGGGGCCTATTTCGTCCAGGAAGCTTTGTTTGTTCTAATCGGGTTTTTCCTGCTGTATTCATATTTTACTTTTTGGGATCGGCAATCGCCTGTTCGGGCTGCCATCGTAGGTCTCTGGACAGGCGCGTTTTTCGTCACTAAGGAGACGGCCATTATCCATATCGCTGCGATTGCTCTTTCCGTGTTTATCGCATTTCCTCCAAACAGAAGATTAGGAAGCTGGCAAAAGGCGGCTCGTTTGCCGAATCTCGCAGCGGGCCTTGGATCCTTCGTTTTGATCTGGGTCTTATTCTACTCAAGCGGTTTCAAGGATTTCAGTCAGCTCGGCGATAGCTTTAAGGCCTTTATCAACTATGCCGAACGCTCGCAGGGGGCGGGGCACGAAAAACCTTTCTTCTACTACTTGTCTGTCATGTGGCCGCATACTGCCGAAGGTGTTCGTTGGGGAGAGGTGCTCTTTCTCATCCTTTCGTTTGCCGGTCTGATAGTAACCATAGTGGATCGCCGGTCATTGGATCCCAGGATTCAAATCGGGATTTTCTACGGATTCCTATGTCTTCTGCTGTACTCGACAATCCCTTACAAGACTCCGTGGCTAGCATTGTCGAGTTATGCGTCCTTAGCTCTAGCTGCGGGATTGGCTATCCGTTTTCTATACGTTCGCTACTCCAATGGCTGGATCCGCGTAATTGTTATCGGCGTTTCGCTCTACTGTCTTTTTGCTCAGTATAAGCTAACGAAACTTGCCAATAGATACGCGGCTGACGCCCGTAACCCATACATCTACCAGCACACATCCCCTCAATTTCAGAAACTCGTCGACCGGATCGCCGATTTGGAAGCCTTGGATCCCGAGGGGCAATTAACAATCGCAGTTGGGGGAAATGACAATGCTTGGCCGTTGCCATGGTATCTGAGGGACAATGACACCGTGGGCTATTGGATGGATCCTGGACAAACGCCACCATTGGATGTCGTGGTGGGACTGGTTGGTGAATTGCCACCGACTCTTTCAGCCACGCACATACCGGAGTACCATGGGCTTCGAGAAAACGTGTTGCTCGAATGCTGGATAAGAAATGAGCTTTGGGACACTTTTATGGAAACTCGGTAGTCAAGATGACTGATGAAGCTATAGCGATCTCATTGATGGATCGGGATATGGCCGGCTACCGATCATACTCTTGTGAAGCGATGGCCACGATATTCAGTTTCCATTTGCCGACCGAATCGAGCAATCTCCTGGATTCGGCGGTGATGGAGGCGGAGGAGCTATTGGCCAATCTGGAATCGCAACTGAGCCTCTATATCGAACACAGCGATACAACGCGTATCAATCGAGCCCATGAAGGCGAAGAAATTACCGTTTCCCAAACTATGGTGGATTGCTTGCTCGCGGCCTTCGACGCTAGCCAAAGATTGGGTGGAGCATTCGATCCCTTTCTCGGCCAACTAGCTATTGATGCTAAAGGTCAACGCCCTGTCCTGCCGCATTTGAAGGATATCGAATCTTTAGATTGTGGAACCAGCGACCCTGTCATTTCCTTGGATCCGGAATCGAATCGAGTGAAAAAATTGCGTATGGGTCCCCTGCTTGATTTCGGTGGGATCGGTAAAGGCTTCGCATTGGATTGCCTAAAGACTCTATTTCAAAATTGGGAGATCGAGTCAGGACTGCTCGACTCGGGCGGCTCCACGCTACTCGCTTTGGAGCGGGATGAAGATATTGCGAAATGGGTTCTAAACATTGGATACAATTCGTGCGTAAAGTCGATTGTATTGGCCCCGGGTTCAGCTATAGGCAGTTCAGGAGAGCTCTTTCAAGAGAGCCATATTATCGACCCTGCTGAGGGAGGGCAATCTACTTGGAAGCGCAGTTATGCCGTGGCCGGAACCGGCTCCCTGGCCGATGCAGCTAGCACCGCGGGATTAGTACTTGGAAACAAGGATATCGAATCGATATGCCGGCAAGAAGATGGCCTTTCTTTCGCCGTGTTCTCGGAAGAAACAGGGCACTATCACGGCTCGTTTTTTAATACTGAGATTGGTGGATTATGAGTACGCTGCTGGTCATACCCTGTTTCAATGAAAGCCTGCGTTTGCCGCGCTTTCTCCCGGAGCTTTGCGAGCTCTTGAAAGCGAGCAAGGCCGAGGCCGAGATTCAGCTGGTGGACGATGGATCCACACCGGAGGAAAAGAAGGCTCTTAAAGATTTCGCCCGCTCGCTGATGCCTGCCTACCCCTTCGTTCGAGAACCGATACTCCTGGATCGGAACTTGGGTAAGGGAGGGGCAATTCGGGCCGGATGGGATGCTTCAAATGACTTCGATTTTCTAGCCTTCGTAGACGCGGATGGAGCGGCTCCGGCGAGCGAAACCATGCGATTCCTTGAACGATTGGACGCACTGGAGAATAAGTCCTCGTTACTTGTAGCAATGCGGGAGCCAGACGCGGGCCGAGAGATTCAACGAGCGCTTTCCCGAAAAATCGTCGCCAAAGCATTTAACACGCTCCTCAAGATATTCTATGGTATACGGATAAGGGATACGCAATGTGGGCTTAAGGCGGTACCTGCAGCGTTTTTCTCCAAGCTACGTAATCAGCTCCGGCAAAACGGCTATGGATTTGATCTGGAATTGATCGCCAACGCTAAAAAGGAAGGACTCGCTCTAGAGATGATGCCAATCGACTGGAAAGAAATCCCTGGGAGCAAGACCAGAATCGGACCGGCTATAGCTTTCGCCCTGCAAATTGTCTTTAGGCGAATTTAAGCAAGCTAGGGATTTGTTGCTCTTTCTGTTAGCGGGCGGTCTCACGCCTACGGCAAGTTGGCTAAGGTGGCGCAAGCGGGGCGGACAAAAAGGTAGAATAGGCTTCTAGCCTGTTCTTCTGTATCTTCATGTACAGGCAGGATGCCTGAGCTACTTTTTCGTAAACTGGAGGACTGAGCCAGTCCTCCCTACCCTTGTTAGGCGACCCCCCTACTCGTAACGCAAAGCCTCGATTGGCGGGCGTTTGGCTATCCCCATGCTATTGAGCATACCGGTAACTAAGGTGAGGAAGCCAATTAGGGCGATGGAAGCGAAGGTGATGCCCCAGGGTACATAGAGTTCGATCTTAAATATGAAGTGAGTCATGGCCCAGGCGCCACCAAGAGATAGCAGGACTCCGGCAGCGCTACCCAAACCGCCCACCAGAAAATATTCGACCGCCATGATTTTGCGTACCTGGGCCGTATTAGCTCCGAGCGAGCGCAACAGAACGCTTTCCTTCATGCGTTGATAGCGACTGGTCAACACAGTGGCTATGAGGGCGACAATGCCGGTGAGTATGGTGAAGGAAGCCATAAAGCGGACTACGAAGCCCACTTTGTCGAAAATCTCCCTGAGCGACTCCAGGACCATGCTAAGATTGATCGCGGAGACATTGGGGAAGGTTTTGACGACCTCGCCTTGGAGAGCCGTGATGGTCTCGATTCCTTGCGCTTTAGCGGCTAGAATGTGGTTCGCTGGAGCTTCTTCTAGTATTCCACTAGGGAATACGACGAAGAAATTCGGCTGCATCTGTCGCCAATCCACTTTTCGGATACTGGTGACGACTGTTTCGATCGGCAGCCCTTGAACATCCCAAGTGATGAGATCGCCCAACTCTAATTTCAAAGCTTCAACGATACGCTCTTCGACGGAAATGGGGATGGCTTCGTTTCCGCCTAAATTGGCCTGTGAAACGAACTCCCCCTCCACGATGGGTTCGTGGGCCCGCAGTTCACTGCGATAAGTGCTTCGGTATTCACGTGATAGGGCCCAGCCTTCCAGTTCGCGATTTCGTCGCAGCTGGCCGACCGGTTCTGAGCGCAGATGGGTCAAGCGCATCGTAACCATCGGATCGTGAAATTTGAGCTGGACCCCAAGACGATCGACAATGCTTTTCACGGTATCGACCTGATCGGACTGCACGTCGAAGAAGACGGTGTTAGGCTTGTCATCCTGATCATTGATTTCCCCTCTCTTTAGAATACTGGTTTCGCAAAGATAGAGCGTGTAGATTAGAAAGGCGCCCATACCGATCATGACGATGAGCGACACGGTGCGATTGTTTGGTCGATACAAATTGCTGATCCCCTGCTTCCATACGAATGACGGCGACTTAGGGGTTACTGCCTTCAAGGATTTTCTTAAAGCCAGCCCTATCCCCGCTAGGGCGGCAATTGCTATGAGAATCCCTCCGAACACGCCAGCAGCTTCCTTGAGATCATCGGTCTGCAATATTGAGAACCAAAGCGTCAGGCTTCCAATAGATGCTGAGGCCAGCCACACAAGCCAGTCTCGTCTGTTTCCGTCCAAGCCACTCGACGATCGAATCGCCCTCATCGGCGAGAGATTTCGGGAAGGCAGCAGAGGTAGGAGAGCAAACAAGAGCGTCAAGGCCCAGGCGAATAGGAAAGCTTCCAACAAGCTTGGCCAAACGATTTCAAAGGGGAGATCGAAAGGAAGGAAGGCTTTGACGATTTGAGGAAGGATTGCCTGAGTCGCTACACCCAGTATCGATCCGACGAGACAGCCAGCAAATCCTACAACTACGATTTGAGCGCAAAAAACCATCATAGCGGTCAAGCCCGAGCAACCCAAACAACGGAGGATGGCAATGGAGGCCGATTTCTCCTTTAAGTAGACTTGCACGGCTCCGGCGATTCCCACCCCGCCCAGCAACAAGGCGACGAAACCAACGAGGCTCAAATAACTCGTCATCTCGTTAAGCATGTTCCCGATGTCTTCCTTTTCCTCCTCAGCGGTATCATATCGAATACCGTTTCGGCCCAGTTGCCGCTCATTCGCTCGTAGGGCGGACTCCAAATCCACATCAACCCCGTTTTCGAACACCAGCCGACGGCGAAAGGTTGTACGGCTTCCGAAACCTAGAAGATCTGTTTCTTCCAAGTAGGCGTAAGGAATGAGAATGCGCGGAGAAAAGGAATTGCGATAGGAGGACTCGCCGGGCAGGCGCAATACTTCACCTAGAACCCGAAAGTCGGACTGACCAATGCGTATCTCGTCGCCCAGTTCTAGATCGTATTGGATTTTTAAGGATTCCTCTACGATGGCGACACGTCCTTGATCAGGATCCAAGTTCAAGCCTGCTGGGCGTGTCTCCAATTCCCCGTACCAGGGAAAACCGCCTTCCAAAGCTCGGAGAGAAACGAGTCTTGTTTGATCAGAACTGGTAAAATAGGCCATGGTCGACAGGCGAAGGTCATTGGCTTCATCCAGGGCGTCCAAGGAACCGATAAAAGCCTCCGTATCCTCGTCAAAAGGGTCTGAGCTGCGGAATTCCAAATCGGCCCCTAACAAGGCTCGAGATTGTCGATCGACTTCCTTTTCGAGATTGGCCCGCAGCGAATTGACGGCGACTAAAGCCGCGACGCCGAAAATAACAGAAAAGCCGAATAAGGCTAGTTTCGCTCTTGTGCGGCGCGTATCGCGCCAGGCCATCGTAAGTATCCAGGCAAGTGATGGCTTTCGCCGATTAGGTTGAGCAGAATCGGGATTCACGGTTCCTCCATTACACTGCCGTTGTCGATCCTCAGTACGCGATCGGTCTTGCTGGCAAGCTCTCGATCGTGGGTCACCAAAATGAGCGTTGTTCCAGACTTGCGGTTCAGTTCGAAAAGCAGATCTACGATTGAGTGGCTTGTATCCGAATCCAAATTACCTGTTGGCTCATCAGCGAAAAGAATTCTAGGTCGGTTAATGAAGGCCCGGGCAATGGCAACCCGTTGCTGCTCGCCGCCCGACAATTGAACTGGGTAGTGGTCGAAACGCTCGCCTAGGCCCACTTTTTTCAGTAGGTCCTTCGCTTCTGATTCGACATCGCCCAAGCCTCTCAGCTCTAGAGGAACCATGACGTTCTCCAAGGCGGTCAAAGTTGGTAGCAGCTGGAAGTTCTGAAAAACAAAACCGACAAAGCGGTTTCGAACATCGGATCGTTGATCCTCGCTTAGTTCGCCTAGCGATACGCCATTGAGTTTGATCTCGCCTGATGTCGGCGTATCGAGCCCGGCGCAAATTCCTAGCAGTGTCGTTTTGCCGCTTCCGGAAGGGCCCACCACGGCGATGGATTCCCCGGCTCGGGCATTGAAGCTGCTCTGCTTGAGAACCTCCAGAGAGCGATCGCCACTGCTGAATGTTTTGCTTACCTTGTCCAAACTTAGGACCGTTTCGTCGTTCATCATCTGTCAGAGTCTCGTTTCATTTAAAATGGGTCCTCTGGCAAGTTCGCAATGCCGTTGGACAATTCCAGAGTCGAAAACGGCTCCTCTGGAGAGAAGGTTTCAGCGTTTTTTCTTCGGCGCTTGAAACCATCGGGGGAAACCGGTGTTCTTTAGGGTATGCCAACGCCAAGGCCGCTTTTGGTTCTATTTGTTCTCATCGCCCCTTTCGCTTTATCCGAAGGCGAGAAGGATTCTGGAAAGACGATTATGTTTTTCGGGGACAGCCTGACGGCTGGATATGGTGTGGACTACGAAGCGTCTTATCCGATGGCGCTACAAGGTCTCTTAGACGATAACGGGCTTTCATGGAAGGTCATTCCCTCTGGAGTGAGCGGTGAAACCACTGCCGGAGGTCTTCGGCGTGTAAATTGGGCGCTTCGCCAGCCCGTCGATGTTTTCGTGCTCGCCCTGGGCGGCAATGATGGTCTTCGTGGGATCGATCTCGAGAACACGCGAGCAAACTTAATCGAAACTGCCAAGAAGGCCCGAGCGAAGTATCCGGATATTCGAGTCGTCATAGCAGGTATGCAAATGCCGCCGAATTTGGGTGAACGCTATACGGAAGCCTTCAGAAATCTGTATCCAGAAGTCGCGGAAACGCTGAACGCGGACCTCATACCTTTCTTGTTGGAAGGCGTTGGCGGTGAGCGGGAGTACAACCTTAGCGACGGCATTCACCCGAACGAGGATGGCCATCGGTTAATCGCGAAGCACCTTTTCAATACGTTACGTCTGATTCTTGACGATTGAAATACAGAGGTAGAATCAGTCTCAGACCGAGATGGAATCGATTGTAGGAGCGGGTTTATCCCGCTAGTCGCAATACTGGCTGTTCTGAAACCGCTGGTTAAACTCGCTCCTGCGGTGATTTCATTTGCGCCTAGGGCTTCTCAAATGCAGCTCACAGCGAAGCCGATTTGAGAACGAACAGCTACTCTTGTGTCATGTCCCTCATGGTGAGGGGGATGCCGCCGGTTCCAAGTCCAGACGTTCGGTTCCCAGAAAGTGCTCATAGCGTTCGTCAACCACACCCATGCTCATTTGCGTGCCGAAAAAGTAGATGCCCGTTTCGTCGATAAATTTCTCCAGGGCCTCCTTGGTGCACTTCCAATTAACGCCTGCTCCTATATGCAGCAATGGTCATTTTGCTTCTCTCAAGAGACTGACTGATTGCACGAGACTCTCGGTGTCAGTGTGAGGAATGCGGACCGAACTGCTCTAGAAAAGGCCCTGTGAGGTATCCTCTCCGGCGATATCTTCGGTTAGCTCCAGATAAACGGCTCCGGGCCGTTCCTCCCGGCTCACGCGGAAGGCTTCCCTGACGAGGCTAGGTGTGGTAATCCCGCGGACGATTTGGAGGGACATTTTCGTTAGAGGTTTGATCAGGCTGACCACGTCCACTATTTGAAACTGCCCTTAATTTCTCGTTTTTATGGTTTTCTGCCCACTGATCATCAGCATTGGCATC
>JAYZHU010000134.1:0-7084 GCA_036166175.1 Verrucomicrobiota bacterium | reverse complement strand
CAGCAACCGTTTCGCTTCCTAAGCCGATGCTAACGATATCGTAATTGAAATTTGGATTTCGTTTCTGAAGAAAATAGGAAACGAAGCTTACGTAGGTTCCGTTTTGGGTGATTGAATCTCCCAAGATGAGAACACGCTTATCTTGGAGCTCTATGACTTGAGCCTGAGAGAGTCCGCCCAGGAAAATTGCCAGAATTAAAATGGGAAAATGGGAGAAGCGAAGGTTCACCAATTGGGGGTGGGTAGGGGATTTGATGGATGCGTATTGAGGTGGTACTTACAGATACCGATCGAATATTTCGGCCATATCATCGACCACGGGAGTAAACCAAGGGTGGTCCTCTACTTTAGGTTTCTATCGAAGAATGCGGCAGAGCGTTCGAATAGCGATTCGGCGCTATCGACCGAGTCGCGAAAGCCATGTCCCCCGTTTTTCACCCGATACAATTCTGTCGATACTCCAGCCGTCTGCAAAGCGGCGTGCAAGAGCTCGCTTTGGTTGAAGGGAACTGATTGGTCATTGTCGCCATGCATGTGGAGTATCGGGGGATCGGAGGGAGAGACGTAAGTGATTGGATTCGCCTTTTGTGCGAGCTCCTTGTTTTCCTGAATAGGAGCCCCGATAAAGCGAGACTCGGGAGACTCGGGAGCATCGTGATCAATTCTTCCAGGAAAGTCATTCATTCGAAGAAAATCCGTAGGACCAAACCAATTACAAACCGCCTGAACTTTGGATGAAGCTTTACTGGTTACGGGATGGTTGTCGAACGTGTCTACATCGCTTGTTACTCCGAGCATGGCGACGAGGTGTCCTCCTGCCGATGATCCCCAAGCTCCAAATCGATCGGGATCGAGTCCGTATTTCTTTGCGTTCAATCGCAAGAAGCTGACAGCCGCTTTGCAGTCTTCAACGGCAGCAGGGAAGATCGCTTCGCCGCTCAACCGATACTCGACGGAGGCGACAGCGTAGCCGCGCTCGAGCATTCCTATACAGCGGTTGATCCTACTTTTCGATCCACCTCTCCATCCTCCTCCATGTATCCAGATAATTAGAGGTGTTGGCTTATCCGCGTTCGCAGGCCTATAGAGATCGAGTGGAAGGTCTCGGCCATTCACTGTCTCGTAGATGATATCCTTATCGACGCGAGTACCCGCAGGGATTTGCGAGTTCGGGTTTTGGTTTGAACTCGCAGACTGAGCTCTCGGTATGGGAGCCCTATTTCGCCCGCGAAAGGCGATGTCTTCCGCTCGCGAAATTCGCCCATCGTCATCCGTGTCTACTTGGTCGAATCGGGAGGCTGGAAAGCGATCCGGAAATTCAGATCTATCGATGTAGCCGTCACTGTTCGTATCCCATTGATCGAATACGGATTGTTGTTGGGCATGGACCTGGGCGAAAGATAGAATGAGGCTGACGGAAATTGCTAAACGGGATAGGGCTTTCATGAGTAGTGGGTGGTTTTAGTAAATAGCTTGCGTAGCGTAATGGATGTGGCGATTCAATAGGATACGTTAATTGCAAGTGTCCTCAAGAGCTTTTCACGCCAGTTTCGAGTATCTAGGTCAGGTCGCAAATAATAGTCGATTCGGCCATTTTTTTGGGTCGTCATTTGTCGATCCGTTATCCAGCTTAGGAGGCAGTTTATTTTAACATGGAGTCCCAAATACGATTACTTGCATTGTCAGCGATTCTCGCATTCCTGACCGTCGGTTGCTCGAAGAAGGCATGGTATAAGGGCAACACTCACGCCCATACTGTCTTGTGCGGCCATGCAGACACTTCACCGGAAGAAGTGACCAAATGGTACCATGACCGGGGATACAATTTCCTCGTCCTCTCGGAACACAATCAATTCATAGATCCAAAGACAGTGAAGATGCCAACCAATAGGCGTGAGGACTTCGTTCTCATTCCCGGCGAAGAGGTGACGGGAGGACTTATGGCGCATACGACGGCCCTCAATATTGATGGGCTCGTCGATCCTCGGCTACAGCAACCCCCAGGCGCCAGTAAGACGCAGGTCATCCAAGCGCAGGTTCATGGAGCCAAGCAACAAAACGGGCACACCATTCTGAACCATCCAAACTTTCATTACATGCACACGGCTTCCGATATACGACCGGTTGAAGGACTCCACTTATTTGAGCTCTACAATGGTCATCCGTCGGTAAACAACTTTGGAGACGACGAACACATATCTGTGGAGGAACTTTGGGATGAACTCCTAACAGACGGTATGCTTATCTACGGCGTGTCTTCCGATGATGCCCATCATTTCCAGGACCTAAGTCTCGAACGTTCAAATCCGGGTAGGGGCTGGGTGATGGCGAGGGCGAATGAATTAACGCCCGATGCTATTACAGATTCGATTTTGCGAGGTGATTTTTATGCTACCAGTGGAGTGATCTTGAAGGAGGCGAATGTAGACGGCCAGCGCATCTCGCTCAGGGTGGATGAGAGGGAGACTGAGCGGGAACTGTCTAGCTCCTTCGTAGTTGGTCACATCGTCGATAGAGGCGAGGCAGGCTATTTAATCGAGTTTATTGGACCGGAAGGGGAGGTCCTGGAATCCTCGCGAGGGCTTCAGGCGAGCTTCCATGTGACGAGTACTCACAGCTATGTTCGGGCTAAAGTAACGTTCACTCGGAAGGCGCCGCAAGGTCGCGCGAATTTCTACGCTTGGATGCAACCCTTATTTACAGATGGTAGAAAGCATGACCTCTGAGACCCCTGCTTGCTCCAGAGTTGAACAACTTTGAACTTCGCGATATCCATGAAGAAATACCTTTTCTTATTTTTCTCTGCACTCGTCGCCTCTTCGGCCATTGCCGCCGACCGGCCGAACGTCGTGGTCATCTTAACCGATGATCAGGGTTGGGGTGATCTGAGTATTAATGGAAACAAGAATTTGAATACGCGGCATATCGATTCTCTGGCCCAGGAGGGCATTCGATTCGATCGATTTTATGTATGTGCGGTGTGCTCCCCGACCCGGGCGGAGTTCTTGACAGGCCGCTACCATGCTCGCAGTGGCGTCTACAGCACTTCGCAAGGAGGGGAGCGCATGGACTTAGATGAAGTAACGATCGCCGACAGTTTCCGATCGGCCGGCTACGCTACGGGAGCTTTTGGCAAGTGGCACAATGGAATGCAGTACCCTTACCACCCTAATGGACGGGGGTTCGATGAATACTATGGTTTCGCATCCGGCCATTGGGGCGACTACTTTTCCCCGCCCCTCGAACGCAATGGCAAGATCGTGCAAGGCGAGGGCTTCCTCGTCGACGATCTTACGGACAAAGCCATGGAATTCATGGAGGCAAATAAGGACAGGCCATTTTTCGCTTACATACCGTACAATACTCCTCACTCGCCCATGCAGGTTCCGGATGAATTCTGGGACCGTTTCGAGGACAAGGAAATCGTCATGCGAAATCGCGAGCCGGAAAAGGAAGTGATGTCCCACCTCCGCTCTGCGTTAGCTATGTGCGAGAACATCGATTGGAATGTTGGGAGGATTCTCCAGAAGCTCGATGAACTGGGAATTGCCGACAACACAATCGTCGTCTTTTTCCATGACAACGGTCCGAACGGGATTCGCTGGAACGGGGATATGAAAGGACGAAAGGGATCTACCGATGAGGGTGGTGTGCGCACAGCCATGCACATGCGGTGGCCGGCTAAATTCGAAAAGGGGAAAGTGGTCAAGCAGATCGGCTCCGGTATAGATCTGCATCCTACATTGGCAGATCTAGCGGGTATTCCGACAGTCAACAAAAAGCGGCTGGATGGAAGGAGCTTGAAGCCTTTGTTGTTGGAGGACAATCCCGAGTGGAAAGGGCGGGTCATCATCAATCAATGGAAAGACAGGATCAGCGCTCGTAATCAGCGATATCGTTTGGGCGATGACGGTGGTCTCTATGACATTAATCGAGATCCTGGCCAACGGAATGACATTTCTCAACAAAAGCCGGACGTGGCTAAACGTCTTCAAACGGCTATCGATCGATTCAAAAAGAACGTTATGAAAGGCTATGGCCAAGACGATCGGCCATTCATCATCGCTCATCCAGATTATAGATACACGCAAATTCCGGCTCGGGATGGGCTCGCCCATGGAGCTATCCAGCGATCGAACCGCTGGCCCAATTGTTCATTCTTCCGGAATTGGGTGAACGTGAACGACACCATCACCTGGGATGCCGAAGTGGGCGCGAGTGGAAAGTACCGTGTTGAAATCGAGTACGCATGCCCGGAGGAAGATGTAGGGTCGACAATTCAGGTGAGTTTCAACAATTCAAAATTGGAGGGCAAGGTAACTGAAGCCCACGACCCGCCATTGCGGGGCGGTGAGAATGATCGGCATCCGCGCGGGGAATCCTACGTGAAGGATTTCAAGACCATGGAGCTGGGAGTGATCGATCTTAAGAAAGGGAAGGGAACGCTGACGCTTAGCGCCTTAGAGAAACTAGGGCATCAAGTAATGGAGTTCCGGTTGCTGATGCTGACGCGGGTTGAGTGAGCGCTATTTTCTACAGGATACGTCCCGCGAATGCGGAACTACATGATGGCTTCGCCCAATTGATGATTCTCGCAACATCCAAGACTTTGAAATTCTCAAAACATGCTCCCGCAATCGCGGGATCATGCGAGTGACCGTAGGGAGTGCCACCTATTTAATTTAGATTCTTAATATGATGTATTATAAGCGAATTCTGAATGCGGCAACGGCGTCAATGTTGCTTCTTGCATGCGCGCTAGCGGCTAGTTTTGCGAAAAGCGAAACTCCGCCCAACATTGTCCTCATCTTCATAGATGACATGGGCTATGCGGATATTGGACCATTCGGGGCTCGCGATTTCCCGACGCCCAATATCGATCGACTGGCTGAGGAAGGGCGACGGTTTACCGATTTCGCTGTCAGCGCGCCGGTATGTTCAGCCTCTCGAGCGGCGTTATTGACCGGAACGATACATATTCGATTGGGTATCACCGGAGCCTATAGTCCTCAGGCCAAAGAAGGAATCCACGAACGGGAAATGACTCTTGCTGAGTTGTGTAAGCAAAAAGGATACGCGACTGCCATATACGGAAAATGGCACTTGGGGCATCATCCCAAGTTTCTTCCGTTGAATCATGGCTTTGACGAGTATCATGGAATTCCTTACTCGAACGATATGTGGCCGTGGCACCCTCGGTATCATGGCTTGGCTCCCGACGATCCCAAGCGGAGGGAAGTCTATCCAGATCTGCCCTTGATCGAAAATGATCGTGTCATCGATGCGGATGTAACGGCGGAAGATCAGAAAGATGCGACGCAATGGGCAACGGATCGGGCTTTGGATTTCATCGACAGGAAACATAAGAAGCCCTTTTTTTTGTATCTCCCCTATTCTATGGTGCATGTGCCGCTATTTGCTAGCGACGCGTTCCTCGGCAAGAGTGGGGCGGGCCTACTGGGAGATGTGATAATGGAGCTCGACGACTCCGTCGGCAAGGTTGTCGATAAGCTCCATGAATACGAAATCGCCGATAACACTCTCGTAATATTCACATCGGATAACGGTCCCTGGGTGAGTTATGGAGATCATGCCGGGTCGGCGGGTCCCTATCGGGAAGCTAAAGGAACTTCATTTGAAGGGGGAATCCGCGTGCCCACGATTTTCTGGTGGCCAGGAAAGATTCCGGCCAACACGAATTGCGATGAGTTCGCCTCCACAATAGATATACTTCCGACGGTAGCCAAATTGATTGGAGGGAAGACGCCGAATCACAAGATCGATGGTAAAGATATCGGATCTCTGTTGTTTGGCGAACCTGGGGCCTTGTCGCCTCACGAGACGTTTCCTCATTATTATCAGAGACAGTTGCAAGCGGTGAGAAACGAACGATGGAAGCTCGTGTTTTCCCACAAGTACCGCTCGCTCAATGGTCGGGAGGGTGGCACAGGCGGGTTGCCGGTGGACTATGACCAAAACTTGGCGTCGTTAGCGTTGTACGATCTGGACAATGATCCGGGTGAAACGAAGAATGTCATTAACCAGCACCCAGAAATTTATGCCGAGTTACTGGACGCCGCCGAGGAATATCGCCAAGACTTGGGCGATCGATTGACTAAGATGACGGGTAGCGGCGTACGGGAACCGGGAAAACTCGGCCCGAATGATAGACAGTTGATTTGGTACTGAGTGGTGATGGCAAATATTTAACAGGATGCGCATTCTCGTGAAACGAGAGGGCTAGCTTGATCTCCCTGCGGTGAGGGAGAACTTGATTATGATTTTAGTAATTTCTGCTTTCGCCACGTTTCACATCAAATCGCGGTGTTGCGAAGTTTATTAGCAGACCGATTTCGATATCGGTAGCTTTTAAGTAGTTGATTAGTTGCGACTGATGTTCAGGCAAGAGGCGTTTTACTGCCTTCAACTCGATCAAGACAGATCCGTTTACGATCAGGTCAGCTAGATATTCACCGACAACTTGGCCTCGAAAGTGTACCAAAATCGGTTCTTGTTGTCTTACGTTTAGCCCTTCCTGCTCGAACGCTATTCGCAATGCGTTTTCGTTTACTTTTTCATTGAATCCAGCTCCGAGTTCATTGTGAACTTCAAAGCACACTCCAATTACTTTCTGGGTTAAAGAATCGTTTTCCATTCACGCAGCTTGAACGGAGCATTTAGTACGTTCAAATTGAAATCTGGTATTTGTTTGTTACGAATCCCCTTTAGGCCGTTTTGATCAATAGAATAAAGTTGAATATCTTTATAGCAGTTTGACGGAATCTCTACCACTGATTCAATAGAGGTTTCCCATCATGTTCCCGCGTCGCGGGATCTTGTAGCTCCGGCATTGTAGGAGCGTATCCTCTTAAACAATTGAACAGCTATGATTTTACGGTATCTCAGTATCGTCGTTTTCTCACTTGGTTTGATCGGTCTATCTGCGGGATCGCAGCCTAATATCATCTTTATCATGGCGGATGATATGGGCTATGGGGATGTTCAGGCTTTGAATCCCGAATCGGCGATTCCAACCCCCAATCTGGACCGCCTGGCCCGGGAGGGAATGTCCTTTACTGATGCC
>JAYZHU010000133.1:0-9705 GCA_036166175.1 Verrucomicrobiota bacterium | reverse complement strand
TAGGAATTCCTTCATTTGAGATTGGATGGCTTTTCGGGCGTTAAAGATGCGCGACATTACGGTGCCGGGCTTGCAGTTAGTTTTCTTGGCGATCTCCTTGTAGCTGAGCCCTTCGTTTTCTCTGAGCATAAGAGCTGTTTTGTGGTGTTCGGGAAGTTCTTCCAGGGCTTCGAGGAATCGGGTTTTGATTTCCTTGAGCTCAAGATTGCGTAATTGCTCCGGCGGCGCAACAACCGATGCGGTCTGTTCGACGGAATAGCTATGCTCCTCGTCGTCCATGCTAACCTCTCGGCGGGAGTCTCGTTTGCGAATGGCATCCAGAGCGGTAAAAGTGGCGATACGATAGAGCCAGCTTGAAAACGCTGATTCAAACCTGAATGTATGGATTTTCTTCCATGCTTTGATCCAGGCGAGTTGAGTAATTTCTTTAGCGTCTTCCGGATTGCGAACCATTCTGAGAATTTGACAGTATACATGGCTGTGATGAAGCTCCACCAATTGCCCGAAGGCCCGCTGATCCCCGTTTTGCGCCCGAGCTACTAGCTTATGCGATTGACTGGATTCCGCATCGCTCATCGGGAAGGAAACGTGTTAAGATTAAGCGCCTCTGCAATTTTTAAATAGCTAGCAGCGCTGTGGCTAGAAGTTAAGACGCGGATTAGGCGGGCGTTATTCAAAAGACTAGGAGACCTAGTCAAGGGACCTCATAAGGCCGACAGCCGTTTTGACAGCCCGAATTTGCATGTTCGCGCGTGTTTGGATTGGAAGGCAAGAAGGCGATTCCATCGTGAAGTGAATATGCGGTTTTGTTCGGTAAAGATGGATAGCTTCAGGCCAGCCGTCGTTGTGGGAGTCTTCGTTGACGAACTCCAAAGGTAGAATCAGGCCGTTCCTGCTAGGGTGGCCATCGACGCTTTCGGATTTCTCGATAGGCCCGCTTTTGCCAACTGATTCCAAAATGGTCTCTCTGTAGCCTCCAGAATTATTGGGGCTCAATGCGTATCGATAGAATCCTTTCGCTTCCCAGTCCTCATGGAGATTCAGAGACATGTCGATCGAACCCTCCGCTTCGAGGCTCGATTTACAGGCGAGTAATTCGGGTGATCGCGTATCTAGAAAGTCCCGATTGAGATCGATACCCTACGCATTCTATCGAGTGCCTGATTTGAGACCCGTTGGATTGAGAATCGGATAGATTCTCCAATCGAAATTCTCCGAGGAGAAAAAGTGGTCATTGAGCGATTGGTAAAGGGCGATTACGGGAGCGGGTTCGTCGCCATGAATTCCCGCGGAAATAAGAATAATGGGTTTATTGGAAGCACCATCTCTCGCCAATCTCAACAGGGGCCCGGCAGGTGTTTCGAAAATCGTCTCGACACTTAATCCATTGAACTCGGCTGCTTGTGAAAAATCCTCGCAGGAGGGAATGCTCATGAGGCTGGACGATGGCTGAGGTTGATAAAAGGTGGCAAGTCGTTTCTACCACTCATCTAAAGAGTCTGCGCCAAACGTCGATAGTCCGTAAAAATATTTGGAACCACGCAGTAGACGGGGTCTAAGCGCTTGTCTATCGGCTCTTTCCCGCCACCGTCCTTATTTGACTAGAAACTATACATAATGAAAATTTGCTGCTTAGGAGCGGGCTACGTCGGTGGTCCAACAATGGCGATGATCGCCCACAAGTGTCCTCAGGTTACCGTTACTGTAGCTGATATCAATGAAGAGCGGATTAACGCCTGGAATTCGGATACCCTTCCGGTGTTTGAACCAGGGCTTGACGAAGTCGTTCGGTCAGCCCGCGGAACCAATCTATTTTTCACTACTGACAAGATATCGGCAATTAAAGAAGCGGACGTTGTCTTTGTCAGCGTGGGTACGCCGACTAAAACGTATGGAGTCGATGCAGGCCGAGCGGCGGACCTGAAATACGTAGAGTTGTGCGCCAGAGATATCGCGGAACATTCGGAAAACTCCAAAATCGTAGTAGAGAAATCTACCATTCCCGTAAGAACGGCGGAATCTTTAAAGACAGTCTTGAGCGCTAACGCGGTCGACGGGATTTCTTTCCAGGTTCTTTCCAATCCAGAATTTTTGGCTGAAGGGACCGCTATCAGGGATCTGGAAAATCCGGATCGAGTGTTGATCGGGGGTGAAGAAACTCCCGAGGGCCAGGAAGCGATAGAGACGCTCGCCAGTGTTTATGCGACCTGGGTGGACCAAGAACGGATTCTTAAAACCAATCTCTGGTCCTCAGAGCTTTCGAAATTGGTGGCCAACGCCTTTCTGGCTCAACGCATTTCCAGCATAAATTCTATTTCTGCCTTGTGCGAAGCAACCGAGGCTAACGTAGACGAGGTAGCTTACGCTATTGGCAAGGATTCTCGAATCGGTCCTAAATTCCTAAAGTCCTCCGTTGGCTATGGGGGTAGCTGCTTTCAGAAGGATTTGCTGAACCTCGTGTATTTGTGCCAGCACTTCGGTCTTCCCGAAGTCGCTGATTATTGGAAAAAGGTCATCGAAATTAACGATTGGCAAAAGCGCCGCTTTTCTACCCGTATCGTCAATTCGCTCTTCAACACCGTGAACGGCAAACGAATAGCCTTGCTGGGCTTCGCGTTTAAGAAAGACACGAACGATACAAGAGAGTCGCCCGCTATTTACGTAGGTCGGGATCTTCTGGAAGAGGAGGCGAACCTGGCGATTTATGACCCTAAAGTCGCTCCAGAGCAAATTAACCGCGATCTGGGTTCCGAATTTAGAGATCAAATTAAGATTTGCGACGACCCTTACGAGGCAGTTGAAAACGCTCACGCGGTAGCCATCTTGACAGAATGGGACCAGTTCAAGGATCTAGACTACCAGAAGATATTCGATAAGATGATGAAGCCGGCGTTCTTGTTCGACGGCAGAAGCGTGATAGATCGGAGCGAGTTGAGAGATATCGGATTCCGTGTCTATTCGATTGGCCGATGAGAATCTCCTGTATTCTATTTATATCCAAAGATTGGGTATAGATATCTGCCGCCGTACTGGCTGAATAGCTTTACGACATTCAGGCTAGCGATGTGAGTCAGAAAACTGATTATCGATAAGATAGTCATTGCAGCCACCATCTTCGGGTTCTTGGAATGCTTGACGACTTTGAATGCGATAGCGAATCCCAGAAAACTGTTGAGAATGAAGTGGGTGACGCTGATAACCGCTGCGTTGCTTGCGCTTTCTCCAAGCTCGCTCACGTGCAGAAGATATATGCTGATCGCTTTTAGCAAACCAAATAGAATTCCGGAAAGGATAGGTCTCTTGCTCTGGTGCGCCATCGTGGCGAGCACAATGAGAAAGAGGAGATCGATTAGCATGTCCATGGGCTCGGAGTTTGGAATCCGGTGGAAGGCGAAGTCACCCGAACTATCGAGTTGGAATCCGCTCTACGCCGAATATTCGTTATTTTATTACGCCTTCCGGCTGTTGCCGAAGTGGGCTATGAAGATTTGGCAGAGACTTTCTTTTTGGCTTTCTTTGCCGCTCGTGGCGGGAACTCGAATTTTGTTTGACCCTTGTCATTGAGAACCAAATACGCATCGAATGGACGTTTCGTGCGCTTGGACCAAAACTTGTCGAGCAAATCCGTTTTCCCGGTCTCCAGAAGTTTGATGATTTGTTCCTTCGGGATCTCCCTGTCCAGAATCTTGCGGCTGACCTTGATGGGAGTTTTTTCTTCGTCCCCATCCATAACGCGAACGATGTAGAAATTGGCTGTTTCAAAAAGATCGCCCCCAGTCCGCGGGCACTTAGCTATAGGCGATAATTTTGAAAATTCGATCTCCCCATTTTCCGAATCGCCGTTCCCGAAGTCGAATTTCACTCGTTTACTTTCGTCATCGAGGAACAAATAGGCGCTGTAGTGCTTGCCTCGCTTGGAGCGAAAGTCATCGAGTGGCCCGATCCGTTTCTTCTCGAGGAGTTCGCGAATCTCCTCTTTGGACATTTTCCGATTGCCCACTACTTTGTACACCGCGAATGAGTTGTCTTTGGTTCGGTAAGCTCTGAGTGATTCGTACAGGGGCTCGTTCGTGTATGGGGAAACTAGATCAGTTGGCTCTAAATCGTCCTCGGTTTCTTTATACGATTTAATGTTCTCTACGACCTCTTTAGTCATAGATACGATTTCATCGATAAACGTTTCGCTATCGAGCTCTCCATTTTCGATTTTGTGCAACTTGTATTCCCATTCGCCCGTAAGTGCCGGCTCGGTCAGGGCTTCGGCTTTTACGGCTGACAGAAAGTCGAGCAGCACTTCCGCTTTAGGGGTAGGGGCCAGATTTCGGTGATCCCGCTCCATGTAGCGTTCGGCGATCAGGCGCTCGATGATAGCCGAACGCGTAGCGGGCGTTCCCAGGCCGTTTTCTTTCATGGCATCTGCCAACTCACCGTCTTCGACCAGCTTTCCTGCCCCTTCCATCGCGGACAGCAAAGTGGCTTCCGTGTAGTGAGGCGGTGGCTTTGTTTGCTCGTGGACAGACTCGAAATCAGCAATCCGAGCCTTGCTCGGGCTTCCGTCCCCATCGGTGATTGCGGGTAGAGTCTTTTCGCCTACCCCTTCGGTGGATTTCCCGTAGACCTCCAGCCATCCGAGCGAAACAAGAACTTTACCCTCGGTTTTAAATACCTGGTCTTCGACTTCGCTTAGGCGGATTGTGATGTTGTATTCGGCAGATGGGTAGAAAATGGCGATGAACCTCCGCGCGATCATATCGAAGATCTTCGCTTCGTCATCCTTGAGCTTTTTAGGTTTCTCGGCAGTCGGGATGATCGCAAAGTGATCGGAAACTTGCTTGTTGTTGAAGACTCTATTGTCTTTCGCGTTTATCCAATTATTCGATACGACTTTCTTGGCGGTGGCAGCTAGATCGTCATCCAGATTATTTAGCGTCTTACGGCAGGTTTCAGGATAATCTTCAGGAAGGGCTTTGGAATCCGTTCTGGGGTAGGTTATCATCTTATGCCTCTCATAGAGGGCCTGGGCGAGTTGAAGTGTGCGACGCGCAGAAAAGCCGTATCGATTGTTGGCTTCACGCTGAAGCGTAGTGAGGTCGTAGAGGCGGGGGGCCGACAGCCTGGACTTCTTGGTTTTTTCGCTGATGGACGCGGTTTCGTTACGTTCAAGCGACTCGATGACCCGGTTGGCGGCGTCTTCGTCCCAAAGGCGATCGACTCGATCGTGCTCATCTTCTGATTTTCTAAATTCGGGCTTTTGATAGACGCCCTCGTAACCGCCGTTGGCGATGGAGAAACTGGCGACAATCCTCCAGTATTCGCGTGGCTTGAATTGCTCGATTTCCCGTTCTCTTTGAACGACCATCCCCAACGTTGGAGTTTGCACGCGTCCGACACCTGCTACGTTACCTGCTCGTGAGCCGTAAAGACGTTTAGTGACTCCGCGCGTGCAATTGATGCCGATCAGCCAATCTGCTTCGGATCGGGATGTAGCTGCCTCGGCCAGATGCGACATTTCTTCGCCATCGCGAAGATTATCAAAGGCTTCTCGAATGCCCGCGGGTGTCATAGAGAGCATCCATAGTCGTTTAACCGGCTTTTTGCACTTTGTAAGCTTGTATACGTAGTTGAAAATGAGCTCTCCCTCTCGTCCGGCGTCGCAAGCGTTTATGAGGGTTTCGATATCCTTGCGATTAATGAGCTTCTTGACGGCTTTGAATTTCGACTCGGTCTTTTCGATCGGCTTGAGTTTGAATTTCGATGGAATGATGGGGAGGCTGGCCAATCTCCAGAAGGCGTCTTTCTTGTCATAGTCTTCCGGCATGCAGAGCTCTACGATGTGCCCGACTGCTGAGGTAATCACGTAGTCATCATTTTCGAAATAGTCGTCCTTCTTCTCGAATTTGCCATCCAGGGCTCGGGAGAGATCTTGGGCGACACTCGGCTTTTCGGCTAAAATGAGGGACTTCATAAACGAGTAAAAGTTGGTTTGTTAGATTGATTCCTGTTTGTTTACCTAGCTTGTCGGTCGCTTGAATCTCCAATCCTTCAAGGTGTCTAAACCTCGTTTTGCTGCTCTCTCCAACGCATCAAAATCGGGTCGATGTAGCGCGGGCAGGATTCTGGCAAGTACAATTTTCTGGGAAGCAGCCTATGGAGCGAGATTGCCAATTGATTGATTGTGGGTCGTTTTCCTCTCGTAATGTTGAAGAGAATCGCTCCATATTTCCGAGTCTTTTTCCGATTGACGTCCTGATTGCATGGCAATTTCCCGATTCAAGAAACGGCTATCTCAGATCGAAGAATTCGCGGTTGATGTGTTCTATGATCGCCGCCGCGGCAAGCGTGCTTTTGCTTTGGGCTGCTTTCTCTACGTTCTCTCGATGATTTTCGGATTCATCGCTCGGCTTCGATTCTTCCTCTACCGGAAGCGCATCCTCAAGGATCAGCCTTTGGGTTGCCTAGTGGTGGTTGTTGGGAATCTGACTGTCGGAGGCACGGGCAAAACTCCAGTCGTCGAGAAATTCGCAAAGTCCCTTCAGCAACAAGGTCGCCGGGTCGCGATTCTCAGCCGTGGCTATATGAGTAAGGATCTAGCTCGGGAAACGGTTTTTCAAAAAATATGGCGTTCCTGGGTGTCGGGCGGAGATCCACTTCCTCCGAAAGTGGTTAGCGACGGGAAGAAGGTGCTGCTCGATTCTGAATTCGCTGGAGACGAGCCCTACATGTTAGCCCGTAATCTGCCCGGGATAATAGTCCTGGTGGACAAGGACCGCGTGAAAAGCGGAACCTATGCCATCAAGAAGTTTGGGTGCGATACTCTCGTTCTCGACGATGGCTTCCAGTATCTTCCACTTAAGGGTAGGCTCAATCTTTTGCTGATCGACAAGAGCAATCCATTTGGCAATCGCCATTTGTTGCCGAGGGGAATTCTCAGGGAGCCGATCCGCCACATCAAACGAGCTTCCTATGTGTTTCTGACAAAGTCCGATGGAAATCCGGACCCTGATTTGGAGGCCCTTATCCAGAAGCATAACCCGGAAATCGATATTATCGAGTGCGCCCACAAACCGCAATACTTGCAGCAAGTAAATGGAGAAGGGCGATTGCCGCTGGATGATTTGCTCCAGAAGCGAATCGGAGCTTTTAGCGGGATCGCGGTTCCCGAGAGTTTTGAGGGGTTTCTCCGTGGATTTGGAGCGAACCTGTTGTACACGAAGCGCTTTTTGGATCATCATCGGTTCGATACTGACGAACTGGGAGAGATCTTTAGCGAGGCCGTAGATGCCGATCTGGATTTTATCGTAACGACGGAAAAGGACGCGGTCCGTATTCCGGATGACCAGGAATTTCCTCTGCCGCTGTATTTCTTGCGTCTGGAAATAGAACTTCTGAGAGGAGTCGAGGACTTCGACGCGGCTGTATCCAAGATTTGTTTCTCCGGGAACGAACGAGGAAGCTTGGCGATAAACAAACTCGTCTAAACCGTATCGATTTATCTGGTCGGCTATTGCAACCCGAGAAAAAGCTATTTGTAAAGAAGTGCGATGACAGATCCAAGATACTCTCAGCTTGCTCGAAATTTGACATCCTATTCGACTAGTCTGCGGCCAGGAGAAAAGGCTCTGATTGATGCCTTCGATGTTCCAGACGAGATGATTATCGAGTTGCTCCGCTCGGTGCGAGAGATGGGGGCGATTCCCTATGTGAATTTGAACCATGCCCGAGTTTCCCGGGAAATCGCGTTGGAAGCGACCGAAGATCAGATGCGTATCCAGGTAGCGGTGGAGCTGCAAAGAATGAAGTCCATGGATGCGTACATCGCTCTACGAGGATCCCAAAACATTTTCGAGTCTTCCGATGTATCCGCTGAGCAAGTTCAAATGGTTTCAGAAGTCATGAAGCCGGTTTTGGATTGGCGAGTGAACCATACTAAATGGGTCGTCCTAAGATGGCCAACGCCTTCGATGGCTCAGCAGGCCATGATGAGCACGGAAGCCTTCGAGGATTTCTTCTTTAAAGTCTGCAATCTGGATTACAGTCGAATGGAAGAGGGGAGTAACCGCTTGGCCGAACTTATGACCGATGCCGATGAAGTTGCGATTAAGGGCAATGGAACGAATCTGCGGTTTTCGATGAAGGGGATTCCTGCTATACCTTGTGTGGGTACCCACAACGTTCCGGATGGCGAGGTGTTTTCCTGTCCCGTACGAGATAGCGTAGAGGGCGTGATTAAGTATAACGCTCCGACTGTATACCAGGGGGTTGCCTTCGACGACATTCGCTTGGAGTTCAAAGAAGGCAAAGTTGTCGACGCTCAATCGAGCAACACGGAAACACTGAACAAAATATTGGATTCCGATATCGGTGCCAGATTTATTGGCGAATTCGCGATCGGTTTTAATCCCCATATTCGTGAGCCCATGCGGGACATTCTATTCGACGAAAAGATCGCCGGATCTTTCCATTTCACTCCAGGCCAGGCCTATGAGGAGGCAGACAATGGAAACAAGTCACAAGTACACTGGGATATAGTCTGTATCCAACGTGAAGACTACGGCGGAGGCGAAATTTGGTTTGATGGCGAGCTCATCCGCAAAGATGGCCTCTTCGTGACGGAAGATCTTGCATCGTTGAACCCGCAATGCCTCCTTGGAGGTAGCCCCTGAGGAGTTGGTTCAATGAGCTTCCCGATTGGCACAGAGGATTTGGAGGACCGGATCAGGCGAATTCCAAAGACGGAAGCGCATCTGCATATCGAAGGGGCTTTGCCCTACGAATTGCTGCATGAGCTGGACCCCAAGCGTTTTCCAGAGAATCCGCCGTTCAGAGAGCCGGGCTATCGATTCCTGAATTTCGTCGAGTTTGAAACGCTTCTAGTGGATCATGAGGTGGCTTGGTTTACAGGGCCAGAACGATATCATGAAGCATGCAAACGCATCTTTGCGGGGCTATTCGAACAGAACGTTCGTTATCTGGAGACCAGTCTTTACCTGGCCATAATCGAATTCACGGGTTCCGACGGGCGTGAACTGATTAGTGCGATCAAATCTGCCGCTCCGGACGGTATGGACGTGAAAGTCGTGGTTGGACTTACCAGGGATGGATATACCAACGTAATGGCTCCCTTCATAGATTCGCTTCATAGCTGGGACGACCTCGATGGAATTGACATGCACGGACAAGAGTGGATCGACCTAGAGCCCTGGGCTGCTCCGTTCTGGAAGCGGTGCAAAGAGGCGGGCAAGATCATAAAAGTTCATGCGGGAGAGTTTGGGGGTCCGGAAAAAATATGGGAGGCTTTGGATGTCTTGGGCGCGGAGCGCATCCAGCAAGGTGTCCGGGCATGCGAAGATCCTGAACTGGTATCCCGACTCGTGGATGAAGGAATCATATTGGATATGTGCCCCATTAGTAATGAAAAGCTTAAGGTTGTCGATCGAATCGAGGATCATCCAAGACGTGAATACATTGCAAAGGGAGTTGTTTATACGGCCAACACGGATGATCCAATGCGCTTCGCTAACACGATTACCGAGGAATTGGAAACCCTGTCGTCACGATTCGGGCTAAGCGCTACGCAAGTAGAGGAGGTCGCCAAAAACGGGTTTCGAAACGCAAGAATGGACGAAAGTCTGAAAACGTCGTGCATAGAGGAGATCGACGCGATTTTCTCTAATTGATTTGGAAGAGCGCGTAACAGAGCTCGTG
>JAYZHU010000132.1:0-9115 GCA_036166175.1 Verrucomicrobiota bacterium | reverse complement strand
ACCATAGCTGTGTTTTTACCTATAGTCTTCGTCGAAGGAGTAGCCGGACAAGTTTTTGGGAATATGGCCCTAACGGTGGTCTTCTCCCTGTCAGCCTCCTTGTTGGTAGCCCTCTATTTCATCCCCATGCTAGCGTCCCGTAAAATTGGAAGCACGGAGTCTCAGCACGTATGCTCTCTTTCGGTCTTCAACTGGAAATTTCTTAGCAACCCATGGGCCCGCTACTCGAACGACCGATGGAATTATGGAGCCAGAATACGCGCGTCTCAGGGGTCCATGAAGGCTACCCTATTTTCGCTAGCCCTACCCTTTCTTGTATTCAGAACTTTAATTCTAACAATAGAATGGATTCTGGGACTAGCCGGGAAAGCGATTTCCACCCTACTTTGGACCGGAACCTGGATCGCCCTTATCCTAGCATGGATTAGCGGTAAACTGCTGCTCTTGGCCAAGCCGTTTCTGAGCATCGCCGATCGCTCGATGAAATCAGCCAACGCCAGCTATCGCGCCATCTTGAACGGGGCCCTTCAATTCCGGGCCATTGTGCTGGCAATCGCCTTCAGCTCATTCGGGGCCTCCGTCTACTACGTGTATCCACTAATTGGAAGCGAGCTTATTCCCGAGACCCGCCAAGGCGAGTTTTATGTTGAGGCGAAGATGCCGGCTGGAACGCCAATCGAGCAAACCGCTCTTGTCATGGCGGACCTCGAAACCGCAATAGACACAAACTCCTATGTTAATCGATTCGCAACAGTCGTAGGCACAGAAAAAGGGGCGACGAGCAATGCCGATGAAGGCGAGCATACCACCAGAATGACTGTCGTGCTACAGCCTGAGACTACACGCGGTCAGGAAGAGGAGGTTATCAACGACATACGAGGCTTGGCAGCAAAGCTCCCCGATTTGAAACTGGAGATCGACTACCCCGTTCTGTTCAGTTCCAAAGCCCCGATCGAAGTTCAACTGTACGGATACGACCTCGATCAAATGAAAGCTCTTAGCCGGAATGTGGTCGCCGCTATGCAAGCGATTCCAGGAATTGTTGATTCGCAATCCTATTTGCAGCCTGGGAGCCCAGAGATCCAGATCGTATACGACCGTAAGCGGATCGTCCAACTTGGGCTGCAACTCCGGCAAATAGCCGAGCTCGTGCGGAACAAAGTTCAAGGAATGGTGCCCACCACCTTTCGCAAGCGCGACCGGCAAGTAGATATACGCGTTAGGCTGGAGGAGGACGATCGGTATGGATTGGACGATTTGAAAAAGCTCATCGTCAATCCCGGCAGCTCAAGCCCTATCCCACTATCGGCGGTAGCGAATTTCATCGTTCGCGAGGGAGCGAACGAAGTCCGGCATATCGACCAGCAGCGCGGCACAATCATCTCAGCCAATGTGGACGGCATAGACTTAGATGAAGCCACCAAACGGATAGACGAAAGCTTGAGGTCGATCGACTTCCCTCTCGGGTTCACCTACGATATAGCGGGACAGCACGAGGAGATGACCCAATCAAAGCGAAGCATGCTGTTCGCCCTAGCCTTAGCCCTCTTCCTAGTCTATATCGTGATGGCCAGCCAGTTCGAATCGCTCGTCCATCCGCTAATCATTCTCCTAACCGTTCCCTTGGCCCTAATCGGCGTTCTGCTCACATTGTACTTTGGAGGCTGGACCTTGAACATACTCGTTTTCATAGGTCTTATCATGCTGGCGGGAATCGTGGTCAACAATGCCATTGTTTTAGTCGACTATATCAACCGGCTCAGGCGCGAAAGCTGTATCGAAAAAATGGAGGCGATACAAACAGCATGCGGCGTTCGGTTCCGACCTATACTGATGACTACGCTAACCACCATTCTTGGAGTTCTGCCCATGGCTCTCGGAATCGGCGAGGGAGCCGAAATTCGAGTGCCACTGGCTGTAACCCTGATTGCGGGCCTCAGTTCCTCCACCTTGCTAACCTTGATCGTGATTCCTTGCGCCTACGCTGCGATAGATCGCGAAACAGCGGCAACCACGCGAGCATGAAAAGAAAAGCGAACAGCCTTCTCCCTTCCCTTTCCGTAAACCGTCCCATTACGGTCTCTATGATCCTCCTATCGGTGCTCGTAGTCGGGGCAATCGCGACGAGGATGATCCCGATCGCCCTTTTCCCTGACGAATTCGAGGATCCTCAGCTGTACATAGGCGTTAACTATCGAAATTCCAATCCTTCGGATACCGAGGAACAAGTGACGCGGCCTATAGAGGATGCCCTGGGAACGGTACCGCACATCCGTCGTATCTACTCGAATACGCAAAGCTCCTATGTTAATGTTCGCATCCAGTTTCACAAAGGAACCGACATAGCCGAGGCCTACGCCAACGTCAGCGACCGTATGGAACGGGTTATGACCGAGATGCCCGATCAAGTTGAGCGCATAAACGTCTTCAAGCATAGCACCAACGACATCCCGGTCATTTGGGCAGCCATGTCCTACAGCGAACAGGAAATGGATGTCGATTTTCTTGCCGATCGATACCTTCTCCCGGCCTTTCAACGCATCAACGGCGTCGGTAATGTCCAATTGAAGGGGATACGCGGACGCGAAGTGAGAGTCGTTATCGATCATGATCGGTTGGCTGCCCACAAAATCGGAATAGCAGAATTGGGCGTTACGCTGAACGACCAGAATTTCAACCTAAGCACTGGAAAAGTCGTGCTGGGAGGCAGTGAACTTTTCGTCCGCTCCGTTGGCCGTTTGCAGACGCTCAAGGAGTTCGAAAGCATTCTAGTGGACGCGGGTAATGGAGTTAGTCTCAGAGACATAGCCACGGTCGAATTTAGCCCTCAAGATGATTGGAATGTATTTTCTCTAGAAAGAGACAAGAGCTACGGGATCTCTTTTTCCCGATCTTCAGGGGCCAATGTCGTCGAGGTCTGCCAAGCGGTGGAATCGGCCATGCAAGAGCTCGAATCCAACCCGCAATTCGGTGATCTCCGTTTCCATATTTTTTGGAACCAGGGAGACCATGTGACCGAATCGATCAACAATCTTAAGCAATCAGGAATGTGGGGCGGTCTCTTTTCCATAATCGTGCTCTTTCTGTTTCTTCGGTCGCTACGCATGACATTGACCATAACCTTGGCCATACCTCTATCCCTTCTCTGCTCCGTAATAATCCTGTATTTTCAGGGATGGTCGCTGAACATAGCGACGATGATGGGCCTTCTCTTAAGCATTGGTCTCGTCGTGGACAACGCCATCGTCATTGTTGAGAACATACAGATCAAACGCGCCCAAGGATCTACACCGAATGATGCTGCCCTAAACGGCGCTAGCGAAATGGGGCTAGCCATTACCCTGGCAACGTTGACCACGATCGTAGTTTTCCTCCCTCTTATCCTAATAGGCGACATCAGCGAAATGCAGTTTTGGCTATTGCGTATCGGCGTCCCCGTCACGACTAGCCTCGTCGCCTCATTGGTAATCGCTCTGCTTTTGATTCCCCTAGCTACCAAGGTGTTATCTGGCAAGGGCAGGAGGCAAAAAAGGGATTTTGGGAACTCGCAGATTAGCGCTCTCTATATCAAAACTCTCCGCTGGAGTCTAAACAACCGGAGCTATGTATCCATTGGTTTGATAGCGATCCTGGCTATTTCATTCGCTGTTCCCTTCAAGAAGATAGATCAGAATGCCGCGTCGGGAGCGCTCCAGAATATTATGCTAAGATACGATTTCTCAGGAGGCCAGTCATTGGAGGAAATCAACACGTATCTATCAGGCGTTTACGACTATATTGAATCGAAACGGGAAGCCTACAACTACAAGACCTACTCCAACTACTATACAGCGGGCTTCGCCAACCTGGAGATCCATCTAAACAATGAAACCAAGCCTTGGTACGAGACCGCCTATGCAGGCCTTACCCAGTCTCTAGGTCTAGCGAAAAAACCACATCTCGATCGACGGGAGATCATAGACGATCTAAAGGAGAATATCGCTCCTGCTCCCGGCGCTCGTCTGCGATTCAACTGGAAGGACGAAGATCCCAACAAGAGCTATAACATCGCCCTTTATGGCGACGATACCGACACCCTGCGTCTGCTGAGCAAGGAAGTGGAGAGACGCCTTCGATCCATAGAAGGGCTGATCGCCGTGGAAACGGAAGAAGACATGAATCGCCAGGAGCTCAATCTTACGCTGGATCGGGAAAAAGCCCTCCGCTTCGGCATTGATCCAGGCATGATTTCCAGTGCCATCTCCTATGCAGTCCGCGGCAATGAGGTCGGTCACTTCTACGAGCCTAGCGGCCGCCAACTTCGTGTCCGCATTTGGCTAGAGGACGAGGATCGGGATTCCATGGATGAGCTACGGAAAATCAATTTCGACGGAATCGACGGATCCCAGGTCCCCCTGGAATCTTTGGTACGCGTTTCCTATGACGAAAGCTCTCGGGCAATCCAGCGCCAAGATCGCAAAACCGTTCTACGCGTTAAAGGCATAGCGACAAAGGATGGCTCCAAAGAGCTTTTCAAACAGACCGACGCCGTAATGGAAGACTTTGAAATGCCCCGCGGTTATCGGTGGGACAAGGGAGGTCAGTATCAGAAGATGCAAGAGTCCAACGAGACCTTTACCTTCACGCTAATTATGATCGTCGTTTTTGTCATCCTCCTCATGGGAGCGATGTTCGAGTCCTTCATCCTGCCCTTTTCCGTCTTCCTCACTATGCCCTTGGCTGCGATCGGCGTCGTCTGGACCCTGTATCTTACGGGAACGCCCTTTAATATCATGGCCTCTATCGGGATTATCATATTGCTTGGCGTCGTCGTGAATAACGGCATTGTGCTGATTGATCTCGTCACCCGATTGCGAGCAGAGGGACTGCCGCGCTTCGAGGCCCTCATCGAAGCCGGGAAACGCCGTTTCCGACCCATTTGGATGACTTCACTGACCACCATCTTTGGAATGATACCAATGTCTCTTGGAGATACGAAAATGATGCAAATGTCCTACTCCCCGCTGGGAAGGGCCATCATGGGTGGCATGCTGACGGCGACCTTCCTTACACTGCTTATCGTTCCCCTATTCTATACCTTGTTTGACGATCTGCGTATCTATGTTTCGAGCCAGATCCGATCGGTTTTCAGCCATATCAAACCCGTATCCATAGTTTCGGACTCAACGCGTCCCATAAGCTACCAGCGGGACGATTGATAAAAAACAACCTTAAGGACATCTAGTAATCTCGCGAGTGCTTGGGCTTCGGGCCCCTAGGCGGCTCAACGCCACGAGACAACATAACTTCCGTGATCGCGTCCACAGTAACAAAGGACGGCTTGAAATTGCCAGGTCGGTAGCCTTCCGCGATGAGGAGCGGCGTCCAGCCATTCGAATCTTTCTGGTTCCAGATTCCGATATCCGAGCCGATTTCGTTTAGATAATGGACCATGGAAGGTATGTTCTTGAGCGCGGCTCCATGCATAGCTGTTTGCCCTTTGGAATCGATTGCGTTTGGATCCAATCCCAGCGAAACGCAGTATTTTACCGCAGCAAGGCATTCTTCCTCGGTTCCCGCCTCTTCTTCTGGAGCGAAGCTTCCAACACCGGCCGACGCCATGAGGGCAGTCGTTCCGTTTCGGGTGGTTATATGCGGATCAGCTCCGAGCTCAACGAGGAGCTTCATGAAAAGCAAATCCGCTCTATCAGCGGCCAGATAAAAGGGCGTGGCCCCAATGAGAGTGTTCTTCCCTTTCTCGAGACGCAGATTTGGATTCGCTCCATACTTTACGATTAGCTCTCGAATGAATTGATCGCTGTTGCGTCTTCCCGATCCTCTGGGGGCGGGATCGCCGCTGGCTGATTCCCCGATGTCGGGCTTTCGTATCCAAGTTAGGGCGTGCAGCACGGTCGCTCCTGTGCTCATATCATCAGGATTCGCGCCCCTCTCCAGAAGTTCCACAGCCAAATCGTAGTGGCCATTTTCAACCGCCAAAAGAAGCGGACTCGTCCCAGCTACCGGCGACTTTTTACCCGTTCGCTTCGGCTCCGTAACCAAATTGATATCTACACCTGCGTCCAAAAATGAGTAGACGATGTCGCGGTGCCCTTCCCTAACCGCAAACAGGAACGGAGTATATCCAGATTCGAGCGGGGTTTCATAATCCGCCCCGGATTCCAATAAGAGCTTAACGACAGCCGCGTGCCCTTCATGGGATGCCCACATAATTGCCGTCTGCCCTTTGCGTTCCGTAGCATCCAAATCGGCTCCAGCTTTTATCAAGGCTCTAACCGCATCTATCTTTCCGGTACGAGACGCAGTCATCAGGGCCGACTCTCCACCATTGATTGCCGTATTCGGATCAACGCCCTCCGAAAGCAGGCGCTTCACGATCGACTCGTTTCCATTTAAGCAGGCCAAATAGAGCGGGGAAATACCGTAGCGATTGCGGGCGTTCACATTCGCCCCGAGATCAATCAGCCGCTCTGCCAATTCCGTTTCATCGTGATAGCAGGCCCAATGGAGGGCTGTCATTCCGTCGACCTGAGAAGCATTTAGATCCGCTCCGGCTGTGAGGGCCGCTTCAACCTGTTCGGACCGATTAGCTTCGAACGCATCAGCCAAATGCGTATCTCCAGCATGAATCAATACGCCTAGGCAGGCCCAAGCGACTAGAAAGCTTTTGATGATTCCTGAAAACCGAAACGCTTTCATATCTGGGGGCAGCTCTTTAATTTCTGAATTGCTACACGGTTAACGGCTGAAATAGCTCGTCGATCATTCCCGTGCTGTCTCCGAAAGAGTCGATCTTGACCCCTACTTTATCTAGCAAGGTGAGATGCAAGTTCGCCAAGGGCGTAGGTTTGTCGTAGCGGATATGGCGATTGCCCTTCATGCCTCCTGAAGATCCACCAGCGACGATGATCGGCAGATTCGTATGGTCGTGCACGTTCGGGTTTCCGATTCCGCTACCATATAAGATGAGCGAGTTATCTAAAAGCGATCCGTTGCCCTCTGGAGTGTTCTTAAGTTTTTCCAGATATTCAGCGTACAAGGACACGTGGAAAGCGTTGATCTTGGACATGCGGGCGATTTTGTCTGGATCGTCCCCATGGTGAGACAAGGGGTGATGCGGATCAGGAACGCCTATTTCCGGATACGAACGATTACTCGTTTCCCTGGCGATTTGGAAAGTGGCGACTCTGGTAATGTCCCCTTGATAGGCCAGCAACTGCAAATCGAACATTATGCGGGCATGATCAGCGTAGGAAGCAGGCACACCAACTGGGCGATCCAAGTCGGGCAATGGATTGTCGTTCGAGTCCGATTCCGCTTTTTGAATACGCCGCTCCACTTCGCGTGTCGCATCCAGATAGTCGGTAACCTTCGCCTGATCTGACGCGCCGAGATCCTGCTTTATGCGGTTCATATCCGCTACGATGGAATCGAGAAGGCTGGACCGCTTTCTGAGGGCCTCCTGACGTTCCTCGCGCGTTCCACCTTCACCAAATAGATTCTCGAAGACGATACGCGGATGGGCTTCTGCTGGAAGCGGTGTCGTAGGCGAGGACCAAGAAAGGTTATTTTGGTAGACGCAGGCATATCCGTTGTCGCATTGCCCGACAATCTGCATGATGTCCATTGCCAGCTCGATGGATGGGAGTTGCGTATCCTGGCCGATTTGTTTGGCAGCCGCCTGGTCGGCAGTCGTCCCAAGGTAGTAGTCAGAACTTTCGGTCGGCTTGGCTCTAGCTGCGCTGAGGAATGAAGAATTGGAAGTCGCGTGCGAACCGGGGTAAGCGGGTCGCAACTCCATGTTGGTGAAAACGGTCAGGTCGTTCTTTACCTCTTTCAGCGAGTCTAGGATGGGCGAAAGCTTATCGAGGGTCTTCTCGCTTCGCGGCGTCCAGCGGGACTGATCGCAGCCCATGGGCATGAAAACGTAGCCCAGCCGCTTGGGTCCCATCGCCGGGGTCTTCGACAGAGCTGTAGCTGCCGGTATCATGGCGTCGAGCAGGGGCAATGCAAATGTGGCCCCCACTCCTCTAATAAAGGTTCTTCTTGGGATAGACTTTTTCGTGATATACTGCATAACAACGTTTTACGTTCAGTTGCTGGCGTACGAAGGTTCGGTTTGCTCTTTCTCTCTCATTTGAAACGGCACACTTTCGACGATTCCAACCACCAAGGAAGAAAATCGGTAGTCATCAGCCCGCCCTTTACCGATAATTTCCCTGACAGCTGGAGCATCGTTGGCGACAACGCCCCTGCCAATCGCGAATGTAAGCAATTTTTCGGTCAGAGATCGAACAAAAAGTTCCGGGCGATCTAGGAGTCCAGCCTCCAGATTATCCACCCCTTTGAACTCGCTCCCGTCCGGAAGCCCGCCATTAACATCGATTTCCGCCCCATCTTCATAGTCACGCCAACGTCCGACCGCATCAAAGTTCTCCAAGGCAAACCCTATTGGATCCATGAGATTGTGACAACCCGCGCAGGCTGGATTGGCTCTGTGTTCTTCGAGTTGCTCCCGCATCGTCGCAGTGGCATCGACCTTGTTTTCCTCAAGCATGGGTACGTCCGGAGGTGGTGGTGGAGGCGGTGTGCCGATAATGTTCTCCAATACCCAATTCCCTCGAATGACTGGCGAAGTGCGAGTCGAGTAAGATGTCACTGTCAGGATGCTGCCCTGGCGAAGGAGTCCCCCACGTTTGCTATCCGGGCTCAGATCTACACGTCTGAAGCGAGAACCGAAAATGTTAGGAATCTCGTAGTGCTGGGCCAATCGCTCGTTGAGGAAGGTGTAATCGGAATCCAGAAGATCAAGAACGCTGCGGTCTTCGCGAATCACGCTTTCGATGAATAGCTCGGTCTCCTGGCGAAACGATTGCCTGAGGTTGTCGTCGAAGTCTGGAAACAGACGAAGATCGGGTGTTACCGACTCCAAATTCCTGAGGTGGAGCCATTGACCCGCAAAATTCGTTACTAAGCTGCTGGATCTCGAATCAGCCAAAAGACGAAGTGTTTGCTCTCGAAGAATGTCGGGCTCGCTCAGTTTTCCCGCAATCGCCAGATCAAGGAGCTCCTCATCCGGCAAGCTGCTCCACAAAAAGAATGAAAGCCGGCTAGCCAA
>JAYZHU010000131.1:0-19181 GCA_036166175.1 Verrucomicrobiota bacterium | reverse complement strand
ACGGCTGGACAAGGAAGCTCCCCCATCGATCGAGAAATGCAAATCCCGCCCCACAGTGGCTGATCCATCGAGACCGAGCTCAGCCATAAGTCCGCTGTCGCTATCGATGACCGGCATTTCCAAGGCGCCCGTTGAATTGTTGACGATTCTAAACTGATCCGCAGCAGAATCGTATGACATCGTTACGTTGGCGGCGGATTCATTAACGCGAGTCATCAAGGCGCTCATGCTCTCCGAGTCCGCGTCGAACGAAATCGCCACCCCGTTTATCGTGATCGTTCCAGATTCAGTAATCGGACTTCCTCCCCCGATTCCGCTTGAGGCAATCGAACTATTGAGATCAACGACCCCCAAGGTATTGTAACTGCTTACGGACGTGGATCCGCCACCCGCACTGACCACTTCAACTTGCTCTAATTTAAGAGCAGCCAGAAAATTGCTGGAATCACTCGATCCTCCAAGTTCGAGTTCCCCTGAGGAGCTGGTGAGCGTCACTTTATCCTCAATCTCGTCGTACGAGGCTGAAACCAATCCACTAGAAGCTATGGAAATTCCATCGAAGACATCCTGCAGGGTATCGGTCTCTTGAATGGTGATTTCCTGCCCATTAATGAAGAATGTGCCCTCAGTGATCTCCGTAGACAGATTCAAACTGGAAATAACAGTATCAGCCGACCCAATTGTACCGCCGACATCCGTGTTTCCATCCCGCTTGGAGGAAGCGGCTAGCTGAGTGACTTCTATATTATAAGAGCCTTCCGGGGCGGATGTACCTGCCGAAGCCGCTATGCCCAAGGTCTCATCGGACAGATTAACGCCCTTATAATTGTAGAGTACGCTATCATTAAACGCAGAAACCGAAGCTTTAAGCGCTTGGAGCTTCGTGTCGACTCTCTGCAAAGAGTCTTTCTTGTCCGTATTTTCGGACTGATCTTCACGCAGGCGTGCCTGAGGAAGGCGTTCGACCTCCATCAATCGGTCGATCATCACCCTCCAATCAAATCCACTCGCTAACCCTGCTAGTTGAAACTGCATATGCTACTACTTAGGCATTATTGGCTTCGGCAACGACATGAGTAACTTTAACCAAAACCGGAGATTTCATCAGGTTCACTCTACCGTGAATAAGCAAATTACTCTACTCAAGCTTCTTTTGCGATGCTTCGATTGCTTTGAGAAACGAAAACGAACCTTCCGCCATTGCCCAGAACTTCTCTTGGTACTATTTTGCCCTAAGTAATTGATGTTCTATGCCTTCTTCAATTTTTCCAATGGCTTCTCTGGATAATGCCAGCTCGTATTTGAGAGCTCCGTCCTCCAGAAGTTTTTCGGGTCTGGAGTCTCATTCAAGATGCCAAACGCCTCAGGCTGAAAGTCTTTCCAGGGGCAACGAAGCGATTCCTGAGCCCCAAACGCCATAAGCCGGTCAGCTTTTCCTCTTCGCCAAGCAATTGATCTACGAGTTGTACCGACTTCTCGTCCTCCGAAAGAGAGACGATCATAATCTCACTGCAGTATTGTGGATGCTCTCCCAAATCTGGACTCCCAGCCGCGCCATCAATTATGAACTCGTCAATCACGCGATTCGATTGGCTGAGGAAACCCTCAACTAAAGCCAATAACTCCAAGACGGATTTTGGTGGTTCTCCATCGAAATCGACAGGTTCCATATCTAAATATACCTTACCAATTGCCATAGATCACTCACGCTCGATAATATCGACTTTCCCCACTTTGAGAATGCCATCAGACAGGATTCGGCACCTAAGCCCGCCACGGCCCTTTAGTATCTCTTCGGCCCCGGGGCCCAATGCTTCGTCCATCCAATAGCAAGGAGCGCACTCTTCGACGCCCATGAAGTCAACGCCATTTATGGAAAACCGTTTTCCAATAAATCGGTACAAATCGATTCCAGCAGTTAGCACGTTTCGTCGGGTTTTGGAAAATTCCAGCGAAGCTAACCCGAGGCTATCTCGCAGATCGTCAGCGACAGCCTGGTCGAAAAAGGTAACTTGCCCCTTGAAATCGGATTTGTAATCGAAGAACCGATCACCCCGCAATCCCTTGCCAGCTACACACTCTACTTCATCCAGCATCTTCGTTTCGTTCATCAATCTACTCTTGCCATGCCGACCCTTAAAATCATGGCCTGGCGACACGTGAATTTCGAGAATTGTAGGACTTTCACTGAGCATGCTTAATCTAAAAGCCTCTCCTAAGAATCGATCGATCGCAAGCGATCCACGTCCTCCTGAGTGTTTAAGCTAGCCAGCAATTTTGGCGACCGGCAAGGGACCCTCGCTACATTCTCGATAGTTAGAAACCTTCTCAAACTCATTTGACCCTCCTCTGTGGCTTTTTCGAGAAGAGGTAAGCAACCGGGCTCGTATATCGTGCACAGGGGTTCAGGCTTTCCATCAGTTGCTAAATAACAGGTAGCCCGTCGGCCCTCATCACGCTGGGTCAATAGTCTAAGAACGAGACTTGTTTCAAGCAGCGGCATGTCACAGGCGACAACCAGCAGGCCCTTCCCCCCAGCCTCTATCAGGCCGGACATAACACCGCCAATCGGTCCCTGAATTCCAGGTACGTCCCTTATCCAATCGTAATTGGATTCCTCCAAGGCAGAACGGCTTCTCGATTCGCCAACGGAAACAACCGTTCTCTCACAGAAAGTGTCCAATAAGCGCATCGCGTAATCCAATTGGCAAATCCCATCATGGAAAGCGTATGACGCCTTGTCTTGACCAAAGCGTTTACTTTTGCCTCCCGCGAGAACGAGACCTAGGATCTTCCGCTTCACGCGAACTATTCCTACAGGCTAGGAGCAAGACGCAAGCTTCATAAACACTTTCGCCACGACCAATTGTATGTCCAGTCGTCTGAGCTCATATCCTACCTGGCTCATAGATTATTCATCCTAGTCTCTAGCCAATTTCCGTGCGAATCCCGTCGATTTCCTCTAAAGTTCTTCCTGAGCAACCGATACTAAAGGGCTTAGCTCTTTGAGTTGTGCGTGCGGCTAACACGAATTCAAATGGCCCGTCGCGACACGGACGTCACAAACCAACCCAAGGAAGCTCTCACTGCTGACGATACTAAAATGGGGAGCAGGTCAGTAGACATTGATCAAGCTTCTTTGAGTAACGATCTAACATCTATTACTGGCGCTGCAGATTTGGCTACCCTCGCGATCTCCGCTATCAAAGGTGGCATAAAAGCAGTCGCTACCTTGCGAGCTGAAAACGGAGCTCAGTCGAATAGACTGTCATTCGCTTCAGATCTGCTCTAACCAACAATGAGAATCTCGAAGCGGCGAATAGCCGAATCATCGATGTAGATGTAGCCGAAGAATCCACTCAATTGGCTCGCATGAACATTCTGGTTCAAGCCGGTGCGTCAATGCTCGGCCATGCTAATGCCTCCTCTCAAATCGCCCTCCAACTTTTGGGTTAGTTACTACTACGGCATCGGCTCCTCGCTTTCGAGCGGGGGCCTAGCCTTTTCGTAGCTTCGTAGTTCCTAAGTTGCAATTATTAGCTCTTTCGTTGCCCGCGCTGGCCAATCGAAGCGATCGGCTCCTCCCATTCGGTCGATCTTCTGCTCGGCTTTCAACAAGCAAAGCCCACCGCATAGCCTTCTGAACCAGGAGCCGTCAACGCTCATCATAGCCCGAGTATGCGGAAACTACTTACGCCAACTGAGTAATGTAACTCAAATGGTTAAATGAAACACCTAGCCGCACGATAAAAGCGTTACCAATTTAAAGCGTAGTTCGAGTTCAATTACGCACCGATTTTTTCCCGTATCGAAACCAACCAATCCAACTAACCCAATAAAGCATAAACGATAGAGAAATTCTAAGATAAAAATTTCCGCCTACCGGGGACAACTGACCGGTCCGGCAAAAATTTCTTCCGCTATTGGAAGGAGAGCGCTGTCTGGCGCTAGCAAACAGACACGCCGCGGCACGGATGTCGCAACTTCAATCAAGGATGATATATAATGTCAGTTACAATAAACACTAACTCCGCGGCTACGATCGCGAAGAACAACCTCAACAGCAGCAACGCGCTGCTGCAAAAGAGCCTCAACCGCTTGTCTAGCGGTCTGAAGATCACATCTCCCGCTGACGACGCAGGGGGACTCGCTGTATCCATGAAACTGGGAGCCGCTATTAAGCGTACTGGTGCGGTAAGCACCAACTTGGCTAATGCGCAGTCCTACCTTCAAACTCAGGACGGTGGTTTCCAAACTGCTGGAAAGATTCTCGAACGTATGTCGGAATTAAAAACACTAGCGGCTGATGTCACCAAAAACTCCACGGACATCGCTAACTACGATACGGAATTCGACGCTCTCAAAGCGCAACTTATCGCCATCTCTAGCGAAACATTCAACGGAGTTTCTCTCTTCACTTCAGGCGCTTCCGCCACCACGCTCAGCGTTGGAACTACTGAAGATGGAGGAACCACTGTCGACATCAATCAGGCTGCTTTGGGCAACGCCGTTACTGCGGCTACCAGCGCCACCGACCTGGCCGACGTTTCGTTGGCTCAGTTGACGACGGCCATTGAAAACGTGGCTACTCTCCGTGCTGAAAATGGAGCTCAATCGAGCCAGCTTTCTTTCGCATCGGACATGCTCACAATTAACAAGCAAAACCTCGAAGCTGCAAACAGCCGTATCATCGATGTCGACGTTGCCACCGAATCGACTCAGTTGGCCCGCGCCAGCATTCTGGTTCAGGCTGGCTCCGCCATGCTTGGCCAGGCAAACGCTTCCAGCGCCATTGCTCTGCAATTGCTGTCATAATCGAGATTTATTCGATTTCTTCAAGTGGCTCTCCTCTGGGGGAGCCACTTTTTTTGAAACTAACCATGGGACCGGAGTAGATCTTTAGTTCATCGTTCTCCCTACATGACCAACATTCTTTTATTCTCTCCCGGAAGCAAGGTGGCTCTAGCCCGAATAGCCGCTCGATCTGCAAAAAAAACGGGGAGTTGTGCTGCACGCGGTTGACACCCAGCCTAACGTCCCAACCCGTCACGTTGTTGATCGATTTCAGGTCGTGAAGGAAAACGACTGGGCGAACGCCTTGATGGAATACTGCCTAGCCAATGAGATCGGACTGATCATACCCACTCGACACAGCGATCTCGCTCCTCTCGCCTCATCGCATAGCCAGTTTGAGGAGAACGGCATATTCATTGCCATTTCATCAGAAGCGATAATTTCGACCTGTACCAATAGATCAAAGACATACGATTTCCTCAAGAGTCACGATTTTCCCACTCCATTATCCTTCGCTCTAATTTCCGATTCTACAGATATCTCCGAAGGGAATTTGCCCTTTATTGCCAAACCCATCTGCGGATCGGGGAGTTCTGGAATCCACATCGTGGAGCGCCTAGATCGAATTCCGGCCCTGGCCAACTCTGGCGAATATATGGGCCAGAGAATCGCTGTAGGAGACGAATACACGATCAACTGCTATCTATCGCGGAATGGTTCCTGCATCTGCTCGATTCCACACAAGAGGATCGCCGTTCAAAATGGCGAATCCGTACAGGCGACGACCGCTAAGATCCCTGAACTTCTAGATTTATCCAATTCCATCGTCTCGAAGCTTCAGGGTGCAAGTGGGCCTATCAACATTCAGGTTTTCTACCCGCGGGAAACGGGCAAAGTGGCAGTGATTGAAATAAATCCTAGAATCGGCGGCGGCTGCCCTCTAGCAGACAAAGCCGGTGGTCACTTCATTGAATGGCTAGCCCAAGAGTACCAGGACGCAAAGGATCTAAAGCCGTTTTCAAATTTGACCGATGGTTTGCGAATGATGCGCTATCAAGATGCGTTTTTCGACTTTCCATCTCCAAGGGCGGATTCTCCTTAATTTGCCTCGAGACTAGCCTCTCGTAAAAATATCGCGCATTCCGCTAGTTAGCCTTAACCCCTCCCAGACTAGAGCCGATTCGCTTAGCAGCGCGGTATATACCACCTATAGCCAATGATTGATAGCGCTCAGGATCTGCTAATTGATACACCCGAAGATCTTATACCTCGGAGAGAGGCTCTTCGGTCTTTTTTCGGCCTGCTACCGCTTGAGGAATTCACCCTCGGTTCCTCAAGGGTTGTCAACCTTTGGGGAGCCACCGGTGTTGGTAAAACGACTTTTCTCAATTCACTTCGCGAGTCCGAGTTCATGGCTAGGAAGAAAATCGTTTGGATTACCCCCAAAGCGGATCCCTCAATCGATACACCCCAAGAATTCATTGCCGCTTGCAGCCAAGGAGTGCGTTTCCCCCAGAATCCGGAAATGGAGGAATCTATCTCCGAACGCCTTGATGAATCCCAAAAGGGCAAAGTCGATCCCATACACTCCGATGACTCTCTCCTTATAACTTGCTCGACGATCGCCGGAAACAAAAAGCCCTATGTCAACGCCGCAGCAGCCGCATCAGTCGGCCGCACTAACTTCATTCGCGAAGACATGGAAGTATCCGTCGGTCTGGGGAACAATCGAGCCGGCAATCAGGCGGAAGCCTTCTTGGATGCCCTGCCCTTGCAGTCCATGGGCGCAGACCTCGTGCTCCTACATCTGGAAAACGAAGATACGCTTTCTGGTCCTGTTCGCGACTGGTTTCGCGATTATCTCATCCCAGCAGCGACAAAGGGGCCCTACCGCAGAAATCTCGTCGTTGTCGAAGAGACCCGAGAAACCTTTCCTCTTCATCCAACCAAACAAGAGTGGGGGGAATGGGATACCCTCGTGTCCGACTTCGAACTTAAGCCGGCAGGAATCGAGTCGGTGATTGATTTCGCTAGAAGAAAAGGATGCTCTCAAGAAGAAGCCAAATTCGTATTCGTAAGAGGTTTGGGTTATCCGGAAGAGACTGTAAGGACAGCCGAAGAGCTGACTCAACATGCTGTCAGCCGCCAATCTATAGCCAACGCGAAAGAACGAATCGAGTCTCTTCCCAAAGATGCCCGCGAGAGACTGGCGATTTGCTCTCTCCCCAATTCGATCTTTACCGACGAAATAGATGCCATCCTAGGTCGGGGACGCTCAACCGAAATCCTGCAATGGCTATCAAGTCTTCCCGGCTCTATCGCGCCCGAGCAAACGGGGAATTGTTTTCAGCTAGACGATAGCGTGCGCCTCGCAGCCATTAATTCCATAGAGGAAAGTCCTCGTTTTAGAGAAGCAGAGCAGAGATGGCTTCCCTATGCTCGCCTGGTACGCAATGTTCCTTCACACGCCGACCGCGCCCGCCTCTATCAACTATCGGGGCTCGAATGGATTGATGGCGACAAGCGCGAAACGCTTTTCAAGGAAAAGGCTGAGGATATTTCCAATCTGATAAACGAGAGGGATTGCTACTTCTCCACGAGAAAGCGATTTACACACGTATCTGGAATTCTTATACAAGATTTATACATCACTGCGAAGAATATCGACCATCAAGGAGCGAGAGAAATATATCAAAGGGCAGCCGGATTTTGGGAGACTCGCGAGACCTGCCTCCGAGACAATCTGCAGGATCTCAGCAAATCCCTCATGGCCGTCCAAGAACGCTTCCACGTTATCCAGGCCAGATGTAAGCAGGTATCCGGATTGATAAAACGGTTTCAAAAGAACGGCACCCCCATTCCGAACGAACCGGATCCCGAGCTTGTAGGCGGAAAAAACGGCCTCTATATCTCTTTACTGATGTTCCTTGCAATTGGAGCTACGGCATCTGGACTCTCGCTTGAGATGCCCAATAGCGCATTGGCTTTCGTCGTTAGCGGAGCGGCTTCCATTTTTTCCTTAGCTCTGGTCCCTGGGTGGAAGTTGCAGGCGGCGGCCAAACGCTCACACAAGCGAGCCCAAATCAAGAATTCGCCGGAGTACTTGAAGCGGGAAAATAATGAGCTCATTCTTAGAATGCAGAAAAATCAAACGGCTTACGACCATCTTCAACGCGAAATTTCGATGGCAAAGGAAGAGCTGGAGTACAACTACGTCTGATATCATCTTCAGAAAAGATCCTCACGACGAAAGCAAGCTGCAGCGTAATCTTGAAGGTTGGGAGGATCGGCTCGATCCTCCAATTCTTTCAAACTAGGGACCGAACCGGTCCTCCCTACCAAAAGCCGAAGCAAGCTTCGGAGCATTGGAGTCAATGGGAAAGGAGAACGCGCAAAATGGCTCTGTCTAAAATCCAAGCTCTTGGGTGATTGACGGGGGTTGCTTTTTATCTAACAGTGCCAGCCTTTTTTAAAAAATGGCCTCAAATAGCCCAGATTATCGCTTCTCGGAAATCGAACCCGCTTGGCAAAAGCGTTGGGAAGACGAAAGGACATTCGCCGCCCTCAAAGACAGCTCCAAGGACAAGTATTATGTCCTGGATATGTTTCCCTACCCTTCTGGAACTGGGCTCCACATTGGGCACCCACTGGGATACACGGGGTCTGACATCGTTGCTCGCTACCAGAGGGCCAAAGGGCAAAACGTTCTACACCCAATTGGATGGGACGCCTTCGGACTGCCGACTGAGCAGTACGCCATCAAGACCGGCACCCATCCACGCAAGACTTCCATCGAAAGAATCAACCACTTTCGCAGTCAATTGAAGTCTCTTGGCTTCTCTTTCGATTACGATCGGGAAGTCGATACCACAGATCCTGACTACTACCGCTGGACGCAATGGATCTTCTTGCTTCTTTTCAAGCGGGGTCTGGCCTACGTAGATAAACGCCCGGTTTGGTGGTGCGAAGAACTGGCAACCGTTCTCGCCAACGAGGAAGTGATCGATGGGCGCTCGGAGCGGGGGAACCATCCAGTCGTGCGACGCAGCTTGCGCCAATGGGTGCTTAAGATAACCGCCTACGCAGATCGTCTTCTGGATGATCTCGAAGGCGTCGATTGGCCAGCATCAACCAAAAAGATGCAACAAGAGTGGATCGGAAAGTCTAAAGGAGCCACAGCCCGTTTCGCGGTCGAAGGCATAGACAAGGCTTTAGAAATTTACACCACGCGCCCAGACACCCTCATGGGAGCCACCTATATGGTCGTAGCTCCTGAACACCCGCTGGTGGAAAAGATTACCATTGAGGGGCAACAAAAAGAAGTCGCTAGCTACGTCGAATCTGCAGCGGCTAAAAGCGATCTCGAGCGAACCGATTTGGCTAAGGAAAAGACAGGGGTGTTTACAGGCGCCTACGCTATCCATCCGCTGACCGGAAACCGGGTTCCAATTTGGGTCGCTGACTACGTGCTGATCAGTTACGGGACCGGAGCTATAATGGCAGTCCCTGCCCATGACGATCGAGACTTTGAATTCGCTCAACAGTTCGATCTTCCAATCGTGCAAGTCATCAAAGGGCCTGGAGGGGAATCGCTCCCCTATACGGGGGATGGCAAACTAATGAACTCCGGCGAGTTTGACGGTCTTTCTTCGAGAGACGGCATCGCTCGTATCACTCAGAAGCTAGGCCAGTCAGACTTGGGCGAGGAAAGCGTTCAATACAAACTCCGCGATTGGCTATTCTCGCGACAGAGGTATTGGGGAGAACCCTTCCCCATCGCCTGGGTGACACAAGAGGACTACCAACAAGCCGTAGACAGTGGAACTTTGGGAGAATGGATTCCGGATAATCCCGTATGCTACACCGATGAGAACGGCGAGCGCTACGCTTTGCCCGTACCCCCATCATCACTTCCCCTCCGATTGCCGGAAGTCGAATCCTACAAACCGGCGGGCACGGGTGAAAGCCCGCTCAAAAACGTCACCGACTGGCTAGAGATCTGGTACAATTTCGAAACCGGCGAGTTCGTGCCAGCTTCATCCGAAAAGCCGAGCGGGGATAATTGGATACGGGCAACAAGAGAGACCAATACTATGCCACAATGGGCAGGCTCCTGCTGGTACTACTTGCGGTATCTCGATCCCGACAATGCCGAGGAATTCGCCTCTCAGGAATCGCTCTCCTACTGGAAGGCTCCCGACCTCTACATCGGCGGACAGGAGCATGCGGTACTTCATTTGTTGTATTCAAGATTCTGGCACAAAGTTCTCTATGATGAAAGTCTTGTCCCAACCAAAGAGCCTTTCACTAAACTTTTTCACCAAGGCATGCTCCTCGGGGAAGATGGAAAGAAAATCTCCAAGAGCGCTGGAAATGGGGTCGATCCGGTAGAGGTTGTCAACGAATACGGCGTAGACACTCTTCGCTTGCATCTTATGTTTCTCGGGCCTCTCGAAGCTCGCAAGCCCTGGAACTCCAAAGGAATTGGTGGAATCAACCGTTTTCTCGGGAAAGTCTGGCGAGAAATTGTTGGCAAAGATGGAAACCTGAATCCAAAAATCTGCGATGAGGCAAATGAGAGTGAAGAGACTCTGTCGCTGCTGAATCAGTCTATCCAGAAAGTCACTCAAGATCTAGACCGGCTCAACTTCAACACAGCGATTTCCCAGCTGATGATACTAGTGAACCATCTGCAGACCTGCGAAACGGTTCGCCAATCTACTGCCAAGTGCTTCGTCAAATTGCTGGCTCCCCTGGCGCCGCACATTTGCGAGGAGCTCTGGGAGCGATTGGGCGAAACCCCTTCCGTTTCCTATGCTCCATGGCCCGAGGTGGATGCGTCAAAGCTGGAAAGATCCGACGTGAAGATCGTGTTCCAAGTGAACGGGAAATTCCGTGGACAAGCGTCGGTCTCTAAAACCGCCACAGAAGAGGAAGTTCTGGCTTTGGCGAAGGAAGAGCCGCGCGTCGTAGCCCAAATAGAAGGAAAGACGATTAGGAAGGTGATTTTCGTTCCCGGAAAAATCATTAATCTCGTCGCCAACTGATCGACCAGGGCTTCCACCTCGCGAGGACATGTTCCCTCCGTCCGCAATCGACTTTTTATCCTGACCATGGAATACCTATCCCGCTACCTGCCTCCGGATTTCGATCAGTCCCAGACAGTAGGATTGATAGCCGGACGGGGTATCTACCCCAAACTGATAGCAGACCGTGCCCGAGCGAAAGGTATCCGCATACGACTGATAGCATTCGAAGAAGAAGCAACGGACGAGCTTTACGAATCTTTCCCCGAAGACGAGCGCGTCCGCATCAACGTAGGACAGGTTAGCAAATGGCTCCGAGCTCTGAGGAAGTTCGATTGTCACTACACGATCGCAGCCGGCCAAGTAAAGCCGGGCAAACTGTTCCGCGGGTTGAAACCAGATCTTAAGGCAGCCGGTCTTCTCGTTAAACTGAAGCGGAAAAACGCAGGGACGATTTTCGGAGCCGTAGCCGATGAACTCTCGAAAAACGGTCAACTAGCGATCGATGCCCGCGCGTTTCTTGACGATGAGCTAGCGAGGACGGGGCCCATCACGAGGCAATTCGAGAAAATCGAAAGCACTTACTTGGAGCACGGCGTCCACATTGCCCAAGAAATCGCCCGATTGGATATTGGACAAGGCGTCGTCGTTCGCAAAGGGACCGTAATTGCCGTTGAAGCTTTCGAGGGGACCGACCACATGCTCAGACGGGCAAGCGATTTTAAAACCGATCAACTGGTATTTGTCAAAACCGTAAAGAACGAGCAGGATTTTCGGTTTGATGTGCCCGTTTTCGGTCTTCGCACCCTGGAAACCATGAAAGAGGCGGGCATAACCACCGCTCTCCTAAAAGCCGACAGCGTGATCATACTCGAGAAAGCGAGAATCATTGCTGAAGCAGAAGCCTCGAAGATCCAGTTGATGGGATTCTGAGTCCGGCGAAAGTATTTTCGATTAATGCATTAATGTAATCGGAACCGGGGACGATTCCTCAATTGGTTTGCCCTAGGGCATCTCGTCCGCCATATTCCCAAAAAGAAATTATCCATGAATTCTCGCATCATCCCAGTTTCCGTAAAAGGGGTCATGCCCACTGTAAATGGGTGTGCTGTTTTCCTCGGAAACGAAGACAAAGCATACGTAATCTACGTGGACCACAGCGTGGGAAACGCTATTTCGATGGCCTTGAACGGAGTGAAGAAGGAACGGCCCCTGACCCACGACCTGATGAGCAGCATGCTCGAAGGTCTCGATGCTAAAATCACCCGAATTCTCATTAACGACGTGCAGGAAAGCACGTTTTTCGCCCGCATCTTCGTGGAAATGGAAAATGAGGTCGCGAAAAAAATCTTGGAACTGGATGCCCGGCCCAGCGACTCGATCGTCCTCTCGCTTCAAAACGAAGTCCCCATTTTCACCACCGAGAAGGTTTTCAATTCCGTCGACGACATGAGCCCAATCCTCGAGCGAGTATTAAAGGAGCAAAACGAGGGAAATAAGGAGGCCTGAGGCTCTCGCCCAGACCTCAAGAAAGCTTGAACAGCGACGCAGGCCTGCTTTTCTCACAGGCCATTATGCGAACGGAATCGGCAAGGGCCCTACCTCCAACCATCGCAATTGATCAGCCGATCACTGCGTTGGCCCCCATGCAGGACGTGACCAACCTGCCGTTCATGTCCGTGATTTCCCAGTTCGGAAGCCCCGATTACTTCTTCACTGAATATTTTCGAGTGCACGTTCAGTCCCGCCTGGAAAAGCCAATCCTCGAATCAATCACTGAGAACAAAACGGGTCGTCCTGTTTTCGCTCAGATGATCGGAGAAGACATCTATCATCTCAAACGGACGACCCTCGAGCTGCTGGAATACCCAGTCGCTGGAATCGACCTGAACATGGGCTGCCCCGCTCCCACCGTATACAAAAAGCGATGTGGTGGAGGCCTGCTGCGCGAACCCGAAAAGGTTGACCGCATCCTCGGCGAACTTAGAAACATTATTCCCGAAATTTTCTCGGTAAAGATGCGCATTGGTTTCGAAGATCAGGAAAACTTCGAGACGATCCTCCAACTGACGAACAAGTGGGAAATCGATCTTCTCAGTGTCCACGGTCGAACCGTCAAGGAGATGTACAGAAGCGCCGTACATTACGATGCCATTAGGCTCGCTGTGGAAACGGTAAACTGCCCAGTGCTGGCTAACGGAGATGTGAGCTCCGCTAGAAGGGCCCGCGAAATACTGAATTTTACGGGAGCCGCGGGTGTGATGATCGGGAGGCACGCGATTCGGAACCCATGGATTTTCCAGCAAATTCGAGATTACGAATCCAAGGGATCTAGCGAGCCCGTTCCTCTGTATCGTGTTTATGACTACATCAGAGCCTTATTCGACCACCTAAAAAAGCCTTGGATACAAGAAAGGGCACAGGTGAATAAAATGAAGAAGTTTCTCAATTTCATCGGCCAAGGCGTCGATCCGGAAGGGCAATTCATATACCATGCACGAAGGGCTCAATCAGAAGACGAGCTTTTTAGTATTTGCCGAGGATTTATGCTCGAGCAAGAAAACGGCTATTTTGCCGACGAACCTTATAGTGGAGTCGTAGCAAGGCCGAATTGCGAATGAGCGCCGGGATTCGACTATGCGACGCCTATTTCAATCCCAGCACTTGTCGGCCCGCTGCGGATATCATCTGCGGATTCCAAACTGGATCCCACACGATCTCTACGTCCGCACTCTCGATTTCCTCAATTTGCTCTACCCGGCTCTTCGCGTCCTGGGCAATCACCGGACCCATGCCGCAGCCTTGAGCCGTTAGCGTCATCTTGATCGAAACATCCTTTTTCCCGTTATCCAAATCATCAACACGCAGATCGTATATGAGCCCGAGATCGACAATATTAACAGGTATTTCCGGATCGAAACATTGTTTCAAAGCATCCCAAACCGATTCTTCAGAAAACGGTGCCCCATTGCCACCATCGCTGGGAGCCGCTACCTGATCCAATTCAAGGCCTTCGACAGCATCGTTATCTAAATTCGAGATTCGGTAGAGTTTCTGCCCCACTCTCACTGTCACACTGCCTCCGAGCGTCTGTGTAACAAACACAGGAGTGTTTTCCTCCAAAGTGGTTGCCGTTCCCTCGGGGATAATTGTCGCACTGCAGTCCCTCAAAAGTTTCGTTTCCATCGATCGATAAACAAGTTAGTCGGCGTGAATTCTGTAGGGAAGTACCGCATACACTCCCTTGGGGTCATTCCATTGGGAAATCCCTTTGATTTCTTCAAGGGCTTCATCAAATTTTCGTAGAGGGGCGCTAGTCGTCCCAAGAGAAGCGGTCGTCGTCAAATTCTCCATAAGCTCTTGTATGAAATCAGTAGGCTCTGGATAGTCGCGAACGGACGCTCCTTCTCCCAAATCCGCTTCCATGGCGGCATAGGCGATCGCCTTTCTCAAGCCACCAAGCTCGTCGACCAATCCGATCTCAAGCGCATCCTCTCCCGACCAGACCCTGCCCTCGGCGATTCCCTTGATCTTGGCGATCGGCTGTTCACGGCCTTCCGACACTTTGCGAAGAAAATCGGCATACACATCATCCACTTCCCGCTGCACTATCGCCATTTCCTCAGGAGTCTTCGGGCGAGCTATTGAGAGAGCATCCGCGAACTTACCAGTTTTCACTATGTCGAACGTAAAGCCATGCCGATTGGCGATTTCCTTCACATTCATGAACATTCCGATCACCCCAATAGAACCCGTAATGGTGTTGGGCTCGGCAAATATCCGATCGGCGTATGCGGAGATCCAATAGCCTCCTGAAGCAGCGACAGTTCCCATGGAAACTACAACGGGCATTTTCTCTTTGGCCAACCTGATCTCATGCTGTATCATCTCGCTCGCCAAGGCCGAACCGCCTGGACTATTTACTCGCAACACAATGGCCTTTACATCCTCGTTTTCCCGCAAGGAGCGAATCTCGCGAGCCAGTCCAGAGCCTCCTACTTGTCCCTGCCCCCCTTCCCCAACGACAATAGAGCCTTCCGCATAGACAACAGCGACGTGCTCGCCTTTCACCAGTTCCGACTTTACTCGCATGTAGTCTGACAGGGAAGTATACTTGTATTCAAGTTTCTTAGACTCTTCACCCGTCGCATCCTTCAGAGCCCTGATTACCGTATCCGCGAATCCTAATTCATCAACAAGCCCTGCATCCAATGCATCCCGGCCATTTAACAAACCTTTGCTGTCCACCAAGGCTTGAAATTCAGCTGGACTCATATCCGCTCTGCTCGACAAGGCGTCCACATACTCGTCCCACATGTCTCCCAAAAGGGCCTTCGTCTGTTCGCGAGCGGGGGCGCTCATCTTTTTCAACACGAAACTTTCGGCAGCCGATTTGAACTCGCCCGCTTTCGTCACTTGCACACCGATTCCGTATTTCTCGAAAAATCCCGCAAAGAAAATCGGTTCAGACGCCATCCCGGCATTCATTATCAGTCCTTCCGGATTCATAATGATCTTATCCGCAGCAGAGACTAGGTATAGGTCCTTATCGGTTGGATACACTACATGGGCTATCACCGGCTTTCCCGAAATCTCCTTGAACGATTCGATGGCCTCCCTCACCTCCTTGATCGCCGCGAATCCGGATCCGTAGTTGCGCGGCTGCAAAGACCCCTTCAGATAGAGCCCTGAAATGCGCATGTCGTCCGCAGCTTCATCCAGCGCATGAAGCACTTGCCTCAACGAATAGGTTTGCGGACCGCCTCGGCCAAATGCCTCGTTGATCAGCTGCTCTTGCGTAAGCGAGACCGGGGAGTCTTGAATATTGGCGTTCATGTCGAACTCCAACATGCTTGACTTCTTGACCACCGGCTCGGGAGCGCTAAGCGAAGAGAAGGCTCCGGCAAAGACAATGAGAGCAATAAATCCCCCGAAACATACACAAACGATCGCCAGCATCGAGGCGAAGAACATCTTCAGAAACTCTTTCATAACCTGATAACAGCGTCGGCAAGCAAACTCGATTCGACAGCGAGGTCGAAACGCAAATCCTCAGGTGTTTGTTATAGACCGAATTTTTACGAATTTCCGGTCGAAAGAGATCTTCCGCCTTCGGTTTGCGGCTCAGCTTGAACCTGGCCTTCAAGCGGCGGTAACGGAGCTTCGAGAATGCCTTTCGCCTTCGGCCAAGCCATCAAAGCTTCGATTATCATCCAAATCTGGAGCACCAAGGTTGCGCAGCCAATCGCCACAAGCAGCCAATTTCCTGTTTTCAAAAAAGAGCTCTCACCCAAGAAAACGTTTAAGGACATGGCTGTACCCGGAAGGATCAGCATAAAAACCATCGGGATGGCAATGAACCACACAGGCAGATTTCGACGCCATAACCAAAATGTAATGACGAGAAAAGCGAGGCCTGCTAAAAGTTGATTAGTCGCCCCGAACAGCGGCCACAATATAAGCCCTCCGGTTCCTGCGGCCATACCGCTTCCGCCGGGCATCGATGCTATGCCGGTCGCTAAAGCTACTGCTAAGATCGAGGCGCCATGCTTGTTGGTCAACCAGGCAAACGGGTTTAGGGCATGAGGCTTCATGTCAGCAGAAGCCCCTGTGCTCTTGTCAGCCCCCCGTCGATTGTCATCAAAATCATATACTTCCGACGCCAAGGCTGAAGGCGAAATCTTCGGGGCGAAGGTCGAGGCCAGTTCTTGGATGACATAACGCTGCAACCGGCAGGCCGTGTCTAGCGTGGTTGCCGCGAAGCTAGCGACAAACACTCCCATCAAAGCCACCGCGAATCCCGTGTTCAAACCAAGCGCCCTGAGGAAGTTCGCGGATCCCTCGACGAATGCGCCGACCTTAGCCGCCAGGCTGTTAGCTCCACCCCAGGTCTCGTATCGAGCTTCGTACGCCAAAGTTCCAAGCGCGAGGCTTCCATCCGAGCCAACAATGCCTAATCCTAGGCCCGCGACACAGGCCAGTATGACCAGCACCGCAAGGAACCCTTCCGTAAGCATGGATCCGTATCCAACCAATTGGGCATCCGTTTCGCATTTGATCTGCTTGGAGGATGTTCCGCTGGATACCAAACAATGAAATCCCGATATGGCTCCACAGGCGATTGTAATAAAGAGGAACGGGAATATGAGCGGAGCCCCCTCGGGAGCCATTCTGAACGCTGGGGCAACGATCTCTAGCGGCGTTCGGTCTCCACCACTAGCGATTGGAGCGCCTCCTATTAGGCCCGCTATTACCAGACCAGCGACTACGAGAGCTAGGGCGCTGAGGAGTTGAAGACTGTTGATATAATCTCTCGGTTGCAAAAGAACCCAAACTGGGAGCACGGAAGCGATATAGCTATAAACGAGCAACACGCCGACCCAGATCATGATCGGCCAACCAGCAAGGGTGTTATTGAAAGCGCCAAGAATCCCGACATTTCCGTAATAGACTGACAAATACATCAAAGCCAAGGAAACCAAAGACGGGACCAGTATGTTTATGCCTCGCCGATGTAAGTAAACGCCGATCAGAATCGCCAAGGGAATCTGGACAAGACAGGGGAAGATCGACGCTGGATATTGCTTGAATACTGATGCAATCACGAGCCCGAATATGGCCAGCACGATCGTAAGAGCCATGAAAAGGATAAAGAGGAAAAGCAATCGAGTTCTCTTAGTGAGCACCCGTCCCGCTATGTCGCCTACGGTCTGGCCACGGTTTCTCATGGAGACGACCAGCGATCCAAAGTCATGTACAGCTCCGATCAGTATCGACCCGAATAGCACCCAAAGCAAGGCCGGGACCCATCCCCAAATCACCGCTACCGCTGGCCCCACTATCGGTCCAGTTCCGGCAATAGACGTGAAGTGATGCCCAAATATAATTCCCTTGTCCGTGGGAACATAGTCCTTGTCGTCGTTCAAAGCGACGCTGGGGACGGCCGCTTCGGGATCGAGCTTGAAGAGCTTGGAAGCAAGCCACTTCCCGTAGGTGTTGTAAGCGACGAGATAAAGAACGCCTGCGCCGATCGCGATAAGTAGAGTTTCCATGGGGTTGTACCGTTATCTAAACGAGAAAAGAAAAGCCCTCTATCGAAGCTGGGCCCAGATTAAGATCAACATTTTTGTAAAAGTATATCAATTGGCTGACCCCAATAATATCTACCTGACGCGTTGCCAGATCGGCTATTCCCCTCCAATACTCGGGTCGCAAAAGCAATATGTCGGAAGCCACCCAAAACAATCTCCTCACAACCAATCGCAAAGCGCTAACCGTCAACCCGGATCCCCTAGTTTACGGGACCTTCGCCGAGATTGGGGCAGGCCAGGAAACCGCCCGCAATTTCTTCCAGGCTGGTGGAGCCGCGGGCACCATCGCAAAAACGATATCGGCCTACGATATGACGTTCAGCGATCAAATTTACGGCAAATCCAAGCGATACGTCTCTCGGGAAAGGCTGCTCACCATGCTCGAGACCGAATACCAGCTGCTCTTACAGAGACTTGGGGAATCGGAGAAGGTACGACAGTTTTTCACCTTCGGCAATACCGTCAAGACGAAACCCTACCGCGGACCTAATGACGCCCACGGTTGGCTGGGTATCCGATTCCAGCCAAAGCCGAACGACGAGCCTAGTTCAATCGTACTGCATACTCGCATGTGGGATGACGACAGCCTCGACCAGCAACATGCTATTGGAATCCTTGGAACCAATCTGATCTACGGAGCCTTCTATTTTCGCCACAACCCGGAGGGCATCATAGAATCTCTCCTGGACAACCTCGGACCCAATCGTATCGAGGTCGACCTAATCCGTTTCGACGGCCCCGATTTCGAATCTATCGATAATCGGATAATGAATTTGCACCTGGTACGTAAAGGTCTCACCCAAGCGGTCATTTTCTCGCCTGAAGGCAAGGTCGAGCTTGCCGCCAACGCCTTGTACAAAAAGGCGGTATTGGTCGAGCGAGGGAGCTTTCGTCCGGTAACCAAAGTCAATGTCAACATGCTGAAATGCGCTGGCGCCCAATTCATCCAAGAGCCTTCGGTTAGCGACAAGGACATTATCGTCCTCGCGGAAATAACAATGAAGAACCTCCAGGCAAGCGGGCAAATCGATTACGAAGACTTCCTGCATCGTATCGACTCCTTAGGCACAACTGGAAACTTCACGCTAATTTCGAATTACTTCGAATTTTATCGGTTGAGCCAGTATTTTCGGCAATACACAAAAGAGATGATCGGAATCGCCATGGGGATCAACAACCTCCTGGAAGTATTCAACGAGAAATACTACACGCACCTACCCGGCGGCATTCTTGAGAGCTTCGGACGTCTCTTTAGAAATTCCGTAAAGCT
>JAYZHU010000130.1:0-5928 GCA_036166175.1 Verrucomicrobiota bacterium | reverse complement strand
AGTGTCGAAGTTCTGCACAAGGGTAGGAAGGAGCGGCTCGGTCCTCCGAAAATTTCGCCCTGCTGCGGAGGACCGAGCCGGTCCTCCCTACCATCGCAAGCGAGGGTTCACTTTGTTGGAAACCGTCCTTTCGTTAGCTGTGTTCGCGATTATCGTTGTACCTGCGATTGGATTAGTCGCTCTTTCGTATCGAAACGTGGATACGAAGGCCCAAGCTCCGAATGCGGTGGAGATCAAATCCCTGCTAGAGATTGAATTACGCGGAGCGGTGATCGTGGATGTAGGCGCTGGTCCGGGCGGCACGGATCTCGTTTATGTCGTCTTCCACAACAGTTTCCCTAGCAGCGATGTGATTTTCTATGCTAGCCAGGATCTCGATAAATTGGAGCAAGACGGGACCAGAATGGCCGATTCGGAAAAATACTACAAAGTCACGATTTCGACTCCCACGACGTATATTTATGATGAAGACGATCCCTATCGGCTATTTCTGTTCAATATAATTTGGCCGGCGTTTGTGCCCGACTCTGATGGAGGGTTTGTGGACAACGAAGGCTATGCTGAAGCTCTGCAACAGCTTGTGCTTCCCGTGATATTGAATAAATGAAAACGCCATGGGAAGATTTCGGATCCTGTAAATCCGATGATAGGTCGGAGCGCTGCGTCTCTCAGGTCTACTCTGGCTTATCCGATTTGGGTTACAGTGATGAAACTTGGTCTGCTATCGATCAAGGCAGCGGCCCATTTTCGAGCGGGCATTCTAAACATTTCCAAGTTTGGGCTCCCGCGGATGAGCACGAGCTTCAGCTCGAGGTGAAATACAGTGTAAGAGCGGGTTTATCCCGCGATAAGATATGGAATCAACTTCGATATCGAGGGGTAAACCCGCTCCTACAAGTAATTGGTGATCAGGAATCTCTCCATCGTTGGAAAGAGATGACGCCTACAGCCACCAATTCTCCGAGATCTTCAATTCTCCGTTCTACCCGAGCCTTTACTCTTATCGAAATGGTGGTGGCCTTGGCGGTGACGGCGGTCATAGGCTACTTTTTCATCTCCATTGGACGCGACTTCGTTCGGGCTTGGGACAATTTTGGCGATGCTGTTTCCCGGGAAACCGAGGCCCGGGCAGCATTAGATTTAATCGCGAGGGATTTCGAGTCCGCCTACTTTCAAGAGGGGACCAATAATATGCTAGCTGTTGACGTATTGCCGGACAATGGGAATGCCAGCTCGGATTGGGAAGTGGGTCCGGCGGAACGGCCTTCGAGTTCGGGATACAGTACTGCTAATCATGAGTACGGATGGTCTGGCTGTTGGGTGCGGCTGTTCACTTCGACGCCCTCGCTAAATGCAGTGGGTTATCAAATTATTCGATCAACGATCCGGGATAATTTGGGAACACCTCGGTACATGCTCTACCGAAATACGACGCTGACTCGGGACGTTGTCGATAACATAGAGAACGGGCTTGTGGACGCCCTAGACCTGACTGGAAGCAATGCTCTCTACGATGTTGGCGGTGGGGTGGCCAATCCGAAAAGATCGAACATACTCGCAGTAAATGTAGTGGATTTTGGAGTACGACTCTATATCTACGAGCCGGATCCCACCACGGATCCCAGCGATGTGGATGCTCCGGAAGGTTTGCGGCTAATTTTCCCCGCTGATGGGTCCAGCAGGTTGCAGGACCCGATCCCGAGCAGTGGAGAACATAGAGGTTCTACCTTTTTAGGCACGACTTATTCGGACCGATATCCAGATGTAGCGGAAGTGTTCATGCGGGTTTTAGACGAGAATGGGGCAGATGAGCTTTCAGCGATGGAAGAGAGCGGCGGGAATGCCCAATGGGAAGAAATCGTCGCTAACAATTCGAAGCTCTACCGGCGCTATATTGTCGTGCGAGGAAGGAGCGGTTTGTGAGAAAGGGGCGTTCGATAGGAATCGTTAGCCGATTCAGGAATCGCCAGGGCTTCGCCTTGATCCTGGTTTTCTCTCTTGCCAGCATTGTTTTGCTTATTGGGCTCTCCTTGGTTTCGTTGACCCAAGTGGAGACTGCCTCCAATCGATATGATCAAGGTCTTCGCGTGGCTCGAGCGAATGCCCGCCTGGCTTTGCAGATGGCCATCGGTGATTTGCAAACTTTAGCCGGGCCCGATCAGCGAGCGACGGCCACTGCAGACGGAGCTCGCACGCCAACAACGGACGACTTCAACGATGCGGCCGACGGATCTGCTAGCGGAGTTTATCAGCCCTTCTGGACGGGAGTATGGGATGTTAACAATGCGACGGACAACCCGAGATGGCTGGTAACCCGTCCGTTGGATGCCAACTATAGCTTGGATACAGGCACTCAAGATGCCGATCCGTTTGCTAGCGATCTGGGCTCGGCGAATGACAAGGTCAAGCTGGTTGGAAAGGGGACGGCGGAACCGGAGCCGGGATTCACGCAGGATTTTCATGACGTGGAAGCTCCTAAGGAGCCTATCGTTTCCGACAATATCGTCGGGCTGGCCGCCAACGAAGAAGCGACTATCGGACACTACGCGTATTGGGTGGGCGACAACGGGGTTAAGGCGAGTTACTTGCCGGAGAATCAACTCCCGGAGACGCTGCATGATGATTATGACGATAGCGCGACCATATCTTATGAAAAGGAGCGCCTGGAGCAGATGTTGGCCCATCGATACCGAATCGAACGAACGGGAGCGGAGATGGATGCTACAGATGCTCGTATCGCTTCCATCGTGAACGAATTCGTCTTGCGAAACGCGGTAGACGGCACGGGAGGAAAGGAATCCTACTTGGGAATCGCCCCGGGAACTTTTGCCCAAGCTGATGTGCGTAGTCGCTTTCATGACTTTTCTGGAATGCATCGTGGACTGCTGGTCGACCCTGTTCGCGGCGGTTTGAAAGAAGATCTCTCGGATATCCATACCGTCAGTACGGGAGATACAGGAGTCGATGATCTGGTGAACAACTTTTTGATGCCCTACTTGAATATTCCGGACATTGTTAGTTCAAGTGCGCCATTAACCGATCTGACACTATCTTACCCTGTATCGGCAAAGAACACCACTTTCGGTGGTGGTGGACCAACTCCCAAGATCTCTCCAATAATCACGGAGTTTCATTTAGAAGTGAGAATGGGGGCGCCGGAATTAGGGATAGGAAGCCTTCCGACTGAGCGCAGAAGAAGCCCTATATTCGCTCAATTTGGTGTAGCCGTCGAAATTTGGAATCCTTATACGAGCCGCTTGAATGGCACGGATCTCAGGATCCGTATCGATAATCCGAATACATCAGGACTGTCCGTAGATTACTATGACAATGGCGTTTTATACTCCAGTAACGCGATAGCTGGGCTAGACGCTGTAATGAATGGAGTGCCGGAATTCACCCTGGATACCTCAGGTACATGGTGGGAACCCGGAGAAATTCGTGTATTCTCAGGCACCTACGTGCCGGGAGTGGGCCTTTCGCTCTCCGCTGGTTCAACGATAGATGCCGGCCCCACCTACGAGTATGAAGTAGGATCCTTACCGACGTTCGTAAGTTCGGATGAGGTCTACACTTCCGATCGACTAGCATTGGATGGGCCTATTTGGAGCCCCGAGTTAAGCTTGCTTACAAGTGGAGGCGACTTGTTGCAAACGGCTATTCTAAGTGGGATCAGCTTTTACGAAATGAAAAGCTCTCCGACGACTGCCCTTCCGCCGCTTGAACGGCATCTTTCTTACAAGTGGGAGCTCCGTAATCCGGATACGAATTGGGCGGGTTATGACCCGCGCTCGGGACTGATAACGAGAGCTCTGATAATGGATAATTTCATAGCGGGAAACCCGCCCGATCCCTATGTTCCTCTGTCGCTGCCGTACTTTCGTTTTCCTGGATCGTCATGGGCCTTCCTGAATTCATCAATACAGAGTTCAGTAAATGACCTCTTAGGCTACAATAACGATGATTCGATTGAAAATAATATACCGATTTTCGAACTCCCTCGACAGGAGCACCTCTCTTTAGCCGCTTTGCAAGTAGCGGAGTTTCCCTCTGGGAAACGCGGCCATCTGGGAGCATCGAACAGCAGCGTTCCGGTGATCGCATCCATCAATGACGTCTTCGATAGGTTTTTCTTGTCTACCGTGCCCCAGTCAGCTTCGACCTCTTGGACGGTCGGCAACCCGCTTCCTAACAGTCGTATGGAACCTGTGGGGACGGGCAGCGTGGCGGATCTTCAAGCGCCCGGCTCAGCTCAGTACTTGTATCTGAATGGAGCGTTCAATGTGAATTCGACCTCGATCGAAGCTTGGGGAGCTCTGTTAAAGGGGATTCGTCTGGGAACTTGGGCTTACGACGATCCATTGGGAACCTCCCCAGCGCCTGGACAGAGCGAGGTCGACGTGACCGGTGAAAATCAGTTCTTTAGATTCTCGCAATCGGCCGACGAGACCTGGCTGGGCTCGTACAATTCCACCGATGATTTGGAGCGTACTCGTGAGTTCTTTCGCAAAGGCATACGGTCGCTGACGGATGCCGAGGTGGAGAATTTGGCCGTGGAGATCGTTAGCCAGATCCGCGTCCGCCGACAATCGGGGCTTGGAGGTGGAGTAGGGCCCTTCACGAGCCTGCAAGACTTCATCGATTCAGGTGTGATCGAACTGGCCCTCGCGAATACCGCTATTAACAGTGGGGTCGAGGTCAGTGGCGTCCCCTTGACCTACGCCTCCAGTTATTTGACTCAGCAGGATGTGCTTACCGCAATTGCTCCTTATCTGACGACTCGGAGCGATACCTACTTGGTTCGAGCTTACGGAGACGCAGTGAATCCCTTTGACGCCAGTGAGGTAGTGGCTCGGGCGTATTGCGAGGCGATAGTGCAGCGGTTACACCGAAAGCACCCGAGCGAGCCGGTTGCAGTGGATCCCATGACGATTGCTGGGGCTAATGCAGGCGAATACGGTCGCCAATTTAGAGTCATCGCTTTTAGATGGATGACGGGGGACGAAATATGAGGAAGCGTATCCGGATAATTGTCACAAAGTTGGTGTATTTGAGTGTCATACTCCGAAACTTGGTTCAGTTGTGTGGCAGGGAGGACCGACTCGGTCCTCTGCAGGTTTGTTTTGGAGGATCGAGCCGATCCTCCCTGCCATTTAGCCTACGACATGAACTTTTCCTATTCTCGATTTTGTCGTTAAGCGCGTTCGGGCAAAATTCGTTCGATAAAAAGGAGGCGTTTCTGTTTACGGCCCGCGCCTTCGGCGATGACTATTTTGAGAATATTCAATTCTATGATGCGGAGGATTCGCTAGCAACCATGTCATTCGACCCCTATTCCAGGACTGCTGTCTACCGATTGCCTGCGAATCTGTCTGAAGCTACATTCATTCGAGTAATAATTGACGATAGAGGTGATGAGCAGGAAGAGACGGTAGCGATTGCCGATTTGGAAGGGGTGGATTCTCGAGCTTTTCTCGTTTTCGTGTCGCGTAGAGATAGGGAGCGAGACTTGCCTTATACCGTGTACGTGGCCGACGAAAGTCCCGGGAAATTTGAGGCGGGCCACTTGCGGCTTCTCAATTTGGCGGGTCCGCCGTTACTGGCTCGGGTCGGTTCGGAGACCGTTTCACTCGGATACGGCTTTGGTGGTGACCAGCATTTCGATATCGAAAGCATTGAAGAAGTGCCCTTCGAATTCGCCGTAAGAGTGGCCGACGCCTGGAAGATTGTCTATTCTACGGGTTTCCGGGCCCATCCAGAGATAGGAACGCTGGCCATTTTGAAGCCCCCACGGACATTGGATTCAATCGAGATTCAAGTAGAGTTGAGTCAGCGCCGCTACTATTTCGATCCGCCGCCGCCTGAAGAGCCATCGAGCGAGTAGATCGGTCAGGGCCGTCGGTAGTGATACTTGCGTGTCTCGTCCGT
>JAYZHU010000129.1:0-5522 GCA_036166175.1 Verrucomicrobiota bacterium | reverse complement strand
GCGGGCTTTGACCAGTAACCGCCAAGTTTCCTTTAATCATGGAATCGTTGCTCATAGCGGATATGCAGGCAGCAATATGGGGATTACGCAGGCCCCACAGGTAAGCCTTCTCAGCGATATGCCGATCGCCAGGAACCAGGCGGTGCATTTTTTGGACTAAGCCAGGTAGCGGATCGACCTGGCCACCACGATCCGGATGGGCAGCCCGAGCCACTTTCATGGCCACGATCCCCAAGTCTTTTTCGTGGGCGTACTCCAAGGCCGGAGCTGTCCACTTTTCATTGGAAATATTATAGGCTACCATGGCCATGTCGTAATGCTCGGAATCGGCGGCCGCTCGGGCGATGGTAGCGGGGTCGTTATGGGCGGACACCCCTAGAAAGCGCATCTTGCCTTGGCCCTTCAAGGTATCCACGGCATCCAGAAGTTCCGGACACTCCAAGTGTTTGACATGGGTGGCCCCATGAGCAGCGAAAAGGATATCGACATGATCGGTCCCCAAATTCTTAAGACTCTTTTCCAGTTCATCGATCAGCCCTTGCTTCATTCCTCTCCGCGTTTCATCCGACAAGCGGTCGCCATACCAATCTTCAAGGACATCGTCGCGAATCAATTTCTCCGCTTCAGTGATCTGCCAATTTCCGTAGTTGCAAAGGTAATACTCTTCGAATATCTCTTTCTCATTGATACGGGCCCCAACCTCCGCTCGCACTCGACCTTGTTCACGAGCATTGAGCGTTTCCCAAATCGCCGCATAAGGCTGGGAGCGAGCGGTTTTCAAGAACTGGCTGGTTTTTGTGGTAACGAAAACCCGTTCCCGTTTCAAAGGCGTATCGATGACATTGGCAATGCCACGCTCGCTACCGCCTCGGTTGTAATTAGATGCCCCATCGATGTAGTTAATTCCCTTTTCGATTGCCGTCTCCAGAAACTCCCATTGACTGGGCTCATCTTTGACGACGAGTCCACCGCAAACGATCTCCGAAACCATCAGATTCGTCCGGCCTAATCGGCGATAAGCCATGCCCTTCTGCCGGTTGCGCCATTCGACATTCGATCCAGGGTTCGCGTTTTGCGCGTGGCCGAGCTTTCCAGTGGCCGCCACCGCCGTCGTCGCCCCAGCCGCCGCAATAAAAGTTCTCCGATTGATATTCGATTCAGACATGTTCGTCTCCTTAGTTCAATTCAGGCCTCGAAATTTTCCCAACCAGACTAAGGGTAGCGACAATAGGCTAGCAAATATTTTCTCTGAAACGGGTACGTACAGTCGCTCAGCGAGATAACGCCCACACCATTCAAGGGGTAAATCTGTTTTGCCATCGGTCGTACCTCGCTGGTTCCCCGCTGACGCGGGGCCCGGACCCTCGCTTTGCGAGAGCAGGATTGTTTTATTTAACAGGGAACCAGCTTTCGCTGGAGCAGCCGTCTTCGATCGTCTTAAAACGAAATACGCCGAGCCAAGTGATGGTCCCACTGAAGCAAGACCAACATGACCTTGGCCCTGGCCTAGATTGTCTATCCGTAGGAGCGGGTTTATCCCACGATCCCAACTACCCGCATCGCGGCGTAAAGCCGCTCCTAAATGGTCTTCACACTCGGCACCGCGAAACAGGGCTTCTTTCGTTATTAACAGGGATCCCATGTCTCGCCGTAGTCAATGGAGGCGGAAGCGAGGCACGAGCGATGTCCTTGTACCCCATCATTCCCGATATTCGCCTTCTTCGATAGCGATCTCTAGCAGCTCGTTCAACTTGTTCTCCACTCGCGCTAACGATCGCTCGCCAGCCAGGTTATCGAATTCTTCCGGATCCTTAATCATGTCGTAAATCTCCCGGGTCCCATCGACGTACAGAATCAGCTTATGGGATTCCGTTCGAATCATGTTATTGGCAATATCCCCGTAAGTAGACTGAACCGGAACGTTCCAATTGGCATTGGGATTTTCCAGAAGGGGCGTCAAATCGTGCCCTGTAATTCTAGGATCGGGTAGATCCAACCCCGCCATAGACATCACGGTAGGATAAATATCGATGAGGCTGACCGGACGGTAGCTCCGCTCTCCCGCCGATTGCGGATTTCGGGGATCCTTAATGAAAAAGTTCACCTGATTCGCCGGATCCCACAGAGCGAATTTAGTTATGTGCAGCTTTTCGCCCAACGCGTATCCATGATCGCTCCACAAAATAACCATGGTGTTATTGGCATAGGGGCTGTTTTCCAAACCATCCAGGACTCGGCCAACGGCCCGGTCAGCGATGGCGCAACTCGCGAAATAATGCATGAGCATGTTCTTCCAGCCCTTTAGATCCCCTTGGTTCCGATCGATCCTAAGTCCGTGACTCAACATGGTAGTGAAACGGTCATTACCCAGAACCGGATCCCCTCTTTCGTCGCGATCCAATCCCGACCAGTTGAACGCGAATTCGGGCACATCGTCCCCATCATTCTTAAAAATCTCCAGCAGATCGTAAGTGATATTCATTTCCTCTTCCGGAAAGAGATCGAGCAAATCCTTAGTCGCGTAAAATGGCAGGTGCGGGCGAAAGATCCCCAAGGCTAAAAAGAAAGGTTGGTCAGGAGATACCTTGAAGGTGGTCCCGCCGTAAGTTGCCGACCCCGTTTCCAGAACGCGGGCCGTGAAGTCCGCCTTCCGGTAATCATCGAGCAAGGTATAGCTTGCGTCGTCCTCGCCTTCCTGTCCCCAAGCGAGCCCCTGGGACTCCCACTTCGATGGAACGCGTTCGCCTGCATCGCCCGCTACATTGGCCCAATCCGTCCAAGACTTGGGGTTGTCGGAGTGCTTGTAGCTGGTTCGATTGTGGTAGATCTTTCCCGTCGAGGCCGCATACCAGCCATTCTGACGCAGGTATTGCGGCATCGTTTGAGCATATTCCAGATAGCGTACCCCAGCAAACTGGTATTCGCGGAAAAAGGTCCCTCTCGCGTTCGTTGTCAGACCAGATTTATGAGGCCGAATACCGGTCATTAGGGCCGCCCGACTGGGATTGCAGGCCGGGGAGGCGCAATAGGCATTCATGAACGTAACGCCTTGATCCGCTAAACGCTGGATGTTGGGCGTCATGCGATTCGCCACCTCGGTCCTGAGCTTCTTATCCGGGTAGACATACTTAAGAAAACTGCCCGGCTCTTCCGCGAACACTGAGCCGATCGGCTTCAGGTCGTCTATGGCAATCATGAGAACGTTCAGCGGTCGATCGCCTTTGTGATGAGAGGCCTGAGCGAAGCCGGGCACGAAGCTGGAGACGAAAAAGAAGAATATTAAACGAGTTTTCATGGGGAGGTGAGGGGCCTCTGGATAGAATGCTTAACCTACCCCGCGAATCGAGCCAGAAAAATCAACTAACGGGATCCAGCTGAGAATCCGCAAGAGCAGGATGAATCAGGCAACAATTTTGCCCAACATCGTCCCGCGACCACGGAACTGGATCCCCGTCGCACCGGGGCCAAGATCCTCGCATTGCGAGGGCAGGCCTAACATTTGTTCTACTGACGCGAAGCGGCGATCCTGGCCCTTGTCTCGCTGAGCAGTATATGGGATCTCGTATCTCGCCGTAGTCGATAGAGGCGGGAGCGACTCCACGACCACGAGAGAGCGATGTTAATCCTAGATCTACAACCTAATTGTATCAAACTTACCTATATCAGTCTAAAAGCAGACAATTCATCCTGCCACTCATTCCGGTAAGGTTACCGAAATGAGTGGCACGATTTGGAAAAAGGATCGGGCGAATTCAATCTACATCGAACTAGGCTACTGCCGGTTCGGGGATAAGCGCTAGCTTCGTAAGGTAATATTATCAAAAAATAGGAGCGGGTTCATCCCGCTGTAAACGCGTGCTGGAATAGCGGTCCTCGCTTAGCGGGACCGCTCCTACAATCTTGGCTGCAATAATGCTGGCGTAGCTCCACTGCGCCATCCTGCTCCCGCAACAGCGGGATCCTGACAAATTCCCTCTTTGGGCCCACTAACGGGATCTTGACCAATCCGGAGCATGTATGAATACTTTCCGCAAAAATCCCTCGTACATGATAAACCCCAAGCTATCCCGCCGCTCTTTTATCAAAACCAGCTCGGCCCTGGCCGGTTTTCAGATCCTACCTTCCGGATTGCTAGCGAATTCCCCTAACGGCAAGCTATGCACCGCCCACATCGGCGTCGCTGGCAAAGGCCATATCGACACCTCTAGAATCGCCGCCGATCCACGCGTTGAAGTTATGGGTCTATGCGATGTCGATCTGCGCCACCTTAATAGTGAAGGCCCCCGTATTCGAAAGGACAGAGAGATTCTTTCCTTCCCTTCGGCCCGCAAGTTCCAGGACTACCGGGAAATGCTCAGCGCGCTCGGAGACACGATTGACGCGGTTTCCATCTCCACGCCAGACCACACCCACTATCCCGCCACCCTCGCCGCGATGCAGCGAGGCAAGCACGTCTTCACGCAAAAGCCGCTGACTAACAATATCACCGAAGCCCGTCACCTCATGAAAGTAGCTCGCGAGAAGGGATTGGCCACGCAAATGGGTATCCAAAACAAGGCTACCGAAGGCTATCGGTTGGCTACCCGGCTTATTCGCGAAGGGGTTCTCGGCAAAGTTTCCAAAGTCTACGTCTGGTGTCATAAGGACTGGGGATACGACGGCGATCCTTACATTGGCGAAAATCCGGTCCCCGACTATCTCGATTGGAATCTCTGGCTCGGGACGGCTTCCAAGCGCTCCTTTCTCGAACGCAAATACCACCCAAGCCAATGGCGTCGCTCGATGGAATTCGGCTGTGGAACGCTTGGCGACATGGGTGTCCATATATTTGATACACCTTTCGACTCACTGGGCTTGGAACCACCGGCCTGGGTTGAAGCCACTTGTAGAGAACCGAATCACTTCAGTCTGCCAACCAAGTCGATTGTCCGTTACGGATTCAAACCGACCCCTTTGACAACAAAGGATTTCCAGTGGACGTGGTATGATGGAGCCCTTTCTCCTCCTGAAGGCCCAGACTTGGAATTGCCGGAAGGCCAAAGCCTGCCGCAACAAGGGGCCATGTTTGTCGGCGAAGTAGGCCGCATGCTACTTCCCCATATCGCTGGTCCGCAGCTACTGCCGAGATCGCTCTACGCGAAACTGAAAAAGCCCGACATGGGACCTCCGGTCGATCACTACGGGCAATGGATCGACGCCATTTTCGGGAGCAAAACCAAGCCCGCTGCTAATTTCGATTACTCTGGAAAAATGGTCGAAGGCGTCCTCCTGGGAGTCGTCGCCGGTCTCTATCCCGAAACGAGAATAAAGTGGGATACGGCCAAAGGCAAAGTAGAAAACCTCCCGGCAGCCAACGATTTCATCAAACGGGAATACCGAGCTTTCTAGCTCGAAACTATATTCGATGAAGGCGGAAGCGAGGAACGAACGATGTTGATTCAAATTGGTATTAAGCAGACAGGACGCCTGTCCTACTCCCCTAATTCCTCACGCGGTCATACTCTTTGTTCACCGCATCATCG
>JAYZHU010000128.1:0-7289 GCA_036166175.1 Verrucomicrobiota bacterium | reverse complement strand
GTAAGCCTGTTCGCCCGTTGCCTGAACTCGTGTTCGGTTGCTGCGCGTCAATACGCCAAACGGAGACGATCGAATTGCTCCCTCCGTTTCAGGCTCGGCGATATCGAGTCGATCCTTTCGTTGGGTTAGGCGACTTATTTTCCTCCCCCCAAAGATCAAGTAGAGAGGGACACCTAGCACGGGAACCCATAGCATGAGCAGCAACCAGGCGACGGTGGCGCTGGGCCGCCGTTTTTCCTTCATGAGTCGGGCGATAATTAGAAACGCCAGCCCGAATCCGAGAGTCGATCCTAGGTAAGGACCGGTTAACTCAATCAACCTCCCGACGCTATCCATTGGTCAATTGGTCCGGCCTGAGCTGGACTTTGGCGCAAACGATTCTTTTATCGCTCCGACCTTACTGAAATTGGGGCATTGGCCTCCCACATCAGAGCAGTGCAATTTCCGATTGCCCTCGATTTGCCGTTGTGGGGCGACGGGGTAGGCTAAGGTCATTTCATCCATTCCGATAGCAACATGGCCCTGAGAAAATCCTGTTTCAATGGCTTATTTGTTGGCTGGCGGTTTTACCAGCTGGCAGAAATAGCCTTGCTGACGATGGTTCTGCTAGCCGACTGAACAAGAGGGGCTTCTTGTAGAGGTATCCGGAATGAGCCTCGAAAATGAGATACTCGCCGTCGGATCCTCTAAAGATGAGGCCTCGCTATCGGCGTTTTCTGTCGTCGCAGCCGGATCTTCGGCGGGGCTCACTATTTCAGAGCTGGGGCTCTGATCGTCGATTGCTGAAGCTACATCGCCCTCGGATTCATTGTGTTCGCCTTGAGAATCCGCGTCAGCTGCCGGCGCATTCGCGAGAAGATCTTCGTTCTACACAATTATATCGTTCACGGGATTGCTAGTTAAGGAACTCGAAGGAAACGAAGGGCTCTCTACAGTTTCCTCGGCGGGAGAATCGGCTGTGATTCCGGATAGATAGGCTTTACCAAAATACACGAATGCCCCTCCAAGTCCGAGCAACACCGCGCTAGCACCGGTCAAACCCAGAAGTTTAGATAGGCTGGCGGTTTTTTCTGTCGGCTAGGAGACAAGCCGTTGCCCATCGCGTTAGAATCGTAGACGGGGATATCCGCCGCAGTCTCCCTGAGGTTAAGGCTGCGCCGCTGTTGCTCTTTTTTTGAGGGCCTGATTTGTCAAGCTCATTGCTGAAATGCGTTGTCGTTACTAGGGAGGAGAATTCTGCCCATGTTTACAACGGCGGTTAACCCTCTTTAATTAGAGACACTTGCTGCCGAAATTCACATTGACTGGAGGGCCAAGGCGCTCTTCCGGGCGAAATTAGCCGAAATCCAGGGACTTTATCTCCTTCAGGGCCGCTCTCACGTCCTTGACTTTGACAACTTCAGAGCTGCGGATATAGGCTGAAAGCAAGGCTTTGTCACAGATGTTATTGATGATTCTTGGGACGCCCTTCGCTTTCCAGTGAATCCAGCGAATCGACCAGCTTGTGAAAAACGGAATGCCCTGGCCGCCCGCCATTGCGATTCGGTGATGGATATATTGTTCGACCTGATACCTGTTCAAAGGAACGAGCTCCGTGTGGACCAGGATGCGTTGACGGAGTTGTCGGAGTCGGTTTTCGCCCAAAATCTTTTTGAATTCTGGTTGGCCCATCAGGATGATCTGCAGGAGTTTCTGCTTGTCCGTCTCCAGATTCGACAGCAACCGGAGCTGTTCCAGTAGATCGAAAGTGAGATTCTGGGCCTCATCGATGATCAACAGGATGTTTTTCCCTTGTTGGATTCGGTCGAGTAGGACGTCGTTTACTTGTTTAACAAGGCCGCTTCGGCTGCGACTCTTTCCTTCCTCACCGAGCTCCGCAAGAATGGTCTTCAGTAGCTGAGTCTCCGTGATACGGGGATTCAGAATTAGAGCGCTCTCGTATTTCTCCTCGTCTATTTCATTTATGAAATGGCGGCATAACGTGGTCTTCCCGCAACCAACTTCGCCGGTCAACACGATGAACCCTTTCTTCTCCGCGATGCCATATTTCAGGTGCTGGAGGGCTTCCTGGTGAGTCGGACTTAGGTAGAGAAAGTTTGGGTCCGGAGTAATGTTGAACGGCATCTCCTTGAGACCGTAGAAACTCTGATACATGTGAGTAAAATTCTTTCTAAATTAGGAGCGAGCTGCAATTATATTTTTGCAACTGTGGATTCTTTAAGCGTATTTAGCGATAGTCTTCGAATGAGGTCGACCCGAATATTGAATGTCGTATGCCTGATCGCATTTCTGGTCATCGCCAGTTTTGCGGGCTCGTACGCGCTGGAAAGATACCGAAAGCTCGAAGTAATTAAAAACTCCGAAGCCAAGGCGGCGGCTAGATTGATGGAGATGCAGGTCGCGACAAGCAGCAAGCGCGAGTCATTAGCGAGACTGAACCACGATCCTGAATACGTTGAGCGGATAATCCGCCAAAAGTTGAACTACGCAAAAACAGGAGAAACCGTTTTCAAGTTCGAATACGAAGCGCCGTAGAAAGTCGAATCAGGGACGAGAACCCTTGTATTTACTTTGCTTCGAAAAATAGGAATTTTATGGATACGAGGGAAGCGTTTGAAATTGGCGGGCAAGGCCGTGTGTTCGCCTTTTGGGACGAATTGGATGATCGTGAAAGGACGTTATTGCTCGAACAAGCCGAGGAAATCGATCTGGCCGAATTGGACTCTCTCGTTGCCAATCTCGTCAAAGGCGATGATGTCGAATCGGAAGTCGACTACAGAGCATTGAGGCCAGCCCCGTATGAGCCTATGCCGGCCGACTTGAATAAAAATAAGAAATGGGCCTCTGCTAAGGAAATTGGAGAAGAGACGCTCAGCGGTGGTAGAGTAGCCGCGTTTACAGTAGCTGGCGGGCAGGGAACGCGACTAGGATATGATGGGCCCAAGGGGACATTCCCGGTTACCCCTATCGCTAATAAGACGCTTTTCCAGGTATTCGCCGAAAAGATCCGAGCATCGCGCGACCGGTTCGATTGCCAATTGCCTTGGTATATCATGACCAGCCATGCGAACCACGAGGCAACCGAGTCTTTTTTCCGGAAGCACGAATTTTTTGATCTTGGCGAGGAGACGGTCAAGTTCTTCAGACAAGGGCGTATGCCAGCCGTGGACTTTGATGGACGCATCCTCATGGAATCGAAAGGGAAGATAGCCATGAGTCCAGATGGGCATGGAGGCGCGTTCAGAGCTCTTGACAGAAGTGGGGCGCTCGCGGAAATGGTATCCAATGGGATAGATTTGCTTAGCTACTTTCAAGTGGACAACCCGCACGTGCAGGTTGCCGACCCATACTTCTTGGGCTTCCATATTCAATCCGGGTCAGAGATGTCTAGCAAGATGCTTCCCAAAGCCTACGAAAAAGAGAAGCTTGGGCATTTCTGCTCAAATGGCGATCGTCTTGAGGTTGTTGAATATAGCGATATGCCCGATGAATTGATGTCGAAGCGGGACGAGAGCGGGAAACTGCTATTCATCGCGGGAAGTGTGGCCATTCACGTAGTATCAGTGCCTTTCATACAAAAGGTTGTAGAGGAAGACAGTCTTATTTCGCTGCCTTTTCATAAGGCGGTGAAGAAGATCGCCTGTGTCGATGGCTCGGGAGCGCCTCAGGAGGTGGATGCCCCTAACGGCGTGAAATTCGAGATGTTCGTTTTCGACGCTTTGCCGTTCGCTGAAAATGCGGTTATTGTCGAGACGACAAGGCTGGGAGATTTCAGTCCTGTGAAAAACGCGAAAGGGGTGGATTCCGCGTATAGTTGCCGAAAAGACCAGCAAAAGCTATTTGCCAGCTGGCTCGCTCACGAAGGGGTTGGACTAGAGTTAGACGACGATGGCATTCCTGTAAATAAGATCGAAATATCTCCACTATTCGGATACGACCAAGACAGTTTTAGCGAATCATGGAAGGCTCGGAAGCCCTTTGTCGATTTTTCCAAAGACGTGTATATCGCTTGATGGCGGCTTATCGTTGGATGTTAGTGATGTCGTGAGCTCCAGGTTTGGTTTTTAGCGTGATTTCGCTCACCTTTTTATTTCCGTTTAACGCAATCCTCACTTTCGTTTCTTGCCACGATTGACGGTCGAGGGAGAATGAAGTTCGCGGTTAAGATTTTCTTATCGGCGTGAACGAGAAATCTGCCGATTCCAGATGGTGTCAGATAGTGCAAAAGCGTTGATTGTAGAGTCCGATTCGACCCGGGCTCGACGCCTTGCCGCTCTCCTGGAGGCGATGGATGCTATCGAACTCCAATGCTATGTTGTTCACTCGTTGGCTATAGCTCGAAAACGAATGGCCGAGGTTCCAATGGATATTGTTCTCACCGGTCTTGAGATGATAGATTCGAGGGGCCTGGATTCACTTGTGGCGATGAATTCCTCTCGTCCGGAAATTCCGGTTGTAGCATTAGTCGAGGGATCCGAGCCGGATATCGTTTTGGACGCGGCCAGAAGTCTCTCAGACGATTGCCTTTATTGGTGCGAATTAGACAAGGAGGCCGTCCAGGAATCCGTGTTTTACGCTTTGGAGCGAAAAGATATGCTTCGGCATATAAGAAATAGCCATAGTAGTGATACGAATACGGATTATCAACGGGTTCTAGATAAAATCCGGGACGCTATTTTCGTAGTGAGTCGATCGGATGGGGCCTTATTGTATTCCAATTCTCGAGCCAAGGAATGGTTTGGCGCTAATATTGGAGAGGCGTTGGAAGATGTACTTGAGTATGGTTTGCTCGAGTCGGAGGAGGTGGAGATGGAGATTTCGACCCGCTACCCGTCCGTACCGAGATTGACCTTGCGTTCGGAGTCTCTCGGCTGGGGGAGAAGCGATGCTTGTCTGATTTCCATGCGGGAAATTTCCAAGCAAAAGCGGGCAGAAGATGCTTTTCTGATTTCCCAACGAAAATTGGAGCTGATCCAAAGAGGAGCGGGCTATTGGATTTGGAATCCTTCCTCAAAGGAATTGTTGCTCTCAAAATCGATATCGACAAGCTTGAGGTATGGGTATGCTGGAGCGACTGATATCAGGACTGGATTGCCACTTGAGAACCTGGTCCACCCGGAGGACAAAGAGAAAGCGGAATCGTTTTTTGGCGGTTTGAGAACCCGGTTTTCTTCCGAGAAAGAATTGAGTTTCAGGATACGATGCGCTGACGACTTGTTTGTAGGGGTGATCGTCAGGGGGGGAACTGAATTGAAGACCGTTGAGAGCGGAGTGTACCTAGGGGCGATTCTTCGGGCTGATGAAAAGCGTGAGGCTTATCTGGAGTCCGAAGTTTTCGAAGCTCCTGTGGAAGCGGACCAAGAAGTTGGTAAACGCGAGCCGTTTGAGAGGGCGGGCTCAAAGAAGATCGCCCTGATAGTCGATGACGAAGAAGTTTTGCGAAAGGCTCTGCAGACAATTCTCGTTTCTTACGGCTACGAAACCGTGCTAGCCGAAGATGGGGTTGAGGGAATACGCGAATACGAACGGAATGCCGAAAATATCGAAGTGGTGATTCTGGATGTCAATATGCCGAGAGTGGATGGGGGAAAGGTATTCGAGCGTATTCGATCTGATGGGAACTGTATCCCAATTATTATGACAAGCGGGAATGACGATCGCCAAGCCTTGCCTTTTAAGGATGGCGACAAGGAGAATTGCGATTTCTTGCTTAAGCCATTCGGGTTGGATGAGGTCAAACGAGTCCTGGACCGCTTTTTCAAGGAAGCGGATAGATTGAGTCGCCTCTAGGAATAGCTCTCGTACTTGATGGTTAAATGAACATCAATGCCGGCTGCTCGATAATTTTCTTAATCGCCTGCAGGAATTGAGCTCCGACGACCCCATCGACGACACGATGATCGCAGCTCAATCCGACGTTCATTATTTGGGCTGCTTCTATACTTCCGTTGTCTCGGACGACAGGCCTAGTGATGGTGGTGCCAACCGAAAGGATGCCTGCATTGGGAGTATTGATAATACCATAGAATCCTTTAACCCCGAACATACCCAGATTAGTAACTGTGAATGTGCTATTCGCCATTTCGTTAGGCGATAGCTTTTTAGAACGAGCTTTGCCTATCAATTCCTTAGCTTCGCAAGCGATAGCTGTGATCGACTTGGCATCCGCGCTTCGAATTACGGGCGTCAGGAGCCCGTCCTCGATGGCAACCCCGAAAGCAATGTCGACTGTAGGGTGCTGGCGTATAGTTTTGCCCTCCCAGGATCGATTCATGGCCGGTACGCGACGCAATGCCTCTGTAGCGGCTTTCAAGACGAAATCGTTTACGGAGATCTTAAGACCGGTCTGGTCGGAAGATGGGTCAGCGAGTTCGCTGTTCAACTGCTTTCTCAGTTCGAGGAGAGGGCCAACTTCGATCTCCGACTCCAAGTAGAAGTGGGGAGTGTTGTTCTTACTTTCCTGTAGTCGCTTGGCGATTACAGACCTCATTTGGGAAACAGGGATATCCTCCGCGGGGGCTATACCAGGGTTCGTCGCCCGGACTACGCTTGTTGAAGCGCCGCTGCTTGGAGTGGACCCAATGCCTAGCACGTCCTTTTTAACGATTCGACCGTTGGGGCCGGTTCCGGTAATCGTACTCAGATCGATACCCTTTTGCTCGGCCAGTTTTCTGGCTAATGGTGAAGCTTTGATCCTGCTCGAATCCGTATTGGAGATAGCCGCGTCTGAAACTAAATTCTCGGTCGCGTTAGATTCCTTTCCAGGTATTGACTCATCGCTATTCGCTTCCTCTTTGGAATCCGTACTGGGAATAGTGGTTTCCGCGGGTCCTTTGGAATCAGTCGGTTCGTATGTCTCGCCTTCTTCGCCGATAGCGGCGATGGGTGATCCGACCGGGATTTGCGATCCAGTGGGGGCGATTTGCTTAATTAGGGTACCGTCTTCGAACGCCTCCAACTCCATTGTGGCCTTGTCAGTTTCGATCTCGGCGATGACGTCACCCGACTCGATTTGGTCACCTTCATTCTTCAGCCATGTCGCGACAGTGCCCTCGGTCATGGTGTCGCTAAGTTTGGGCATGTCTATTATCGTCGCCATAGTCTCTGGTATGTTCGTTGGTTAGCTGATGGGGAAAGGATCGGCAATTAGCAAATTTCCAAAGCCTTTTCTACTACTACGTCAGCTTTTGGCAGCTGCTTACTCTCTAGAGGTGGACTGTAGATTGCAGGTGCATCTAGAGCAGAAACCCGTTGAATCGGAGCATCGAGATAGTCAAAGGCTTGGCTTT
>JAYZHU010000127.1:0-10997 GCA_036166175.1 Verrucomicrobiota bacterium | reverse complement strand
CCAATCGTAAAAACGAAGGCGACAATAACGACCCCGAGAAGGATGATGAACAGAAAGCGGAAGTGCTTTTGCAAATTGGTTTGAAGCCAGGAAATCATGGGTTGTTCGGCAAATTTGGAACGGCTAAGTTAGGATTGGTCGCCCGCCTGTCAATTGGCAAAACGAGGCCTACCGGACCCTAACCGAGAGAAGAGCGATTTATTGCGGATGGTTACGATTAGCAGGGGCCGCTTATCGAGTCGCTGATGGCTCGTTCGGATTCGTTGTTTTGGGGTTCAGGTCGTCAGACCGATTGGATTCATCCGTAAGATCGATTATGTCCTCCATAGTCAGATCGCTGAGGGCGGATCTTTGAGCCTGCTCCAGCGAGTCATGAAACCTTCTTACCACTGGATCGTAGTCGTCGAATAGGGACTCATGCGGCATATTCCCGTGCCCTTCGAATCGTAGTTTGAAATCTCTAAGCTCTATCTTGTCCAGGGGAAGAGCGGGCTGGTACTTGTAGTTTTGGAATAGCTCGCCAGCTTTGGGCGGAATCGAGGATACAAGATGCAGGTCGCAAAGTCGCATCAGGCTGGCGTTCACGTACTGGATAGGTAGTTTCGAGATTTCCGCTAGCTCGCGTCCGCTCAAAGCGGGCTGGCAGCCGCGAAAGCGTCGGCAGATGGTGGCTAATAGGAGGAGCGAGATGCTTTCTTTGGAAGCGAAGTTCAGTTTGTCCCAAGCGATGTTGTCGCTCTTGAAGTGGGCGTTTTGCACGGCATAGGAAACGCGCCCGCCCAGCAGAATGAATAGCCAGAAGAAGTACATCCCGTACATGAGAACGGGAACGATGGCGAGAGACCCGTAAAGGGTTTGATCCAATTGAACGCGGTTCGAGTACAATTTGAAAGCAGCTAAATTATTCGCCCCGATCAGTCCCAATGCACAAATCGCTCCAATGAAACTGGCTCGCCACGTAACGATCGTATTGGGGATGAAGCGATAGAAAGTGGCCAGAACGGCGGATAGCATGAGGAAGCTCCCCATTTTATAGATCCACCTTATCAATGTCTCAAGTTCAACTAGATTGGGGAGGTTGGCGACGAAATAGCTCCATTTTAGAGCTTGCGCCGCCAGAATCGCCAAACCGGTACCGGCCAGCACTGTACCCAAAGTTATAACGGTCCAGTAGGTGCCTACTCGGAGAACCCAGCTTCTTCCCCGTTTGACTCCCCAAATGTCGTTAAGGGCCCCTTCGATGGATGAGAATAGTTGGACGACGATAAGAATGAGCACTATGATGCCGCTGATTCCGACGGCTCCTGATTGGCTAGCGTCGACGAATTTCTGGATATAGCGCTTCAGTAGGGCTCGGCTTTTCTCTCCGACTGGAGCGTCTTCACTGGCTAGCTCCTCCAGACTCGCTAATTGGGGGGCAATGTAGCTGATTCCTTTGTATATGTTGTTAACCACCAGGTCCGGATCGGTTTTATCAAGAGCGAATCCAGAGACGAGAATCATGATTGCCGTCATTGGAATGAGGCCGATCAGCGAGCTGAAACTCAAAGCTGCTGCCCGATTGATAAGGCGGTTTTCCTTGATACCTATCCAAGTGATTGAGCCGACCCGCAAAGCTGCGTACAGAGCCCGTTCGCATCGATTGGCATCTGTAATGGCCGTCTTCCACATCCGATTTCGAATGCGGTCCTTGTGGTCAATGAGTCGGGCTATCCGCGGGTGCATGTGATGCCTTTCTTGTGACGACAAGCTATGAGAAAATCGGGAGAATGACGAGCGTAATATATCCTGCCAGGCCAAGAATGCCCGTTATGCAGAAGGGAATTACTTTAGGCGTGCTCAATATTGCTGTGCAAAAGTAGATGCTTACGCACAAAACGGCGTTGGCGAGCGCCAGCATTGAATCGCCGCTGGTCAGAAAGAGTAGTGTCAAGGTCCCTAGGCCGATAGCGGCCCTCAGTCTCACGAGAGGATAGATTTCCGTCGCTTGCAATAGTAGGACGATTCCGAGCAGGATATCGATGACAGCGAAAATTATGTAAGGGCTCTCCAGCATACTGAGAGCGTTAGCGGTTTTGACCAACTCCCACTCGAGAAAGACCATGCTTACCGCCGCTCCGATAATGAACAAAGTGGTGAATCTCAGGCTTATGAATGCCGACCGGGCCGGTTCTTCCCCCGGCGATCGACCACCCGTATCCACTCGGCCTTCAGCTTGAGCCAGCATTTCCGGAACGGAAATCGACGTTTTCGCTTCCTCCGGATCCTTGCCATTTTTCTTCTCGGCCTTCTCGCGTTCCTTGGCTTCCTCTTCGGTTTCCTCGGGCTCTACCTTCAGGGAAAGCTTCTTCTTCTGAGGGTAAAGAATCTCCATGAGCTCCTCGTTTTCCTCAATGGGAATCCATTGCTCTTGGTCGATATCGTATACGTAAGCTTCCTTATCCAGCTTCCCGGCCTCGATCAGCGAAGTGATCTGATCGAGGTTGTAGGGGCCACTCGCTTCCTCGTCGCCCTCTTTTCTTACGTAGTATTCTCGCATTAGTACGAATTACGGGTAATGAGTCGTGCTACTTGAGTGGAAAGTCAAGATATGGGGCGCATTCTCCAGCAAGGGCCGTTGAGCGGGTTTTTACGGCGAGAAACGGGGATTTTACGTAGGCGATACCGTTAGATCTCTAGAGGATCTTACATGCGATCCAGCGTCCTGATACCCAGCAAAGACAATCCGATTTTCAATACCAGTAAAGAGCGTTGGCAGAGGATAAGCCTCCTCGTCTTTATCCCCGCTTCGTCGACTATCACTTTGTTGGCATTGTAGAACGCGCTAAAGGCTCCTGCGAGTTCGAAAAGGTAGTTACAAAGAATATGAGGTCGCAGTGTTTCGATCGTCGATTGGAGGACCCCCACGATTTCCATGATTTTCCTGGCCAGAGCCATTTCTTCGTCCGTTTCGAAGGGCGTTGCTGCCGCTTCGTCGAACTCCATTGAGACGCCAGCTTTTCTGAAGATGCTCTGTATGCGCGCGGCTGCGTAGAGGAGATAGGGAGCAGTATTGCCCTCGAAAGATAGCAGCTTATCCCATGAGAAAACGTAGTTGCTTGTCCGATTTGGAGATAGGTCTGCGTACTTGATGGCGCTGACGCCGACAGTGGTCGCGATTTGCCTGAGCTCGTCCTCGGCCATATCGGGATTCTTTTCCCGAACGATTGCGTAGGCTCGATCAATCGATTCGTAGACGAGATCCTTAAGGCGAATGGGGTCGCCGGATCGCGACTTGATGGGCTTGCCGTCATCGCCCATGATCTTGCCAAACATAACGTGCCGGAATTCAGGTCGGCTCCGGTTGGTCCGATCGAACCACTTCTTCGTTGTTAGATCCAATTGTTCGAAATGGTCCTTTTGCCGGTCGTCCGTGACGATGACGACTCTTGTCGCTTTGAAATGCTCCTGGCGGTGGAGCATTGTGGCTAAGTCAGTGGTGGCGTAGTTGCTAGCCCCATCGGATTTCCGTATGATGAATGGCTGTTTGGCGTAACGCTTATGCTCCGGGTGAAATACCACGAGGGCGCCTTCACTTTCCTCAGCTAGACCTGCCTCTTGGAGTTCCTCATAGACACGTTCGACCTGGTCCCGATAAAAGCTTTCTCCCAAGAAACAATCGAAATGCACATCGAGTAAGTCGTAGATCTCCTTTAGCCCGTCGATACTCAATTCGTTAACCCGTTCCCAGAGGGCGATCGCGTCCGGATCGCCTGATTGCAACTTGACCAGTTCTTCTCGGCACTCTTCCAGTGTGGCCTCGTCGTCGTTAGCCAGTTGGCTTCCCATTTTGTACAAACGCTCCAGCTCGCCCAAGGGATCTTCCTCGAGAGCGGTCTCATTGAGATACCGCTTGTAGGCGTAGAACAGCTTTCCGTAGGGCGTTCCCCAGTCCCCAATGTGGTTGTCGCGGGTAACTTTCGCGCCGCAAAACTCGAGTAGACGGCAGATAGCTTCTCCAATCACAATGGAGCGGATGTGGCCGACATGCATTTGCTTTGCCGTATTTGGCGAGCCGTAGTCGACGACAACGCGTTCGCCGGCAAATATCCGCGATGCGGAAGCCTGGAAATCTTCTTCCGTGGTAAAGGCTCGCAGCCATTTGAGGAAGAATTCGCTTTTGAAACGGATGTTGATGAAGCCGGGCCCGGCGATGCTCAATTCAGCGACGCTCGTTATTTCCGGGTCTTGATTGAGTTGCTCCACGAGCTGTTGGGCGATTTCTCGGGGATTCGTTTTCAGGCGCTTCGCATAGGGAAGGGCTCCGTTTATTTGAGCGTCGCCAAATCTTGGATCCGCAGGATGAACGTCAGGGGAAAAAACGGCAGCGTCTAAGTTGGCCCTTTGCCCGGCTTTCAAAGCGAGGAATTCAAGTTTCTTTGCTACGTCGAACCAATCTTGCATAGGCAGGCGGAATAAAAGAGCGCCCTGTTGGCTGAGCAAGCGCATTGTCTTGCCGATCGCCGATAATCGAGTTTTGTCATTGGCTCTGATGTTGGTCTCGCCAACGGGGCCCCAGAAACCAAGGGTTTACCCTCGAAAAACGACCCGATTTGGGGTCTTGACACATGTGGCATAATAACGCCTTCAGAATTGGCGGTCGCTCAGGCGAAACGCATTCACTAGGATCGTTTTAACACCGGTTCCGCCAGCTTTGAAATCGTGCTGAACGAACTTGGAGTGCCTGAGCTATTCTCATGTAAGCTGATGACGTTTAGTGTCTTGTTTGTAGCAACGCATGTTTTAGCAATCCTCTAATGGTTAGAAAAACCTTAAGTACACGTAGATTCATCAAACCGAGCTACGCTTATCTCATCGAAAAGAAACGGGATGGGCAAGAGTTCTCAAAAGAGGAAATCAGGTACATAATTGACTCCATATTGGACGGGGAAATGCCTGATTTCCAAATGGCGGCCATGGCGATGGCGATATTCTTTCAAGGAATGTCAGCCCAGGAAACGGCCATCCTTACGGAAGAAATGATGCTTTCGGGGGAAGTGATAGATCTCTCGCATATCGCCAAACCAAAGATCGACAAGTATTCCACGGGGGGCGTTGGCGACAAAACCTCTTTGGTATTGGTGCCTCTGGCTGTGGCCAGCGGTATAGTGCTTCCCATGATGGGTAGCGTGGATCAGGACTTCGCCGTTAGCGCTTTGGACAAGTTGAGCGCGGTACCCGGCTTCAATCCGATAATGGATATCGATCCCTTTATCGCTCAGCTGGAGAAGATAGGGGGAGCGATGGTTCGCCAGAGCGAAGAGCTGGCTCCTGCCGACGCGAAGCGATATGAACTGCGTAAGAAGACAGCAACCATTCCCAGCTTGCCGCTCATTACTGGAAGCGTGCTATCTAAAAAGCTTGCTGAGGGCGCGGAAGGATTGGTGATCGATGTCAAATGGGGCAACGGCTCCTTCATTCGCGATCTCGAGCAAGCCAAGCAGTTGGCTCGATCGATGACGCGGGTGGGTCGCTCGATGAAGCGCCGCTGCGTGGCTTTGGTTACAGATATGAATCAGCCGCTAGGTGATACTGTTGGTACATCGCTCGAGCTCAAGGAAGCCATTGACTTGCTCAAGGGCGAAGGTCCCGAGGATTTGAAAGAGCTGGTCTTGAAGCTGGGAATGGAAATTGTTCGCTTGGCAGGGGTTGCCGGTTCGACGCTTTCAGCCAAGCAAACCGTTCAGCGTCACATTGAAGACGGAACGGCCTTGGAGAAGCTAAAGGAAATCATCGCCGCCCAAGGTGGAGACACCAGTTATATCGACCATCCAGAAAAGTTTCCGGTAGCCAAGCATATCCGCAAATTGCCGGCTCCAAAACGTGGATACGTCCACACTATCAATGCGTCCCAGATCGCCAAGGGCGTGCACCTTCTGGGAGCGGGAGCCGATGAGAAAGGAAAGATCGACTACGCAGTGGGTGTTTCGGAAATCAAGAAAGTGGGCACGCAAGTCAAGCAGGGCGAGCCACTTATGATGATCCACTACAATGATGAGGCCAAGCTCGAGCAAGCGCTTGAATACTTCAAGGCTGCCTATCGTCTCGCTCCGAAGCGGCCGACCCCACCGCCTCTGATCGTTGAGCGGGTGGCGTAACCGTAATCGATAGTGAAAATTTCAAGAGCCGGCCCGAATGGGTTGGCTCTTTTTGTATTCGGAGGCGCGATTTTGGCATTCCTGGTATAAAGCCTCGAAGCTTGATTCGGCTTTAGGCAAGGGGGCAGACCTGTTCTCCCTTTGGAGGAATTGGAGGATCGAGCCGATTCTCCCTGCCTCAATAGTTCTTCGCAGAGCGGTTTAGCTCCTGCCGGAATAGCTTTTATCGCTAGTATTCACCTTGATCACTTCCCCTTCTTTAATGAAGAGCGGGACTTGAATCGTCAGATTGGTTTCTAGCTTAGCTGGCTTTTGAACATTGCTGGCAGTGTCGCCACGTATCCCTTCGGGCGACTCGATTACTTTGAGCTCCACTGTGGAAGGAAGAATTAGCTGAACGGGATTTCCGTCGACAAAAAGGATTTCGTACTCGGTGTTGGGCACGAGGAAATCGACTGCTCCGTCGAGAATATCCGGATGGAGCTCGATCGTGTCGTAGGTCTCCAAATCCATGAAATTGTAGACGCCGCGATCTTCGTAGCTGAATTCGAGGTTCTTACGCTCGGTCATCAGCAATTCGACTTTTTCGGTCGATTGAAAGCGGACGTCGGCTGATCGGCCGGTTGTCAAGTTGCGCATCTTCGTTTGCACAACTGGCTGGCCTTTGCCAGGAGTTCGGTGGTGGGACTCCAATATCAGGCATGAATTCCCATTGTAATTAATGACGTTGCCCTTTCGGAGGTCTAAAGCAATTGGCATGGATTGAGTAGATTTGTAAAATCGGGGGTAGACGGATATTGGTTTGCTGTCAACAAGAGGGTTTGGCGGCTTCGGGCTAGCAAATCTCCATGCTTGTCATTTCCGTAGATAGGCGCCACTAAGCCAATCCCATGAAGCAGCGCTCCCTTCTGAGAGAAGTTTCCATCAATGGTCCCGCTCTGCATACGGGAAACACCTCTCGACTCACCCTAAAGCCCGCTCCGGAGAATCATGGGGTCGTAATTCGCCGCGTGGATTTGCACGAAAAGCCCGAGTTTACGCCTCACATTTCCCAAGTTGGCGACCTCGTCCGCAACACGACCTTAAAATCAGGCCATGCTCAAATTCACACGGTGGAACATGTGATGGCGGCTCTGCATGGCATGGGGATCGATAACGTGGTGATCGAAATGGATGCCAGCGAACCGCCGATTATGGATGGCTCCGCCCGCGCCTACGTAAATATGATTCTCGAGGGGGAACCGGTCGAGCAGGAGGCTGAACGCGAGGTGTTTTCCCTCGATAAGCCGATCTCCGTTTCCCAGGGGAATTCATCGCTTATCGCTCTGCCCCACGACGGATTTAAAGTCACTTGTACGTCGGCGGACGATCGTGGAATACATACCCAGCACTTGTCACTCGATATCGACCCAGAGATATTTTCTACGCAAATCGCAGCCGCTAGAACATTCACGGTATTTGAAGATATTGAGGAGCTCATTAAGCTTGGGAAAATTAAGGGTGGGAGTTTAGAAAACGCTATCGTTCTTAAGGAGGACAAAATCCTGTCCAAAGAGCCATTGCGATTCGAAGACGAACTCGTACGTCACAAGATTCTGGATGTGATTGGCGATATCTTCCTGTTGGGGAAGCCGTTAAAGGCCCATATCATCGCAGTCCGTCCAGGTCATGCCCTGAACTCGGAATTGACTAAGAAGCTCTACGAGCGAATGGATGAGCTTGAAAAAGGGCACGCGAAGAAAGCGACGGAAAGCCGTAAAATCGTAGTCGAAACGGAAACGGAACTGGATATCCGCCGGGTGATCGAAACGCTCCCTCACCGCTACCCGATGCTTATGGTCGATCGGGTGATCGAGTTCCGGGGTGACGACGAGCTTACGGCTATAAAGAATTGCACGATCAATGAAGAGTATTTCCAAGGCCATTACCCAGGGCAGCCTATTATGCCGGGAGTGCTGCAAATCGAAGCCATGGCTCAAGCTGCGGGCATACTGATGCTGAGAGTGACCAAGAATGAGGGCATGACTGCGGTTTTCATGAGTATCGACAAGGTCAAGTTTCGCAACAAAGTCATCCCAGGCGACCAGTTGAAAATCGATGTCAAGCTGACTAAAATTATGCGGGGAAAGATCGGCACGGCTGAAGCGACCTGTTCTGTGGGTGACAAAGTCGCTTCGTCAGGAGAGCTGAAGTTCATGCTGGTGGACAAAGAAGCGGAAGTATAGAAATTTGGATACAGTCGAAGTGTTATGGCGGTTGAATCTCATCCTACAGCTATAATTGACCCCAAGGCAGAGCTCGGCGAGGGCGTGCAAGTTGGAGCCTACTCGGTGATTGGCCCCGAGGTGAGAATCGGCGACAATACCAAGGTTTGGCATCAGGCGAGCATCTGGGGGAATACGGAGATCGGCGAATCTTGCGAAATCTATCCTTTCGCGAGCATTGGGATGAAAACCCAGGACTTGAAATTCCAGGGAGGCTCCCCGGGGACGAGAATTGGCGATCGTAATGTCATTCGCGAATACGTATCCATAAATGCGGCAACCAAAGAAGGCGAGTACACGGAGATTGGAGATGACAATCTATTCTTGGCTTACTGTCATGTGGGACATTGCTGCCGTATTGGGAATCACTTGATCGCTAGCAATGGGGCTACCTTTGCGGGGCACGTCGTCGTCGAGGATTTTGTTGGAGTCGGAGGGGGTGGCACTGCCATCCACCAATTCTGCCATATAGGTCGCTATTCCTTTATTGGGGGGTGCGCGAAGGTGGAACAGGATATTCCACCGTTTATGCTAGGGGATGGCCATCCTGCTAAGATACGAATGTTCAATAAGGTAGGGCTTGAGCGAAACGGTTTCGATTCAGGCCAAATCCGTGTTGTCAAACGGATATTCCGAACCTTTTTCCGTGAGGGTCTCAATAGGCAGCAGGCCATGGCAGCGATTAAGGAAAGCGACATTGCCGATACCGAAGAGGCAAAGATATTTATTGAATTCGTTGAGGCCTCGGAACGCGGTTTGGCTGGCGGGTCCTAGTTGAGGTATTGATCATTGCCGCTGGAGGCCAAGCTTAGATGACTCGTTTGTTATTTTATTGGCGTGGATTCTACAATGGCCTCAGGAATCGTTCTCTCGATGTTCAATAAAGGCTTTTACTTTAAACCATGAGAGACCTAGAAGGGCGGTTTTCACAAAAGATATATCCCCATGGCTTACACTATAGGAATAGACTACGGAAGTAATTCAGTTAGAAGCATCGTCGTGCGGTGCTCAGATGGGATGGAAGTGGGATCCTCGGTTTTCGATTATCCATCTGGTGAAATGGGAATTCTATTGGATCCGAGCGATCACAATCTAGCCCGCCAACATCCGGGCGACTATATCGCGGGTTTAGAATCAGCCACACGACATGCAATCGCTGAAGCAGGGCAATCGGATCACGAGTTTTCGCCTGAGAAGGTTATCGGAATCGGAGTGGATTCTACGGGATCGAGTCCAATCCCTGTTGATTCGTCCAATCAAGCCTTGGCAATGCTGCCGGATCTTCAAGGACGATTGGCGGCCGAATGCTGGCTCTGGAAAGACCATACGAGTGCAGAAGAAGCGGCGACGATCACAGAATTGGGCCGCGAACATCGACCCCAATACCTGGCGAAGTGCGGCAATACTTATTCGTCCGAGTGGTTCTGGTCAAAAATCTGGCATTGCTTGAAAGTCGATTCGGAAGTGTTCGAAGCTGCCTACAGTTGGGTGGAGCTATGCGATTGGATTCCGGCGGTCTTGGCCGGAGTGACGGATCCGAAAGATGTTAAGCGAGGGATTTGCGCAGCTGGACATAAAGCTTTCTACGCGGATGCCTGGGGTGGATTGCCGGACAAGGAATTTTTGGCAATGCTGGATCCTAAACTAGCTGAACTTCGGGATCGGTTGTATGTGAAAGCTTATGATGCCAGCGAGAATGCGGGCGAACTTTGCTCAGAATGGGCAGAAAGATTAGGGCTGCCTGAAGGAATCGTGATCGCCATAGGCGAATTCGATGTTCACTACGGATCGATAGGAGCAGGTGTTGACGAAGGAACGTTGGTCAAGGTCATAGGTACCTCGACATGCGATTGCGGAGTCGTGCGAGCCGATAAGGAAGTCGCTGACATTCCCGGTATTTGCGGCATCGTGAAAGGGGCAATTCTTCCGGGCTACTATGGCATCGAAGCTGGGCAGTCCGCAGTTGGCGATATATTCGCATGGTTTGTTAATTCCGTCTGTAAGGGAGATGCGGATGCTCATGCTTCTTTAACAGCTGAGGCTGACAAGCTCGCTCCCGGTGAATCGGGTCTACTAGCTCTCGATTGGAATAACGGCAACCGAACCATACTAGTGGATCCATTGCTCGGTGGGCTATTGCTTGGGCAGACGCTACATACCACGCAATCTGAAATCTACCGAACCCTGATTGAGGCAACCGCATTCGGGGCCAGGATGATTCTCGAGAGAATCGAAGAATATGGGGTGCCAGTAAGCCGCGTTGTGTGCGCGGGCGGGATAGCGGAAAAGAATCCGATGCTGATGCAAATTTACGCGGATATAACAGGGCGTGAAATGCTCGTTTCCGGCAGCTCGCAAACCTGCGCTCTGGGATCAGCGGTTTCAGCAGCGGTGTTAGCTGGCTCTTCGAGTGGCGGTTACGATGATTTTGAAATAGCCCAGACGAAAATGACGCGATTGAAGGATGTCAGCTACAAGCCGAATCCTGCCGCTCAAGCCACTTATCACGAGCTCTTCAAGCTGTATAAGAATCTGCATGACGCTTTCGGAGGAGTTTCGGAAGGAGACATGGGCGGCGTTATGAAAAAGCTTCTCT
>JAYZHU010000126.1:0-5729 GCA_036166175.1 Verrucomicrobiota bacterium | reverse complement strand
CTGTTGCGTTAGACTGGTCGCCGACATGCGTATAGATCCGTCCTTTGTGAATCAGAAGAGCACGCCACCGATGCCCGGTCGGCTCTCCAGTCGGGAGATCCTCCGCTCCGAGAACCTCTTCCACTTTGTCGGCCCTGCCATCGCCATTGGTATCCTTGGCCCGAGAAATCGCGTTTAGCTGGGCGAAGTACAACCAGCCATTACGAAACTGAATCCCTTGCAACCTGCTTTTAGGATCCTTGCCTTCGATAAACGGGGTAACGGATTCATAGCTGCCGTTGCCATCCTTATCCCGACAAGCGAGTATCTTGCCCTCCGCGATCACGCTTACGTACAAGACGCCATCCGGGTCGAAGGCCATGAAGCGCGGCTTCTTGATCGTGTCTTCGACAACGGTCAGTTCGTAGCCATCCCGAACCCAAACACCATCGGGAACGTCAGCGGCATTCGACACGGACAGACCGGCTGTTAGGAGGAGAGATAAACAGAATAGAATAAGGGTTCTTTTCATAGGGCATTCAATAAGAGTTTAACTCAAGCGAAGACCAGATTGGCGGCGTATCCTCCAATAATCAACGCGAATGCGCATCATAACCGCATATAGCAATAGGCCCCATCACCTACTTTAATTCGACCCGAGGTCACTGGTGTACTTGCTACAATCCAAAATACCAAAGCCATTGGAAACGGGAGCAGAACTACGGGCGCAAGTGGGTAGGCTTCCTCCTTATACGTGAACTACTCCGTTCGGACCGTATTATAGTTAATCGACGAATACGATGTCGCGCCTTTACCGCCCTCTTGAATACTGAGCAGGCTCATCTCTTTTACGTTATCAGGAATCGCCACGTCCAGCTGCCACACACGATCATTCGTTTTCTACATGGCTTGTTTTCCCAGACGTAATACTCGTTTCCAACCGATCCTGCCGTAAATCGGTCCTAGGCGTAAAGCTTCCGCGCCGGTCCGTGATAGACGAAGGAGTCAATACCGGATTGTAGGCATAGCGAAGTTCCTGGTCCATGCTCTCCTGCAGCAGTTGCGGATGCGATGAATCATCGCCAAAGCAGATACTGAATGAAGTGTAAATAGCCTTCTCATACCCTTATCCTTCAGGGAACGAACATATCCACTCAGCGCCTCACTTCACGACCGTGCTTACGAATTTCCGGACGAATTGCATCACCTGGCTATTCTTCGTTTCGCTCAAGCTATGCACGAGTTCAGCGCGATCCCCAATGCCCAGTTCTTTATACCGATCTACGACCCTTAGACCGTGCGCGGGATCGTGGATGTCCCCCTCCGCTCCCGGTTCTTTACGGTAGGCTAGATAGATCGGGGGTAACTTTTTCGTAATCGGCTCCAAAAACGCTCATTGAACGATTGTCCCGGCAGGGCTTGTCCCAGATAAATCCCTATAATGCTTGGGTCTTAACTATGCACGAGTTCCCAGCTCACAAAGCTTCCCCGCGATTGTCCGCCGATAATAATCTTGTCGATGTCGAAATTATAGGTCGCCGCGTTTTCCTTTACCCATGCGAACATCACTTTCGCATCCGCCGTGCAGGTATGAAAATCGTCCATACCTTGAACCTTTGCAATCGATTCCCAACTAACGATCGCAATTCCTGCCGCTACCGTAGGATCCGCCCAGTTAGTTTGAACGTCATCCGCCGTCGAGCCATTATGATGGGCGTATAAAAAACGGGAGTCGGCTTGTCGCCCGACGCCAAATAGAGATTCAGCCATTGCCTATCTTCCGGCCCGTACGAAACATGCGGATGAGTGGGAGTTTTTGTTGGCTTCGCGTTGGTCGAAACTTGTCCGAAAAGAGCAACGAACAAAAACGACATCGCACATCCGAATATGAGCAAGCATTTTGTAGGTTTGCACTTATAATATTCCATGGGATTGTTGTAATTGTTTTTATATTACGATAGATCGATCAAGATTTTTCCTTCTAAGGAAAAATAATCTTGGTGGCACCCGCGGTCAGGGGTCGCGCATTTGGCGTGCCAGCTTGAGTGAAAACGATGAGAATGCGGCCGCTCTTAAGATTGACGCTCGCGAACGTGCCGGTCGCTCCCCCGTGTCCGACGACCCCGTCTCTGAGCAGCTTGAAGCCAATGCCGTAGTCCTTGGTTGCGGGTTGTTTCCGGTAGAGTTTGGCCAATACGGACGCAGGGGCAATTTGCCGCTGGCCGACACGGCCCTTATTGGCGTGAAACTGGAGGAAGCGTTGGAGATCGTCGGGGGTGGAGACCAAGGCTCCTGCGGTGTTGACGAACGGTCCTCTTTGAGCGCGAAGGCTTTCGATTTGCGTGGCGACTTCGTCGTCGCTACGGCCCTCGGCTTGAGCAGCGAAACGCGGATGGCGACGAACGAGCGAAACTCCCGGAGTAAAGGTCGTTTCATTCATGCCCAAAGGAGCGAGGAGCTTTTCTTGCATAACTTCGGCAATGGGGCGGCACGTGACGACTTCAATAACACGAGAAACGGCGGCGTAGCCTCTGAAGGTGTATGCGTATTTCGTACCGGGTCGGGCTACCAAACCTTGAGTCGCTAAGTGTCGGGCAACCTCAGCTTGATCGCCGCTTTTGATAGGAGAATTTCTAGGGAGCTTGGCCATAGTACCGCCCGGAAACCCTGAGGTATGGGAGAGGCACTCAGCGATCGTAGGGGAACGAACGGATTGATCGCTGTTTTGCAGTGTGAGCTCAGCGTATTCCGGGAGGTGCTTGGCGATCGGATCGTCGAAAGAGAGACTTCCCTCCCCCGCGAGAACAGCAACCAGGGTAGCGGTAACGGATTTGGTGATGGAGGCGATCGACACGACCGTTTGCTCGTCCCAAGGAATTTTCGAATCCTCAGTAAAGGCGCCAAAGTAGCGATCGAATAAAACCTCACGGTCCTCGACAACTCGTACGGAGCCCCCGGGAATTTTCGAATTGGCATCTGCCGCCGAAACGAGCGCCTCAAGTTCGGGAAAGGATGACTCAGCTACGGCTGTGAAGCTTGCTAGGACGAAACAGGCTAAGCACAAGACAGGACGATAAAGGGGGAATTTGATTTTCATCTTAATCATACTGGTTTGGGGGTCGCAGAAGTTCCTTGTATGACACTGGCAGTATCGGTGATTCCTAATTCGCTTCCACAGTCATCCCACACAAGCTGAACCACAGTTTTCACAGAGAACACAGATCACATTGATTAACAAGGGCTATGACAACTTGGCGAACCTCCTTGTCAGATAATCTACAGGAATTACTGGCAGGAATTCTATGAACCAGTGATTTTGAAACATCGCTGAGATATTTCTTTAAGTGATGCACTTTCAATTATTTATCTATGTTCTCTTTGAAATCTGTGGTTAAAAATTTTAGGTTTTTTCTGTGGGATTGGTAGTGCTTCGCTTCTATTTTTCCAAAAAGCCTTTAAGCCTGAGCCAATCTTCCATGCGATCGTTCCAGGAGGTCACAGGTTTATCAGTGCGGCGGAGCCCGTAGCCGTGGCCTCCTTCACTGTAGATATGCATCTCTGCGGAAACCTCGGCTTTCTTGAGGGCAATGAAGGTCTCAGCAAGGCCGACGGAACGGTCTTTGTCGTCGTGGGTAATTACCATGAAAAACGGTGGCGTGGCTTCAGATGGATTCGCCCCTTCCGGCATCCACCAACCGGAATAGACCGGAGCTGCAAAAGCGGGTCGAAAATTGTGATTATCATGCGTATCCACCGGTTCATATAAACGGTCGGACACCAATGCGGTATACATGACGGGGGCTCCTCCGGCAGAGAAGCCCATGATGCCGATACGATCCGGATCAATGCCCAACTCATCGGATCGAGATCTCACGAGGCTCATAGCCCGCTGACCATCCTGAGCGGCAGGAAGCCAAGGCTTGTCCGGACTGTGAACATTGCCTGGTACCCGATATTTGAGTACGATCGCGGTCATCCCTATTGAGTTCGCCCACTCAGCCACTTCAGTTCCTTCCTTGTCGTAGGCAAGAATCGTGAACCCACCGCCTGGCGCAATCATGATTGAGGAACCCGTATCGATTTCACGGTCGGGCTTGAAGATCGTGAGCGTAGGAACGGATACGTTTTGCAGACGGCTCACCGGCCTACCGGCAGTCTGCCTCTTATCGTTGGTACGATACGACTCCGGTGGGAGCGTTACGATTTCGCCAGGCGGATCGCCGGGCCAAAGGTTCCAGGTGATCGGGTCAGCCACTAACATCACAGGGGCTGAGGCTGAGAGAATAAGGGCGAACGAAAGAGTGAGGTATTTCATTTTGTAGATTGAAGATTGAAAGTTCTTTCCCTACTCCCCTTTCGAAAATCCAAGCATCCAGTCGACCAATTCCACCGAGCTAAAGACAGCTGCGTTGGCTGCGGCATGATTCGCACCCGGAAACTCCGCAGTAAGTTTGCCGGCCTTATCCGCGGGCGCTTCGGGAAAACGCTTGAGAATTTGCGTTAACTGCTCTTCGGAACGCTGTTGAGCTTGCGCATTCGAGAACGAAGTTGTCGCCAGCAGGGCGAGGATCGCGATGAGCAAGATGGGGTATTGTTTGTTCATGGTTTTATTTTGTATTCACTCCGTGGTTGCAGGTCGCTTAAACCCTAGCATCCAATCGACCAGCTCCACAGTACCAAAAACGGCTCTTCCCCCCTCGCGATGATCCGCCCCTTCAAACTCCGTATGTTTCACGCTCACATTACCCGCCGCCCTCAATCGCTCCACCATTTTTCTAATTCCAGCTGGATTTTTCCCATCCTCGCTACCCGCCATCCCCCAAATCGGTAAGTTCACGAGCTTCTTCGCATCGTCCTGAGTGCTCCCACCCGTAAAACCACAAGGAGCAGCCGCAGCAAAACGATCCGGCGATTGATTGATCCATCTCCAAGTAGCCCCGCCCCCCGCACTATAACCCATCACATACACGCGCTCCTCATCAACCTCTGGGAAGGTTTCCAAAACATAATCAAGCATCGTATCGAGCGAATCAGGAACCCATCGCTCCGCGGTGTTAGGATCGAGTGCCATCAGCCCCTTCCCCGATAGCTCCGCCATATCATACCCTCGCTTCATCCCAAGCCGAGCCGCAATCTCAAGCTGCTCTTGCAAATTCAAATCGAACCAACGCTGTCCTCCCCCATGCAAATTAATAAGCAACGGCAGTTTCCCCTCAACCTTCTCCACCGGCCGTGTCACGAAAGCGAGTTTCGTCATTTTCCCAAACTTCGCATGTAACTCAGCAGGCCACTCAAGAAGCTCCACCTCGACATTTTTAAACTGCGCGTTCATCCCCGCCAGCGTCTCAGTAAGTTTCGCATCCCCAACCTGCGTTTGTTGCGCCGCTGTGGCCGGGCGTCGATTCCTCTGCCTGGATTGACGGAATTGTTGGATCTCCTCCACGGTCAGTTTACCGTCCTTATTAGTGTCCGCTTGGGGAAAGCGCTTGAGCGCTTGGGCCAGTTGCTCTTCAGAGGGCTGTTGCGATTGCGCATTCGAGAAGGACGACGCCGAAAGCAGAGCGAGTATCACAAGGAGCAGAAAGGAGTTTGTATTCATTTTTTTTAAACTACCTTTATTATTTTTCATTCAGATCTTTTTGTATACAAGATCTGGATTAAGGGGAAAGTTCCACCCTGGTGTAGGGGCTGGAAAGATACTGCTGATAGCCATTGGCCATGTGTCCGTGATTGCTAAAGAAATCGATGCG
>JAYZHU010000125.1:0-6857 GCA_036166175.1 Verrucomicrobiota bacterium | reverse complement strand
TCGGAGCTGCTTGAGGAAGCTGCGTCCGCCGCGAGATCGGCTCCATTTGATGTCAGAGAACATCGGGGCTGGCGAGACTGATTACCAAAGATACGATCGCAGCATCGCGAATACTGCCTGCGAGTGGATCCGAAAAAAGGCTGTTGATCATTCCGGCAAGCCGTGGACGCTCTTCGTTTCCTTCGTTTGCCCTCACTTTCCACTCATCGCCCCGGAAGAATTCTACAAAATGTACGATCCCGACGAAGTTTCGCTTCCCAAGCGCTTTGGCGATGATGGCGGGTATCGAAACCCAGCCATGAGGGGGCTGCATGAGTATCAGAATTTCGATGAGTATTTCGACGAACGCTCAACGCGAATCGCCATTGCTAGCTATTATGGGCTAGTGAGCTTTTTGGATAGCCTGATCGGGCAGGTGCTCGAGGCACTCGAGGATTCGGGATTAGCGGATGCAACGCGGATCATTTATACCAGCGACCACGGCGACAATCTTGGGGATAACGGTTTTTGGGGGAAGTCTACGCTTTACGAAGAATCAGCGGGCGTTCCTTTGGTTATGGTGGGTCCGGAAGTTCCTGTAGGTAAGCGTGTAAACACTCCATCAACACTGGTTGACTTAGCGCCCACGTTTTTGGAATTCAATGGCGAGCCTCTGACCGAGGAGGAGAAGTCCGAGCTGCCTGGAACGAACTTGCTCGAGTTGGCCAAGGGGGCAGATCCCGATCGAGTCGCTTTTTCCGAATATCACGCTATCGGTTCTATTACGGGCGCTTTTATGATCCGGTACCGAAATTGGAAATACATCCACCACGTGGACTACCCGTGCCAGATTTTCGACTTGGAAGCGGATCCGAATGAGCTAAACGATTTGTCAGAAGATCCCAGTTTCGAAGCGACGCGATCCATGCTGTATGCCAAACTCCTGGAGATTTGCGACCCGGATGAAGTGAATCGCCAAGCTTTTGCGGATCAAGCAGCCCGCGTGGAAGCCAACGGTGGCGTTGAAGCGGTACTCAAACGCTCTTCTATCCCCTATACACCTGCGCCGTCGGAGTAGATAGCATGCCTCTGGTAGCGATGCCTCTTCAACGCCTTGGGCTTCGCCGAGGCCAAGAGGTTCGGATCTCCGAATAAGACTTTCGCCAATTGGTTTCAGGATTAGGAGCGATGTTAATACCACACTCCAAATGCCACTGATTCAGGTCCAAGTAGCGCGGCCCTCCAGTCCGCGATTTAAAATGGGAGCTGAAAAATATGCGGGCTAAAGCTCCTCGTTACTGATTCAAATATCTTATGGCGGGCAGCGTTAGAGCGGGGCTCCTTTGAGGAAGGCTATAAGATCTGAAACTGCCTCCGGGCTCATTGCGTTTTCCAGACCTTCCGGCATTAGGGAGATGTTAGCGTTGCGAAGCGAATCGATATCCATGCGCAGAACGGATCGTTCCGAACCATCGATTTGCCGAATGACGATGCCCGATGCGGTTTCAGAGGCCAGTAGACCGAAAAGCTGCTCTCCTGTTTTGAGCTGGCAATAGTAGGCTTGATATCCGGGCTGTATGTCACGGCTAGGATCGAGGATGTTGGCGAGCAGCTGATCTGGTTCGTGTTCTATGACAGTTGCGAGATCGGGCCCTAGATGGGCGTTTCCGCTGGACCCTCGGCGATGACAGGCAATGCATGCCCGTTCGAAGACGACCCGGCCTCGGTCAATGTCGCCTAGTTTCTCAATAGCTGGTTTATATTGCTCGACGATCTCAGTCCGCTTTGAATTGGTTTGGAATAGTACAGAGACCCGTTGGCGTACCTGGGCCCTAGTATGATTGAGAAGCTGGCTTTGTTGGGAAAGTGAAAGGGCATTGGGTGAAAGGGTTCCTTCGTCGAATGCGGTTAGGAGCTCATCTATCCAGGCGTCTCGGGACAGAAGCTGCTGGATCGCCTGATTCTTGCCTTGGGGAGAAAGCGTGTTAACTGCTTTTAACAGAAGCGGGAGGGCTGCTGGGTTGCCGTTGCTACCGAGGGTATCGAGAACTCGATCCGTCGTTTCTGGCGACAAAGCAGGATCGATGAGATTTCCTAAGAACGCGTAGGCTCGTTCGTTTTCTCTGGGGATACGAGTGAGCAGGGCGGCGGCTTCGATGCGCTTGGCTATAGGGGCAGATCCGCTATCCATCGAGTCCCGGGCCTGGCTAATCGCTTTTGTGTATTGGGAATTTAGGGACGGATTGTCGAAATCATCAACGGTGAGATCGCGTTCCTGCAGAAGGTCGAGTAGCGACAAGATAATCGCCGGCGATCCCCAAGCTCTGGACAGAAGTTGTCCGAACGCGTTGTGATCGCTACTCCCCAATGCCATTTGGGCCAAGGGCCGATGGAGCCTTCGGTAGGTTTCACTATCGAGTCCGGCAACGACTTCCGCGAAATGGGGAAGGAGTGAACTAAAGGCGGCCGCTTCAAACCACGGATCTTGGCTGGATAAGCTCTTGGCGAGCAATGATGGAATTTGGGGCGAGTCCTCGAACGCTCCTAAGCTGAGCGTCAATTGAAATTGGACACGAATTTCGGGGTCTTCAGACAACTTGAGGGCGGCCTTAATCACTTGGGGATCGGGGTTCGATTCTGCTAGGCGGAGGGCGTTTTCACGAACGCCTGGATGTGGGTCTGAAAGAGCGGTTATGAGAAGGTCGGAAGAAAGGGCGTTTAGCCCGTGCAAAGTCCAGAGGGCTTGCAGACGCGCCACCGCTTGGTCTGACTCGCGGACGAGCTGCCTCAGACGTGGAGCCAACTCCGCGCTATTCCTCCAGAGGATCATTTGCTGGGCCTTGTCTCTCATCCAGCCATTGCTGGAATTGAGCAGGTCGACGGGGTCGGCACCTGCCAACCGGGGAAGCGAGCCTGGATTGATTCCCTTTTGCCGAACCCGGTAGATCCGTCCTCGGTTTTCGCCATCGCGATAGTAAGGAAGGAGCTCAATTCTGCCTTCCTCTGTAAGCCATTGAGGATGCTCGATAATGTAGCGATACATGTCGGCGACCCATAGGGCTCCGTCGGGACCTGTACGGATCATAACCGGCCGGCACCAACGGTCTGAGCTAGCGAAAAAATCGAGTCCCTCTTCAGCGGGGACTCGCTTGCCAGCAAAGGTGGGCCCATCGGGAGAGAGTTCGATTCGTTGGACAAGGCTTTGGAATGGTTCGCACGCGAATGCGTTGATTTTGCTAGAGGGAAAAAGAAAGGAGTCGCGGTAGACCATGCCCGAGCAGGCGGAGGTGTAGCGGCTTTCGTGCTCGAAGCTGTGGTAGCGTTTTTGCGGCCTTTTAGCGGGTCCCACAGGCGGATTGATTTCATCGATAGCGAGAACGCATGTCTCGGATGGGGAGTAGTGCGGGTTTCGGCGAATGTATTGGTCGGGTAAAACATAGTGCCAGAGTGGACGGGAGTTTTGGGTGCCGAACCAGCGCCCCCAGTCGTCGCGATTGCGTCCGAATTGAGTGGGCCCGCTTTGTGGTTCCAGTTCGCCGGTGTCGGGCTTGAAACGAAAGTCCCGACTCCCCATCTTTATCTCGATCCCCGATCGGCTCGAACGCAAAAACGTATCCGTCCCATAGTTACTCCGGTGCCCGCCCGAAGCGACGTAGACCCAGCCGTTCAGTCCCCAGCGCAATCCGTTGGCTCGCAACTGCTGGTTGCCTTCCCCGAGACCGGATATGAGGACTTCTTTAGAATCGGCTTTTCCATCGCCATCCGTGTCTCGCAAAAACAGAATATCGGGAGCGGCCGTAACGATGACTCCATCGCGCCAGATAAGGAGACCGTTGGGGAAATTGAGCCCCTCGGCAAAGAGGGAACTGTAGTCCATTTTTCCGTCGGCGTCACGATCCTCGAGAATGCGGACGCGCCCGCCGGCCTGTCCATTTCCATCCATGCCGTAGGGATAGTCGGCCATCTCTACAACCCAGAGACGTCCGTTAAGACCCCAATCAAAAGCTACTGGATCTTTGGTGAGCGGTTCAGCGGCTATGAGATCGACCGTGAAACCTTCGGGGAGGTATATAGTTTCCAGAGCTTCTTCGGGTTCGAGAGGCTGCAGGTCGTTCCCCTCTCTAGACAATTGGGCCTGGGAGTTGCTATTATCCAGAATGCTCGCTATCGACCAGATGGCAAGGGTGATGAGGGGTCCGCAGAATGGGAGTGGTTTCATTTTCGTGGCCATGGCTAGTGTAATTCAGATGGATTGGCGAGCGCGATTGAGGGCGAGTGAAATCACGCGAATTTCAGGCATCTGTTTTTAGTGCGATGAATCCGCTCCTATATTCGGCTAAAAAAAGTATGGCACAGAAGAATTCTAAGAGAGCGACCCAGCGCCGCTTATCTCAGAGCTTGCGACGGCCAGGGCAATCCTGATAATCATATCGTTCATGCGTAGCCAGAGCCGAGATTTCGTGGGGTTGTTTATCGCAGTCCAATTCGTATTGCTTTTCGGATCCTCCTCGCATTCCTTAGCTGCTGAAACCAGCTTGTTGCGAGCTGGAGCGGCGACAAGCGATATAACGCCGCATATGGGGACTCTCCTCGATGGGACCATCACCCGCAACGGTCCCGCTTTGCATGTGCATGACAATCTCCATGCCCGAGGGATCGTGGTGGACGATGGAGCGACACGAATCGCGATCGTGGTTTGCGATAGCACAATGATAGACCGAACCGTTATGGATCGGGCCAAGGAGATTATCGAAGAGCGTTGCGGTTTACCTAGAAATCAGGTGCTGGTGTCCGCGACCCATACCCATGCGACGCCTAGAACACTTCCAGGGCTGACGGACAGTCCTCTCAACGCCGAATACGAGAGTTTTCTTTCCCGCCGCATCGCCGATACGGTCGAGCAGGCGATAGCTAACTTGGCTCCCGCTCAAGTGGGCTGGGCTCGATTTCAAAAACCGGAGTACGTCCACAACCGACGCTGGTTCTTAGAGACGGGTAGCGACATGGGGAATCCATTCGGCGAAGGAGGCGATCAGGTGAAGATGAATGCTCGCGGAGACAAGCGAATCAATGCCGCGGGCCCGGTTGATCCAGAAGTATTCGCTCTATCCATACAGAGCGATTCGGGTCGGCCGATCGCCCTGCTGGCTAATTACGGAACGCATTACGTTGGCGGTTATCAAAGGGGGCATGTGAGTGCCGACTACTTCGGCCTTTTTTCGGAAAAAGTGGAAACCTTGATTGGGGAAGCGTGGATGAAACGGAATCCATACGCGGCGGACTTCCCGCCTTTTGTAGCCATGATGACAAACGGGACAAGTGGCGACGTTCGAGCAACGGACCTTTCATCGCCGATGAAAGCCTATCAGCCTTGGGAGCTTATGGAGGAGGTTGCGGAAAGCCTGGCCCGAGATGTAGAGGAGCTGTACCCGAGTATAGAGTACGCTAGCGATCTTCGTGTGGGTATGGTGGAACGGGAATTAAAGCTCGGGGTTCGTAAGCCCAGTCCGGAACGCGTCCAATGGGCGCGGGAAGTTTTTGCTAAGTATGAAAACAATAACAGGCTCCCGAGGCCGAGACATACGCTGAATCCTCTGGTTTACGCTCGTGAGGCCCTTGCCCTTGCCGAGTTTCCTGACAGAAAGGGCGTTATTGTGCAGGCGATACGACTGGGCGATCTGGCCATTGTATCCAGTCCCTGCGAGACATTTGCGGAGACTGGGCTAGCGATTAAACGAGAGAGCCCATTCGAAAGCACTTTTACGATTGAATTGGCTAATGGGGCCGATGGCTACCTTCCTACGAGAGAGCATCACAAGTACGGTGGTTATGAAACCTGGGAGGCTCGCTCCAGTTTCCTGGAAGTGAATGCGGAGAGCGAGATTCGCGGCACTCAATTAGAGTTGCTGAGGGAGTTGCATGAATCCAAATAGCCTTTGCCGCAGACGGGCAAAGCCGCTTTTCGTCGATATAGTTTTTACAGTGTCGATGTGGGCCGTCGATAAGTCGCCCTTTTAGCCTTGAGAGCCTGCGATCTAATCGCGTATTGCTTGAAGCGTGAGCGGCACGGTGCTCAGATTACTATTCCTTTTGGTCGCATTGTTTGGCTTGTCTGCATGCGAGACTACCGAGCAGCGTACTCAAACCGCTCTGGCCTTAACTCCGGAGCATTTCAAGAGCACTGCGATTATAGTGGATGACGATTCTGGAGGTACGGCGTTAATATCGACGAAGAGTGGATTTCAACAGAAACAAGGTCTGCTCCGAATGGTTTACGACGATAATTTTTTGAGGGCGATTATCGATAAGAAGACAGGAATCGTTACCTATCAGGTATATCAGTCGATCTACTACCAGGCAAGTGACTGGCGCTTCTATCGCAAGGCTAACTATGAGACCCCCGATGGCCCGGAATTGGTAGATGCAAAATATCTTAGGCCGCCGCTAGCTCACAACTTCGATTGTTCGGACCATACGTCATCCGTTTGCGCTTACAATGAGCACGTCGGTTTCTCGATTGATCGGGAACTATTGGAATCAATAGCAAGTACGTACGAGCCAGACAAGAGCGTTAAGTGGCGCTTCAAATTTATCCCCCGAGTTGGTGACGATTTTAACGACGGACTTCTCGTTGCGGAGATCGTTGGATTTCTTCAGGCGGTTGATTTGTACAAGAAATCAGTGGGAACATAATTTTTTGCTCACAAAAAGGACTTCGATTAAAAAGATAACACCGAGTTAAGCTAGTAGCGCATAAGGAACGTCTAAAAGCCGGAATAAGACTGATTAAACCGACAGTGCATAAAGGAAATAGAAACATCTTGTCAGCATTCTTCTGGCCAATTGGACGGTTCGCTTTTGGCCTCGGATCCGGTCTC
>JAYZHU010000124.1:0-5642 GCA_036166175.1 Verrucomicrobiota bacterium | reverse complement strand
TTTTCCATATCCAACGGAGCTCCAGACAGAGCCAGGGCTCGAAAGGCCATCCCCAGCAAAATTCGGTCGTATCCTTTAAACTGGTACGCATCAACATCGTCACCGTAGATTATGAAATCATCGCTATCGTGGCGAAAGAGCGCCGAACTCACCCCAGCCGGGGCGTTGTTAGCAAAGACTTCGGCCATATCCAGCGATGGGATGCTGAGCCGATTTGCGGTCGTTAGAATATCTACTTGCTCACGTTCGATAGCTTTCCCTGATCTCGAGGAATAGCGCGAAACAACATACCGCAGCGAACCTTCGAAAAAACCACCCTGCTTTTGGGTATGATACCCTGCCGCGGACAGAATTGGCCCAATCCCGAATCCCAGGCTCAAAATCGCAATTCCCTTCGCCAAATCCATTATCACCGATCCAGAAAACTCTTCTGGAGCGGAATTGCAATTCTCCTTCAATACCTTTTCATGCCGCGTAAACGATCGAATCTATGGCCAAACCCAAAAAGTCCAGCCGACGTGGCGATTCTGGCAACGTCATCGCCGCCCTCGCTAGTTTCTTCGTCCCCGGCCTGGGCCAAGTCGTGCAAGGCCAGCTCATTTGGGCCGCCTTCTTCTTCCTGACTTCCGCAGCGCTTTACTTTTCCAGCCCATTGCTGCTGATCACGTTACCCTTCGCCCTCACAGCTCACCTATGGTCCGTCATCAACGCCGCTACATTTAACCCGGGCTGAGGACTAAGAAGTAGTCTTTGCCATTAGGCTGCGACAAAAAAAGCTGACAGCTGAACGAGGAGCGCTCCCGCAATAGCGCATTGGTGCCAACTTAAGTTGTCGTCGAGCGTGGGAGCGGGTTTATCCTGCGATTTATTATGGCTACACCCAGGGTGATCGCGGCGTAAAGCTGCTCCTATTGACCCCAAAGATGCAAGAGTTCTTTGTTCGCGTGCATAATCTGACGCCTATGCGCTCAGCGGGATCTCGTTCCACCCTAGATTGTGTGGCGGAAAGGTAGAGCTCGACTTACAGGCGAGCGTGAACTTTGTAAGGAATTCCTCACAGATACTTTTCCGGTTCCCGATTGCAATCAGCCGATTTCCCGAGCGGAGTACTCAGACTCCTCCAACTGGGACCAGCAAAGCGTTTCGCTAAGTAGACGATCTGACCGACGTGATAGGAATAGTGGGCCAGCTGACGAGTGATAGTCTGCAATACCGATAGACCTTCTCCGCGGATGGTCACAGTTAGAGACAAATCGCCAGGCTCGAGTTCGGGAAGCGTCGCGGCTAGAATCTCCCAGGCTTAATTCCAATTCGCAATTGATAACTGAGAACAATCATCCCTGCTCATCGAAGGCTGGAAAGCGAGATCCAAAGGAGGTTCCTCGAATCTATTTCTGTCCCCCTAGCCTCATGCGCAGCTCTCTCCTTGCACTCCGATCCAGGAAACTGAAGAGTCGCTCTAAATCACTTCGCTCAGATTCACGTGTATGCCCCCTTATTTTGAATACATCAAACGCATGCTCGTCAGCGTGCTGAAAGAACTCTTCATACAGATCGGCCAGCTTCAAACGATCGCCTGGCCCATTCTGGAAATTAGATTTCTCCAATCGATCTCTACGCTTCGGCAAGCCGACGATATTCTGCGAATCCGAGAATATCGTCGCCTTTCTGGCGCCCCCCTGCATTCGCCTCGAGCCCATAGCAGCGTTCTCAATTCCAGCTCCCTAGACGTGACGCCCTTGAATGTGTTGAATCGGATGCTTTCCGAAAAGCTTTCAGCTAGCGCTCCCAGATCTTGGACCGAAAGGTACGCACCCACACCCAATCCAGATTTTGATGATACACTACAATCTGTGAAAAGGTACATATTCGGACGGTTTACGGACTAGTCAATCTGCCACCATTTCGGACGCCGCGCCAAACTTTAAAAAAAATCCCCCTTTACGACAATGCGATCGCGCCTTTCAGTTCAGACAACCACCCGTCGCATGAATCGGTTGAATACTGTCTGCGGAAGTTAGCAAAAGAGTGACGGTGTTTCGCTTCGATCGATGTCCAACAGATTTTGGAAGTCGCAACTCGCCCCCTCGCCCCGGATATCACCTCGCGACAGGATGATTACAACAAATCCTATCAAAGCCATCTTCCTCCAGGATTTGAATTCCCCAAGAGTTTTCCTTCTGAATTGGGCCGCGTCGAATGTCACTTCCTACTAAAAAACTCGTCTCTCTATTTGCCTTTCACAACGAACTTCGAAGGTTTTCCGAATGCCTTCCCGCGGACGTCATCAAAGCAGCTCCAAAGAAAGCACGCGAATGATCGATAAGATTGAGGCCATCGACGGTGTAATTGGCGTTATCATCGGCCGTTCTTATGGCGGGAAATCCTTGGGCAAGTCAGGCCGTTCAGGCGATGTGAAGATTCAGCGAATCCAGCCCGGCGGTTTCAAAGCCGTAACCCAGTCCTCTCGGGGGCTCCAAGAACTCTTCATCCGCATCGAAAACGGTTTCGAGGAATCCGCCCGCGATGCTATTGAGCAGCTCAAATGAATACCTCCAAATCAATCCACGTACGGAATCAATTTCCTTTTAATCGAAAATTTGACTTTCTAGCAGTGACCTTCGGTTAAATTTTCTCCCGTTTGCGGGATTTGCCCGGAGGGCGCCGTCGACATTTGCTTCGTTCTCCTAAACGAATATATTCCTCTGGCACATCTATGAAACTCAAAACGTCGCGCAAACTTACGGCATCCGCTGCCGATCTCTGGATCATTGTCAGCGATCCCAAAAACATGCCGGCCTGGAACGAGAAGTGCCAAGTGATCGAATCCGTCCACGGATCCGGAATGGGTACGCGATTCAAAGCTCAATTCGCCATGAGACCGGACAAGAAGCCCGAGCCAACTGAAGGGGAGATTGTAGAATGGAAGGAATACGAGTGCGTCACCTACCGTTACCAGTTTCCTAAGGACGATTCCGAATTGGGCTCCGTGGACGAAAGCTACACGATAAAACAGATTTCCGTCCATCAATGCCAGTTGAGCCACATAGTAAACTTCAAGAATTCCGGCCTTCCCCGATGGGTAAAATTTCTAATCGGCATTCTAGGTCGCTTCGGCAAAAGAATGGGCCCTGATACCCTGGACGGCATTGTGGCTTTGATTCAAGGATCCAAGGGTTAAGGTCGAGGACAAATCTCCGCTTTTGCAGGGTCGACGCGAATCAAAAAACCTTCATACTGACGACCATTCTTCATGGGAAGCTTCTGGATAAATCTTATCAATCCTGGGCTCTCGTTCGCCAAATGGCTTTTGCTCGTGACGGTTTTAACTGTCATCGTTCTTGGAGCGACCGGGTACCTGAATGTCGTTAAGGACGAATTAGCGACTGCCCTCTCTGACCGGACGAACAAGAATCTCTACATCCTGTCTGTGATCGCCGCGATCTTTCTGCCCTTGGGATTTCTAACTGGGATGATGGGCGTAAACATCGGCGGCATGCCCGGCGTGGAAAGCGACAACGCCTTCTGGATCTTCGGTGGATTTTTGGCAATCGTCACCGGCATTCAGGTCCTCATCTTCGAATGGCTAAAGTGGTTCTAGCCTATTTCGCTTACAGAGCTAAAAAGCTTTCCCAGCCGGCCGCCCTTCGCTAATCCATTGAGAATGAAGTCTTCGGGAGCTCTATTTTCGTTTTTGTCGCTGCTCGTTTTCAGCTCGGCATCGCCGGGCCAAACCGAGGCTGCCAAACCAAACGTTGTTCTGATTTTCGCCGATGACTTGGGCTTCGGCGATCTTACCGCATTCTACGAAGCTAGCCCATTCAAAGCTCCTCGGCTCGATAGAATGGCCAGCGAAGGGGCCAGGCTGACAAGTTTCTATGTGCCCACACCATTTTGCGCCCCGTCTCGAGGAACAATTCTAACGGGGCGCTACCCATTTCGACATTCGGTGGTCCGCAATCCCGCTCCCGACGCCGGCCAGAACCACGTGGGGTTGCCTCCATCGGAAATCACCATTGCCGAAATCCTGCGGGAACGTGGATATCGAACCGCGATTTTCGGCAAATGGCACCTCGGTCACCGTCCCCCCTGGCTCCCCCGCTCTCAAGGCTTCGATGTTTACGAGGGCATTCTCTACTCCAACGATATGTTCCCCGTGCAGACGGTTCGAAACGAGGAAGTGATCCAATACCCCGTTCCCCAATCTACTTTGACCCGACGTTGCACGGATCTAGCCATCGACTATATCCAGTCTCACCAGAACGATCCGTTTTTCCTATACCTCCCAATGGCTATGCCGCACAAACCTCTGGCTGTATCCGACGCCTTTTACACGCCCGACACGCCCGACGATCTCTATGCCGACGTCATCGCCGAACTCGACCACTCGGTGGGGAGAATTCTCGATACGCTTACGGAACTCAATCTATCGAAGAAAACTTTGGTCATCTTCACCTCGGACAACGGTCCTTTCTATGGAGGCTCCAGCGGCCCACTACAGGGCATGAAGGGCAAGACTTGGGAAGGCGGGCTCCGCGTACCGATGATCGCCTGGATGCCGGGTTCGATTCCCGCGGGGATCGTCAGCGATCAACCCGCGGGAACCATCGATATCCTGCCTACAATATGCCAACTTGCAGGAACGTCCCAACCCTCGGATCGTACAATCGACGGCAAAAATATTTGGCCCCTTTGGACGAGCGAGTCCGCGCCATCGCCACATGAGGCGATTTTCGGCATGCGTGGCTCGAGTTTAGCCTCCATCCGCGCCGGAAAATGGAAACTCCACGTGAGCAGCCCAGGGCCTTCTCAAATGATCAACTTGCCAATAGACGAGGCCCGCAAACGCATCTCTCGTCGAGCTCCAGATGGGGTCACCATCATTGCCCCGTTCGAGCAAGCGGACCCTTCCCAATATCCCGGTGTTCCGCCAGGCGATGAACCCAAAGAAATGATGCTTTTCGATCTCGATGCGGATCCCGGCGAGCAGCGGGATCTTTCCGGCGAGCGCCCGGAGGTCGTCGAGCGTCTGAAAGCCCTATTCGACGTCACCCTCGCTCAGGTGCCGGATTTTCCGGCTCCACCCACGGACTACCAATTCTCCGAGGAATCGCAGCGCCAAGGAACCCTCATGCGCTTGATAGGCGGCGAGCTTCGCTACGATAGAATTCCACCCTCTCAGCAACCCTTGATTATAAATTAATTCGCGAGATTAGAAAAAGCAAAAAGCCTTAGTCAGAGCCTAATCCCAAGCAGGTAGGAGCGGGTTTACCCCGTGCTGATTCCATCGCAACCAGACATTAGAAATCGCGGGTAAAACCCGCTCCTACAAGACTCGGTGATCGCCTATTTGCTAAATCGCGCTTTGAAAATTTGAGTGCAATTCTTGGCACTGATGGCGAAATCCAAGATTCAACCCACCCAAAAACTTGTAGCTATGCTTAAACATCCCCGTCGCTTACCCCTTTGGATCAAGTCTATTTGTCCGGCGATTATTCTCATCCCCAGGCTGCTAGTCGCCGACTCCGACCGGCCCAATATACTCTTCATTTTCACCGACGATCAAAGCTACCGGACTATCAGTAGTTACGAGGGGTCCTACGAATGGGCGCACACCCCAAATATCGATCGACTCGCAGATA
>JAYZHU010000123.1:0-8274 GCA_036166175.1 Verrucomicrobiota bacterium | reverse complement strand
AGCCAAATGTGGGGTTTCTCTCAAGGAAATAGAAGATTCAGGCTACTGGCTTGAGCTATTGATAGATGCTGAAATCGTACCCGGCTCCAAACTGACCAATCTCCGAGACGAAACAAATCGGCTCCTAGCTGATATTCACCGCAATATCGAAGAAAGCGAAGTCTCAAACTTCATAATTCATCCCTCATCCTTCAACCTTTCAACACCATGCAACTAATCGCCTGCCAATACGATATCCAATGGGAAGACCGCGAAGCTAATTTCAATGCGATTCGCCAGCTGCTTTCCTCGATCCAGATTAGAGCGAGAGCTTTGATCATTTTCCCAGAAATGTTTTCCTCCGGCTTCAGCATGAATGTCGATCGCATTGCTGAATCAACTCCCTCCCAAGCCGAAGCGTTCCTCAAGGAGTTAGCGGAAACCTACCAGGCTTGGGTATTGGGGGGACTGGTATTCAAGCATTCCGATGGGCTTGGCAGTAATGAACTATCGGTATTCAATCCTGAAGGACAATTAATTGGTCACTACCAGAAGAATCACTGCTTTAGCTACACCGCCGAATCCGACTATTACGAAAATGGGGAAGACATCCTGCTATTCGAATGGGGAGGATTCATCGTGTGCCCGTCAATATGCTACGACCTCCGATTTCCAGAACTCTATCGACGCGGCGTTAAAGCCGGAGCTAATCTCTTTCCAGTGATCGCCAACTGGCCTGATAGTCGGGCCAAACATTGGACCACCCTGCTTGAAGCCCGCGCCATCGAGAACCAGGCTTTTGTCGTCGGCGTCAATCGGACGGGCAAGGACCGAAAATGGACTTATCCGGGGCTGTTGGTAGTCTACGGACCCAAGGGCGAGGAAGTGGCAATCGCTGGCGACCAACCCAGCTGCCTAATTGCCGATATCGATCCTGACATCGCTAAAAAGTGGCGTGACGAATTTCGAGCTCTCGGCGACATGAAGCTCTAACAAAAAAGCGGAGCGACCTAAATCGCCCCGCTTGAGCTTGATCGATTGGCCCGCCGAATTTCAAGGTGGCTCCCAAAGCTACCGCGGGCAGGAAGCTCAGAAGCACTGCAAAGAGAAGAGCCTGCTTTTTCATAATTTAATCTTCGAATATCAACCACCGTTTCTCGATTATGTAATCATGAACAATTTACTCTACTGGTCATTACCGATAATCCCTTCTTGATAGCGTCCAACATTGTCTCCATTTAGACATTACCGCGAACTACATCCCGATCTCGGAAACTATCATGACTTCACTCTCGGGCCGCAATTGGCGCCTATCCTCTTTAATCGAATTATCCGCTGCCACGCTGTTTTTTTCCGTAAGCGGATTACAGCTTTACGGGCAGTCGCTTGCGGATTCGAAGGCGGCTACCTACGCGGCCACTCGCATCGAAAACCGGATCACGATCGATGGGGACCTATCCGAAAGGGACTGGAAAGAAGCCCCAAAAATCGCCAATCTAACGCAGCGGCAGCCGAATCCTGGGGAAACTCCCAGCGAGAAGACAGAAATCACGCTACTGTACGATGACAACAATCTCTACATCGGCGTAGTCGCCTACGATTCCGAGCCCGATAAGGTGATCGGAACGGTCATGGAGCGCGACGGAAGTCTGCGGGCAGATGATAACATCGCGATTGTTCTCGATACCTTTCGCACCCAGCAGAATGCCTTCTACTTCGCCACCAATCCTGCGGGGGCTTTCGTCGATGGACTCGCTTTCGACAATCAGGAGCTCAACACAGATTGGAACGCGATCTGGGACATGCGTACGGGTCGAACTGATTTCGGCTGGGTCGCCGAAATCGCCATTCCATTTAAGAGCCTCAATTTCCCATCCGACAGTTCCGATTGGGGGTTCAATATCTCCCGCAGTGTCATCCGAAAGCTAGAGGAAAGCCGTTGGACAGGAGCTCGGTTGGAAACGGACTTCCTGCAGATATCCGAAGCAGGAAGAATCACAAATCTCCAAGGTCTCAATCAAGGCATAGGACTAGATGTCCGCCCATTCGTCGCGGCGAGCTGGATCGACTCCGATACTTCTAACGACGACGGCTTCGATGCCGAACCCGGAGTCGACATCGCCTACAACATTACCCCGAGCCTAAAACTAACGGGAACGATCAACACGGACTTCGGCGAAACCGAGGTCGATGAACGACAAATTAATCTGGGCCGCTTCTCCGTAAGATTTCCGGAGAAGCGATCCTTCTTTCTTGAGGACGCGGGTGTATTCGCGTTCGCCAGTACAGGGCCACAATCTCCAGGAGGCATCCCGTCAGCCAGCGCGGATGTCTTTCCTTTCTTCAGTCGCCGGATCGGTTTGGTTGGGGGCCGGGAGGTACCTCTTGATGCGGGCATTAAGCTAACGGGCAAAGTCGGTCAAACGGAACTCGGAGTTCTCAATGTTCTGACCGGTTCGACCGCATCAGTCGACAGCGAGAATCTGATGGTGGGACGTTTTAAGCAAAACATTCTGGAGCAGTCTTACATCGGAGGCATCTTCACAAACGGCAATCCAACTTCCGGCCCTTCCTCGAGCACATACGGAGTCGATGCCCGATTCGCAACCTCGGACTTTCTACGCAATGCCCAGAATTTTGCCGTCAACGCCTATACGCTGCAGAGCAACAGCAGCACGGACTCCGACAATGGCCAATCTTATGGGTTTTCCGCTCACTATCCTAACGACAAGTATGTGGGTGAGCTCGTCTACCGTGTGATAGAGGACGACTTTAATCCCGCCCTTGGTTTCGTGCAGCGCAGCAACGTGAAGATGTATCGAGCGGGAGTAAGCTACAATCCTCGCCCCAACAACTTCCTTGGCATGCAGCAGATGTTTCACGATATCTTTTATACCGAGTTTGAGAATCTCGAAAACGGTCTCGTAGAAAGCCGAGAATTTCATGTCACACCATTAGATTGGCACTTCAACTCCGGCGACTCCGTGCACGCTTTTGGGGACTACGACCGAACCTACGAGCGGCTCTTTGCTCCTTTCCAGATATCTCCCGGCGTCATCCTACAACCAGGAGAGTACTCGAATAATCGATACGGCTTTAATTTCGCTTCGGCTCGAAAACGCCGGGCTACCCTTTCCATCCGCGGAAGCGTGGGGGATTTCTGGTCTGGTACGGCCGAACAGGTCTCCACGACATTCACCTACAAGCTCCCTCCGAAATTCAATTTCTCTCTGGCCGCCAACCAGACCTTCGCTTACTTGCCAGAAGGCGATTTCATCACGCGGATTTTTACCGCCAATATCGACTATTCAGTGTCGCCCTTTCTCTCCTTCACCAATTTGATCCAGTATGACAATCGCTCGCGCAACTTGGGTTGGCAAAGCCGAATGCGCTGGACCTCGCAACCAGGTCGCGACCTCTTTCTCGTATTCAACCAAGGTTGGCTTCAGGACCCGCTCGGCGGATTCCGGTTTCAAGCCCAAGACACGAAAATCGCCACTAAATTTCAGTATACGTTCCGGTTTTAGGAAACAGGGCGATTACTCGCGCTTCAGCTGATAAGCTTCATAGCCTTGCGCAGGGAATCAATCGTCGCTTTGCAGGCGGATTCGTCGTCGAGATCGCGTAAAGTTTGATTAAAGGGTTCGGCCCTAACGGGTCCATCGTATCCAATCTTCACCAACGCGTTAACGAAACCCTTGGCGTCGATGACTCCCGTAGCCATCGGTAGTTGGCGCTGACCATCCAACTGGCGTTGCTTGTCGATGTCTTTTGGAGCGTCATTGAGGTCTACCAAAATGATGTCCTTATTACGCAGCTTCTCAATATCGGATAAGGAATCCCCCGCCTGCCACCAATGCCAGCTATCCAAGACGATTCCAGCGTTTCCGGTACCGATTGCGTCGACCAGTTCCAGGGCTTCGGCCATGGAGTGGATAAATGGATATTTGCGAGAGACGAGCAAAGTAGTCGTCCCCACATACTCCATACCAAAGCGGATATCATTGTCTTTAAGTATCCGGCACACCTGCCTGAGTCGGTCAGCGTGCTGCTTGAAATTCTGGTTGTACGTCAAGTCATAATGAGCGGGCCTAAGCCAAGTGCTCACCCGTTCGACTCCCGCCCTCTGCAAGCCTTTGGCCAGTCGAGGCAATTGCTTGAGGCCTTCTTTGAACTTCCTCTCATCACCCCTAAAATCAACACTCAATCCTGAAGTTCCCCAAACGAGCTTCCGGTCTTTGAGCAAACGCTTGAGGGCATCTATTTCCCCGTCGCTCAACGAAGCCAGGTAGTCTGCCTTGGCTTCCACCGACTCAAATCCATATTTCGATGCTAGTTCGATCGCTCTCTTCTGATCCGCTTTTACACCGATGGCTCCGCAAACCAGGTTTAGGGTCATCTTCCGCTTCGGATCGCGCGACTGAGCGAATGAATTAACATTGAGAAAGCTAGATGCGGCGCCAGCAATCGCTGCCGTTTTAAAAAATTCTCTTCTCTTCATATAGGTAAGCTAAACGAAGAAACCAGTGAAGCATACCAGCCCAACGGGTCAACGCAGTTATAAGACAAACCAATAAGATTGAGTACGTGGTGACAGTCCCCACTTGCTATGCAACGAATGCCACCTATCAATTCCAGCTCGCTACGATACCAATCCACCATTCAATTGATTTTGCCCAGATGCTAAACTTCACCCTCTTCAGAATTCCAGTTTCTATCCATTGGATGTTCTGGGCCTTGGCCGCATTCCTGGGAGGCGCTTTGCGGGCTCAATCAGCTCAAGACTGGCATCGCGTGATTCTATTCATGGTGGCCGTGTTTATCTCGATTCTCATTCATGAGCTTGGCCACGCCCTGGCCGGAATTCGTTTCGGCGCTTCTACCCCTCGTATTCAGCTTCATGGAATCGGCGGCTTAGCTCGCTTTCGCCAAGACCAGCTCAATCGACGCCAACGCATTTTGATAACCCTTGCCGGACCTGGAGCCAGTATTCTCTTGGCGATCGCTTTCTTTGTAATCGCCATTGCCCTATCTCAATCTGGACCTCCCGCGAGCTACCCCCAAACCTTGCTTAACTTTTTCGTGGATGTTATGGTGGCCATCAACGTGTTTTGGACCATCATCAATCTCTTCCCTGTGCTACCGCTGGACGGCGGGCAAGTTCTAAGAGAAACCCTAGGATCCAAGCGAATTCGGCTCACTTGTATCATTAGTCTAATGACATTGGTTGTCTTAGCGGGCCTTCTTTGGATGGAAACCCGATCCATATACAACATGATTATCATGGCCTTCTTGGGATCCTACACTTGGAATCTGCTGCAGCAAAGCAAATAGCTTACATCATTCACGTAGACTGTCGGAATTTCACAGTCGACAATCGATCCTCTGTATGCCAATTGATCGGAGCGTTTCCGATCAATACCTCAGCTCTGATTGAAGAATGAAAACTGACCCCAATCTGAAGATAACACGCCGAGAGGCGATGAAAGTCCTTGGCCTCAGCGCTGCCACCGTTTCTCTTGGCGGCTATACGGCAAGTGCCCAAGGTTTTCCCAAAAACGAAATGCTCAACATTGGTCTTATTGGCTGGGGAGGCCGCATGCGTGGCCGCCTGGCGCCAGCCATGAAAAAGATATTGGGGCTTGAGATCGTCGCGGTCTGAGATGTCTATCACGATTTTTTGCACTCCGCCCACGTATCCTTCGGGGGCCGGGATCGAGAGATCTATCAAACAGGAGACCACAGAGCACTACTAGAGCGAAAAGATATCGATGCCGTAGTGATCGCCACTCCTGATCATTGGCACGCCCCAATCACCATTGATGCCGTGGAGGCAGGAAAAGATGTCTAGCTAGCAACACCACTGCTATTGGGGCTAGACTGAATTTCGTCAGAGATTTCATAAACATACTCGTTAGGTTTAGGTTTATTTGAACTTCCAGATTAGGTAGGAAATACGGGAAAGCACATAAGATGGTTGCGCGCCAATCTTGCGAACCGCCTCCTTCAATGATCCATGGCTTCTTCGATATCGATAGCCGGCCCGACGCCTTCCGGTTCCCGAACGGAATCAATCAATTCGAGCGCCGCTTGGCCCGGAGGCGGACAGATGCGGGATAGCCCCAAGGTCACGATGAAATTGAGCAGCATCCCTATGGATCCAATGCCTTGCGGCTTAATGCCATGATCGAATATTCCAAAGGTCCAAGGCTTCATTCCTCCGTAAACAGAGGCTATTATGTAGAATCCAGTGAATGCTATACCGACGACCATTCCCGCAGCAGCCGGCACCGTGCCCACTCGCTTTGAGAATATGCCCAAGACCAGAACTGGGAAGAAACTAGCCGCTGCCAGCCCGAACGCGAAGGCTACCACCTGTCCAACAAACCCAGGTGGATAGATACCAAAGACTCCCGCTATTACCACAGACACGCCAATGGTCGCCCGACCCACGAGCAGTTTCTTTTTCTCATCAGCATCCGGGTTGACGATCTTGGCGTAGAGATCGTGAGCGACGCTGGAGGAAATCACGAGCAAGAGGCCACTCGCCGTGGAGAGAGCCGCGGCCAATCCCCCGGCCGCTACAAACGCGATTATCCAGTCTGCCAATCCAGCCATCTCTGGAGTCGCCAGAACTATGATATCCCGATCCGGACCGGCGATTCCCTTCTCCCTCATCAGCAATCTACCGTCGATCCCTTCCGCCCCCCTGGTCGCTTTCCAAGTGGCGTGAGAAGCGATGATTTCGCGAATCTCAGCGGGGCTGCCTTTAAAGTTGAAGATCTCATTGTCAGCCTCGTTGCTGTATCTAACAACTCCGTCGCCATCATCGAACCACATGACTAGACCTGTTTCTTGCCAGCTTTCGAACCACTGGGGGATCTCGCTCTCGGTCTTGCCGTTCAAGCTTTCAATCATGTAGTAGCGAGCGAATCCTGCCATCGCAGGTGCAGTGAGGTACAGCAGAGAAATGAACAATAGAGCCCAGAACGCGCTCCAGCGAGCCGCCTTGATATTGCGAACCGTGTAGAATCGGACAATGACGTGAGGCAGTCCTGCTGTCCCCACCATTAGGGCTAAAGCCACAAAAAATACGTTCGCCTTATCCCAGCCGCCAACGAAGGTATCCGTGTAGCTGGAAAACCCTAGGTCCGTTTGGATCTGGTTCAGCTTATCAAGAAGATAAAGCCCCTTCTCTCCTGCAACCGATTCCTTGAGTGTGGATCCCAATCCAATTTGCGGAATCGGTGTACCCGTGAGTTTGATACTAATGGCGATAGCAGGAACTAGAAACGCGGTAATAAGTACCCAGTATTGGGCGACTTGCGTCCAAGTAATGCCCTTCATTCCACCCAAAGTGGCATAGATGAAAACAATGAGCATACCGATGATGACACCCTCGGTAACATCCCGCTCTAGGAAACGGGCGAAAACCACACCCACTCCGCGCATTTGGCCGGCAACATAGGTGAAGCTAACGAATATCGCGCAAACTACGGCAATCACCCGCACGACATTAGACTCGTAACGGTCGCCCACAAAATCCGGAACGGTGTAGCGACCGGATTTTCGCAAATAGGGAGCTAGTAGCAAGGCTAGCAGCACGTAGCCACCGGTCCATCCCATCAAATAAACCCCACCTGAATATCCCATGGTCGAGATGAGCCCGGCCATGGAGATAAAAGAAGCCGCGCTCATCCAATCGGCTGCTGTCGCCATTCCATTGGCGTGAGCCGGTACTCCGCGACCGGCTACATAGAAACCTTTCGTATCCTTTACCCGACTACGCCAAGCGATAAACAAGTACAGGGAAAAACTGAGCCCAACGAAAATCCAAGTCCAAAGAGTGACGCTCATATGCCACCCCCTGACTGATTCTCTTCGTCTTCAATCTCTTCGTGATGCTTCAAGTCCCGTCGATTCATCACAAGGCAGAAGACAAGAATAAGAACCACAAAAACTATGATACTGCCTTGCTGGGCAAACCAGAAACCGAGCGGGAACCCTCCAATGTTGATTCCATTTAAGGTATCCGCGAACAGAATGCCGCAACCGAGTCCAGCCAGAGCCCAAAAGGCCAGCAGGCTAAGCATAAGGCGGACGTTGCCTGACCAAAATTTCTTTAAATGGGCCTCATATGAGGACGACTTACGACTGGGGATCGAATCGGGAGGTGACTCGCTCATAGATTAAAAGGGAAAATGAGGGTTTGGGGATTGGCCCGGAGTATGGAGAGCGCCTGACGCTCGCGGCAAGCCGATTCTTGTCCGTTCATTCTCCCTCCTCAGCCGACCC
>JAYZHU010000122.1:0-16591 GCA_036166175.1 Verrucomicrobiota bacterium | reverse complement strand
AAAGCTTGGCCTTCAAAAGCATGGTTTTGTGCGGCCGCCCTACCAACCCCTTGATGCGAGTGAACGTTCCAAGATAGACCAAGCCTTGGCACGAAGTGGATTCTTATGAGACCGGAATAAAATATTACGCTCATTCTTGATTAAGCAGAAGAATCCGAAGACGCTGATAATTACATCCCCGCCGTCCTTGAAATCGCTAAATATCTAGAAGCTGCCAAAGACACCGCCGCGAGGCACCGAACTGCTGGGGAGGCCTTAGCGAACGTAACGAAAACGATACTTCAACCTCGCGCAATCTGGCAAGGGCGAACGGTTTACTCCCCCATCAGCTTGGGGTTGGCCTCGACCATCTCTCGTGCCATTCTCTACGCTTCGACGATTTGATCAGAGCTCATTTATTTAGCGACAAGGCTCGGAATACTACCGCCCTAATCCATGCAGAAAGACGTTGTTCGTCCAGAATTCACCGGCCTTCAGGTACTCGATGACCGGTTTCTGATAATAATCCCCGCCTCCGGGATAGGCCCGACTCCCATCGAAATGCAGGAACATAGGAACTGATCCTCCATTCAGTTCATTGGCTCCAACTGCTTGAATCAAGTTGGGGGCGTTTAAAGCGGTTCCCGGGCTCAGAATTGACTCTACGTCGAACGTTTTTCCACGGTCCGCTGAACTCAGGAGAACGACACGTTCGTCCGTTCGTTCCTTCATGGACATGGCTCGCGACGGCCGGCCTTGGATCCACTCGTCATTGAATGGGCTCAGTGTAAGCAGGATACAAAGCCGATCATTTTCCTGAATGGTTGTTCGACCGTCCGTGACGCGCATATCCGGCCACTTCGATTCCAAAATTGGGGAAAGGTTTTTTTCGGTCCACTGGCTAGCGGAGTCGAGAGTCACCATCAGCAACCGGCCGGGCCGTTCGCGATGGGATAGGTAAAAGACGTAGGGCTGTCCTTCTGAGTCCACTTGAATTCCGAAATTACGTAACTCCGGCCGGGGAAGGCGCTCCACGCGTGTTCGGACACTGCGGGCAAAGATGTCCATGTCTTCCGGCCTAGCTGGAGTTTTCGCCAGGCTTCCATCCGCTTTCCGCCAAGTCTTCCCTCCATCAGTGCTCTTCAAATAGCAAACCGCCTGGTGAAGCCCCCGACCCACCTCGTCTTGGCCTTCATAAAAGTCGATAACCGCATGAATGTCTCCGTCGGGAGCCAGGGCCTTCCCCATGTGAAAGGCCCCGTAGGCGTTCCGGTATTTCTCAGCCTGCTTGACGATTTGAGACGTTAAACGCCATTCCCCATTCTCCGGCTTGCTGTAGAAATGCACGCCCACGCGGTTGTTGCCTCGCATGGTCAAGTAAAGCGAGTTGTCTCGGCCGCACAAAATCACCGGGTAAGTGCCCTCGCCCACTATCTTCGGAGCTGTCCATTCCGAGCTGTCGTTGGGCAGAGCAGATCGCCTCCAGGTAACCGGCGAATTGTGACCGCTCAAAACTACGTGCAGAAATCCGCTGAAATCGACGACGATGATGGGCCGGGCATGGTTATCGATACCGTGGCCAAGCGCAAATGGCTCGGACCATTTCCCGGTCAAATGGTCGTAAGACTTAACCTGATTCACGTATCCTTCCCGAGTAACGTCCTGCCACACGACATGCGTTTTACCTTGGTAATGGACGATTTTGTTTCCATTGCCCACTGTCGCCCGTTCACTGCCATGGCCGGAAATCCGTACGGACGCTTCTCCGCGCAAAGAAACCGGGGCGCAAATGAATAGAACGATGAAGACACTCCGGCTCATTAAGATCGATCAAGCGGCTTTCGTTAACCACTCAAGCGACTGCTCGTAATCTCGAGAGACGCCTTCGCACTGGTAGAACATAGCACCGAGCATCGCCTGAGTAAAGGCATTGGTGAAGCGGGTACCCTCTCTAGCTATTCTATCGATATTCGGGGTTTCAATCAGCTCCTCGCCATAGCAGGAGAATTCAAGCCCCATGTCGTCAATGATCAGCCAGAGGATATTGGGGCTTTTCGCCGCCTTCGATTCATTCGCCGTCGAGGATACGTGCTGGGCGCATCCCGCCAAGCAACTGAGCAAGGTCAATAGAACGAGTCCTCGAGGAAAAGAGATCTTTGCGCGGATTTTCATTTAAGCTCCTAAGTTGTTAAGAGAGTGCCTCATCATTTGCTCATCTTGCTCTTATCGCCACTGCCGCGTTCGATGGTAAGCAAGGCGCTATCGATTAATTTGAGAGCCGAGTCGAAAGATTCATCAACGTAGTAGAGCGCCCATTCTTCTTTTCCCTCATCGTCGTCCTCTTCCCTTACCGGGTAGCCGACGAGATCGAGTAGCTGGAACGTCCGCGGGTAGGCATTGTCGATGTCAACGCCGTAGACAAGCGAAGCCTGGTCATCATCCGCCCGGTCGATTTCGATAAGCAGGCGGTAGGGCAGAGATTCTTCCGCTTCATCAGGCAAAATGTAATCGGCCGGATCGAAGGAGCTGTTCTGAGTCGCCCCGGCAAGGGCATGGACTTCGCGCTCCTCCTCGATTTTCTTTCCAGAGGTATCCGCCTCCCGCTTCGCTTCGTCCCAACCGCGCCGCTTGAAGTCCCAGTAAGGCAAAGTTGCCGATGCGCTAGTTGGTCTCTGCGGCGTATGCAGAGTCTTGATATGATAGTGCGAAGCGTTCTCCAGCCAGATCGCGAAGTCGGGAGGATTGCTTCCATCGAAAGCCGAACCCCTTCGAACGTTCAAGGCCATCCGGTAACGCGGATCGGGGACATACTGGTAACGCATACCTTCGTCGGTAACTTCGAAGCGGTCCAGGGCTGGGCCAAGGTTCCCGCTTAGGCGCAACACATTGCGCACAGGAGCGGGCTGCCAGAGAAAGACGGCAACCAAAATAAGAGTGGCCACTAGGGTTCCCCAGACCAAGCGGCTTCTCAGATAGCCAGATAGCTGTCTGAAGTTGTTGAATACATGGAAGGCGATCAGCCCGACAAAGCCAAAGCCAATAAGGGCATGCAAACCAACTATCCGGATTGAAAACGGCAAAATGAAGGCGAGCACGCCCGTTACCGCCAACACGATAAAGCTAAACGCGACGAGCAGGGATACGGCGCTGCGTTTCATCTAAGTGCTAGACCTTCGCTCCTTTGGGTACGATGGCGCCGTACTCTTTCAGTTTCGCGCGAATCTGATCGAGCGGAACGTCCATTGGCGTGACGCCGGATTTGGCGGCCAGAACGGCCGTCACCGCCGCCGCTTGTCCCATACCCATGCAGGAGGCCTGCACGCGGGCCGCCGAGTTGGCGAGGCGATCGCTGGATAAGCAGCGACCGGCCACCATGATGTTTTTCGAGCCCTTCGGAATCAGAGCGCCTCTTGGGATGGTCGGCACTTTGCCATGAGGGAGCGGTTTTGGCTTCACCCCTTGTTCGTCGTGCAAATCGATTGGATAAAACGAGTAGGACAAAGCGTCGTCGAAGATCCGGCCGGATGTGTAGTCGCGCACGGTTATCATGGTTTCGCCTTTGATACGGTAGGTTTCGCGGCTGGCGGTTTCGTTCATCATCCTATCAATGGTTGCGTTCTCACCCCCAGGTATGGTCTTCATGAACTTGAGCATACGCAAGACGTGCTTACGACCGGCCAAGTTCGTTTGAGTCTGTGTAGCGGCAGTCGATGAGTTGGCGCCGAAGATGTGGTTGCTACCACTAGATCCACTGAACGGCGCCATTGCATTGCCTCTCCACGTATCCCCTTTCTGGAGCCTGCCGTCTGCGATCGCTTCGTCGTACATCTTCTGGATGAGCACCTTGTTCTCTTGCACCACTTTTTCGTCGAAGCCCTTGAAGACAACCATTTGCGTTCCGGGTTGGCGAACGTCGCTCCAGATTCGCTCGAGTCCCAGAATACCGACAACGGAAGCGCTTCCGGTGCAATCGACTATTTGGCGGCAGCGCAACTGGTACTGTACCCCTTGTCCAACTACAGTGACGAGCCACCCGTCCGAGTTTTTTTCGACCTTTTGAGGAAACTGATAGTAGGCCAAGGAAACGCCCGCTTCCAAACAGGCCTCCTCCGCTAGCAAGGCATACAGATGGGCATTAACGCGTACTTGGTGATCAGGATGGCGCTTGGGGACTTTGGTAAAGTCCTGCAGCTTTTTGCCATCGACCTTCATCGTCTTCGCGACGAGTTCCCAACCGATTCCAGAAATATATTGCTTTCCCCAGGCGTGAAAGAGGCCGGGGAAATTGACGCCTCCGGTGGTGGTCGTCCCCCCGAGCTGAGAGTTGCGTTCCAGCAAGACGGTTTTCGCGCCAAGGCGCCCCGCTTGAATGGCAGCCACATGACCTGCGGACCCGCCTCCCACTACGAGTACGTCGACATCGAGAATGTCGGGGTTTTGCGGATCGGGAGAAGGTAGATTTTGAGCACTCGCTTTGTGCACGAGGCCGGAAGCTGCCAGGATAGCTGTTCCCGCTACTTGGCGTTTTATGAAGTGGCGACGATTCATGGTTCTTTATGTATTAAAACTTTAGTTACGACCCAGAAGCCGTATTCGATCGATCGTTAAATGCTGCTTGGGGACTTGAGAACTGAGGCGCAACAAATGCAAGCCAGCTCGATCAAAGCGGACAACGCCCACCGAAACAAGATCGAAAGTTTCGGACTGGGCCTTCTCTATCTCCATGAGTTTAGTCATCGGATACCCCACATCGGCCTGCTTGGCGTCGTTGAGAACGGGAGCCGTCAAAAGCTCGCAAGCACCCTCGGTATTGAGCGATAGGGACAAATCGTAATTTCCCGGACGGTCTATCTTAAGGGCGAACTCGATATAGCTGCCGGCTCCTTTGTTCAGATCGGCACGGACGGCCACCCCCTGGGATGCTCCGGCATCCTCTTGGGGATAGTGAAAGTTGCCACGCTTATCGAAGTCGGACGAGGATTGATGAGGCAGGTCCTCCGCTTCAAGCCAGCCCTCCGCGTCGGGTTCAGGCTGTCTCAGGCTAAGGTGTTCGCTCAGTTTTGCGATGACGCCCTCGTATTCTGGATTGTCAGCCAGATTGGTGAACTCGTGAGGGTCACTGTCGAGATGATAGAGTTCGGTTTCTCCGGTGGCTAAACGCGTCATGCGATAGTCATTGCTCAATACCACGTCGTAGCGGATCCCCTCCTCTTCGCTCGACATAAGGACCGGTTTGTCCCAGCCGGCCTGGGGCTTCTGGAGCAAAGGAACCAAACTATTGCCGTCGAGCCCTTGAGGAGGCACGGCAAGGCCCAGAAGCTCGACCAATGTCGGATAGAGATCCAGCAGGGATACGGCCTTGTTGCAGAATGAGCCTTCGGCAAGACCTGGACCCGCGATCATAAGGTTCACGCGCGCGGAGTCGTACCAAGGCTTCATTTTCGACCAGCCTTCTTTTTCGCTCAAATGATAGCCATGGTCGCTCCAAAGAATGACATAGCCGTTCTCCGCATGAGGACTTGCGTACCAGGCATCCAGCATGCGGCCCACCTGATCGTCGGCAAAACTGACGCAGGCGAGGTAGGCCCGGACCTTTTCCCGGTCATAGCCCTTGGCTTCGAGCTCTTTGTGATATCCGGGGCCGAACTTGGCGGGGGCACGAGCGATGGTTTTGAAACGATCGGGCAGATCGGCCAAATCGTCCTCCTGAGTTTCCGGCATCCTCAACGTATCAAGCAGATGCCGATCGAAGTATTCCTGCGGTACGACCCAAGGCACATGGGGGCGGTAGATTCCAAGAGCGAGGAATAGCCCGGTGCTATTCGATTCCAGAGCTTCGATTCCTTGGCTGACCGACAGGTAGTCGTGCATCTCGTGGGTGGGAACGGATGCCACGCCCCATCTGCCGGATGAACCGATGTTTCGGTACGTTTCAGGGATCGGTTTCGGCTCTTTGCCGCGGCGCGTGTACTCATCGAATTCGGCTAGGTCGCCGTTGTGAAAATTCTTTCCAATCCCAACGGTCTTCCATCCGCGGGCGCTTAAGAATTTGGGCAGGGTGATAGCATCGGGGACATAGCTTCGCCAAGGTCTGCCCCAATTCCAATTGGACTTTGCTCCCGTTCGCACGGGATGAAGACCCGAGAAGATTGAAGTCCGGGAGGGAAAGCAGACTGGCGAGGAACAGATCGCGCGGGTAAAGGTAACGCTGCGTTCAGCGAAACGCTCGAGGTTAGGCGTGATCGCCTGAGGGTGGCCTTCAAGAACGCTGTTCCAGTCGTTCCAATCATCGATGTTCAGAAAAAGCACGCTGGGACGCTCAGCTTGGGCCACCTGCAAGAACGATAATACGGCCAGACTGAGCAAGAAGAGCCTGAGCCTTTTGGCGGAATATACGAGGAGCTGTGAAATTCGCTTCACTGAAAAAATTAAGAGCGCATCATAAGAACAGAACGAGAGCTTTCGGATTCAATTGTTGACTGTTTTGACACCTGAGCAGCTCGATAGGTTTAGACACTTATGGATCCGTTTTTAGCTAAGAGAGTGTCCAATAAGTCATAATGCGCGTCGTTAAACGCATGGGGGATAGCCATTCCATAGATACCCCGCGATGCGCCCGCCTTGCGGCAGGCCCATCTGGACGAAAACGACACGTTTTCTGACTTGTTGGACACTCTCTAAAATTATCGCTCCATTTAACTCCCAATAAATCGGCACTGAGCGGAGCAGTCTGCCCTATACCGACTCTGGTCGCCCTGGCTATTCATTTGGCCCGGGTTTTGTCTCGTTCGGAGACTTTCCTGAATTCTGGCGCGGCGTTCTGCGGCAGCCAACGGGATAGCCGTTCAATAGTCTCCTGGTGAGCCGGGTCGGCAGCTAGATTGTGGAATTCATCTTGATCGTTTCGATGATCATAGAGTTCCTTGGCTCCATCCTCGTAAACGATCAGCCGCCAATCGCGCGTGCGGATGGCGTGATTGCCGAAGTAGGATGAAGTAATCGCTGGCTGTTCTCTCGGATTTTCGGGGTTTTCGAGCTGAGGGACAAGCGAGACCCCTTCTAGGTGGGGATTTTCGGAAAGCTGGCACAGTTCGACGAGGGTTGGGAAAATATCGATCAGGCTAGCAGGTTCCTTGGTCGCTTCTCCTGATTCGATGCCCGGTCCAGCGAAGAGCAACGGCACACGCGTGGACTCCTCCCAAAGCGTGCGCTTGGCCCAGTGTTGTTTCTCTCCGAGATGAAACCCGTGATCGCTCCATAGGACGACGATTGTGTTGTCGGCATAAACGCTGGATTCGAGGGCATCCAAAACGATCCCCACGCAATGATCTACGAAACTGACAGAGGCTAAGTAAGCCTGGGTGATGCTTCGCTGTTTGCCCTGCTCGAGAACTTCGACATGCGTCGGGGCCAGGGCATAGTCGTTGATGCTGAGAAAGTTCTTTGGAAGATCGTCGAGCTCCGAGATTGGGTTGTCGGGAAGCGAAATCCGTTCCACATCGTAGAGATCGAACCACTTTTTAGGGACGTAGAGCGGAACGTGCGGCCGAAAGAACCCTACCGACATGAAGAAAGGCTTGTCGAACTTCTCTTGAAGGGCTTGGGCCGCTGTTTCCGCGAGTTGAAAATCACCCAATTCGGCATCGTTTTCCGGATACTCTCCCCAATCCCATGCCTTGCTCCAGCCCGCGGGAAGGTTCATCATCTCCTTTGGCCTAACCCCTTTATATCGGCCGAACGAACGATCGACGTCGCGCGCCAATCGATCGCTAAAATTGTGGTGCAGCACTTTACCGCCTGCCAAAGTGTAGTAGCCGTTATTTTTAAAGTGTCGCTGAATTGTGGGTACATCAGCCAGGGCTGACAGTTCCTGGTAAGCGGGCCCGATCTCGTAGCTGCCATGCGTAGTCGCTGCCACGCCAGACATGACGCTGGCACGCGAGGACGAGCAAACCGGAACGGCACAGTGGGCATTGGCGAACACGCGTCCCTGCTTGGCGAGATTGTCCATGTTCGGCGTGAGCGCTTGCGGGTGGCCATCGAGGAAGCCTGTCCAGTCGTTGAGATCGTCAATGCTGATCATCAGGACATTCGGCCGATCCGAGTTCTGAGCCCGCGATTCAATAAGGAGAAAACTCGCGAGGGAAGTGATTAATAGACTGCGAATAGTCACGAGAGAATTTTTTTAGAAGATTTGGGGAAGTTCGTTTGCAAAGGCCTTTTTGGACATAGACCCACTTATTCCAAGGCTACCTCATCAAAGAAAAAGCATACAGATGTATTCAGTTGGACAAGTCCAAACGGTCGATCGACCCCCCCTGAATTTTGGGCTGCGTTTTGTGTGCCACTACGGCGATCGGTGTAGCGGAGCGACTGACACAAATGCAGGGGCCCCCGAAACTAAAACACCATTTTCTCTTTTATAGTATTTACGATTAATGCTTTTTAAGGGGTTCTTATCCTAATCTTGGCAGGGTTGCCAGGGTCTGAAATCGCTCTTAAGAAACCTAAATTATTTAGGTTTCCTACGTGCGAATATGGACCCTGCCCAATCCCGTTTTCAATCTCCCCCCCATATCTTTTCCCTTAAACAGAGAAAGGCCATTTTTCTAGTGTGATCCACTTTGATACGGTCCGATTTAACTCTTGGGAATTGTTTGGTTATGGCTTGCACAAATTTTTGCTGAGCCATCGGGTAAATGTTATGGTTATTACAATGATCCCTGTAGTCATCGAAGGCTTGTCATTTGGATGCCGATCGCGAAGATGGATTTTAGTCTTAACTTCATGAAGCTATGCTTCGAACATTTCTTAGTCTAATCGTGTTTACGTTAACCGCTTCCATTGGCTGGGGCCATGGTCTGGCGCCACAACCTCCGGGCGACGAAGCTCGAAAGATTAGCTTTCCGGATACTGCGGATCACAAGACGCTGGTTTTCGACCCACACACGCATTCGGTCTTTTCGGATGGGCATGTGTGGCCAAAGATACGGGTGGGAGAAGCTTTGAGAGATGGGCTCGATGCGATGGCCGTGACGGAGCATTTGGAGTATCAGCCTCATATCGAAGACATTCCCCATCCTGACCGGAACCGCTCCTACATCGAGACTGCAGAGGCAGCCAAGTACAAAGACCTTCTTATTGTCGCGGGAGCGGAGATTACCCGCGATCTCCCTGCTGGCCACATGAATGCGATATTCATAGATGATGCCAACAAGCTCTTTTCTGTGCCCGATGCCGACGAGCTTAGGACGACGAATGAGTTTCGGGCAGCGGCGAATGAATGGCCGTCTCAAAACGCAGTCGAGGCCGCCAACGAGCAAGGTGCGTTCTTGTTTTGGAACCACTCATGGTGGTCGCGCGATTTCCCCAACGGAATTCCGGTCATAACGGATTTCCACATCAACAACATCCGCAAAGGCCTTTTGCATGGCATCGAGATTGCCAATGGAAAGAACTACTCGGAAGATGCTTTCCAAATCGCCCTGGATTACAATTTGGCCTTGATCGGTGTTTCGGATGTCCATGACTTGATCGATTGGGACTACGAACCGCACAATGGAGGACATCGTCCGGTAACCTTGGTTTTCGCCGAAGAGCGAACGGTGGAATCGATGAGAGAGGCGCTGTTCGACCGTCGAACGGTGGTGTGGTTCAAGAATTGGCTGATAGGTCGGGAGCGGGATCTTCAGCCCCTTCTCGAAGCTTCCCTTAGTTTGGAGGATGTCGGCTATCGGGATGGGGCGATCCTGAGTATAACCATCACCAATGATTCCGATGCCGACTTCCATTTGAGAAACTTGAGCCGCTTTGATCTGCACGAGCACGCAGGGACTTTTGTTGTGCCGCAGCATAGTTCCGAACTTATCATGGTTAGAACCGGGGAAACTGTGGAGTCTGTTTCGCTAGATTTCGAAGTTCTCAATGTCTTCGTTGCTCCTAATGGAACGGCGCGGCTGAAGTTGTCGGCTGAGGTTGAATAGGTCGTTGAGTGGCTGCGCACATACGTCAACATATCCTTTTTCACTCAAAGAAACGCGCCGGGACCCATCTTTGCTTTGAGCTTAGCCGAGGCAGGCTGCGTGCTCCATCCTTGAAACCTAGTCAAAAAGTGGAGCTCGATCCCGCTGAGAGGTTAGGCGTCAACTCATTGATACGAGCTAGGAATTCTCGTTTCGTCGCGTGCCTTAGGAGCGGCTTTACGCCGCGATCTCCACAAGATTAAACATAACGAATATTGCCCCGACCCATCGGGGCTCCCACGCTCGAATACAACCTAAGTTGGTGCACAAGAGCGACTGCGGGACGACTGGACGATATCATCGTTCAGCCAAGCTATGTTAATTTAGGCCCTCGGCTTGCGTCGCCGTCATTGGCTGGGAGGACCGAGCCGGTCCTCGTTTCTGACGTTTCGGAGGATCGAGCCGATTCTCCCTACCTTTTGGATGCCTAGAGGGCTTGTCCTAGAGATTTGTACGCTCGGTTTGCCTTTTTTGGAAAATTGCCCATAATTTTTGTGTTTCTATCGATTTAATTGCTATCTCCAGGCTATTCATAGTTAGAGTGTTATACTGAGCTTTTATGGAGCTGCCCTCTGTTGAGTCCACGCTTCCCGATCCAGTTTGCCAGTTCTCGATTTTCACCGAGAACAAGGTAGGTAGACTGGCGGTCCTAACGCGTTTATTCGGACAGTAGGCGATTCACATCTTGGCTCTGAACACGCTAGATACAACTGACAGTGCTATTTTACGTGTGATCGTTGACGATCCGGACAAAGCTAGGGAATTGCTAATGGACAATGGGGTATCCTTTTCCGAGAGCGAGGTGCTTGCTGTGGAGATTGCGGGAGAACATGATGTGGAGCGAGTCCTTACGACCTTGCTAGAGACGGAAGTAAATATAGACTATGTCTACCCGTTTATAAGCCGGCCCATGGGGGATCGGCTCTGGCGATGAGTATCGAGGACATGGATATCGCCATGGATATATTGGGAGCTCGAAACCATAAAGTCTTGAGTCAACGGGATATTTCCCGCTAATCGTGCCGTTTTTCGGAGATAGAAACAGTCTAAGCGGGCTTGCAAGTTCCCTTTGCTGAATGAAGACGGAAGAGACAAGCGTGAACAATGGCAAAGGGGCCGACAAAAATGGAGATGTGCAGAATCACCAGGACTTGGAGGTCAAAGACGCCCAGATTATCTTCAATTCCGTTTGGAACGAGCTAGAGAGCCAGCTCGGCAAGGAGCGATTGCACTTCCCGAAGGAACTGATCCTGCTCGGGGGCGCTCCGGGAGCGGGTAAGGGCACGAACACTCCTTTCATCATGGAGGCGAGGGGTTTGACTTGCGAACCTATCGTAGTCAGTTCGCTGCTTAACACGCCCAAAATGCGGGAGCTCAAAGAAGCGGGCCAGTTGGTTGGCGATCGTGAGGTGATTCAAATCCTTTTCGAGCGAATGCTTGAGCCGCAATACGAGGACGGATGTATCCTCGATGGTTTTCCTCGCACTGTAGTGCAAGTCGAATGCATGAAGCAGCTTTATCACAAGATGCTGCAACTGCGTAGCGAATTTGATAATACGGAACTGCACCATAAGTTCCGTCAGCCGATTGTTCATATCATGATGCTCTTTATCGATGAGAGTGAGAGCGTTAAGCGGCAGTTGAATCGCGGTCATGAAGTGCTGAAGCACAATGAAGAGGTCGAGCGTACGGGAATTGGGGAATTGCTGGAGTATCGTTCTACCGATGCGGACCCCAAAGCGGCTCGCCGTCGCTACAAGGTCTTCAAGGAGCGAACCTATGATGCTTTACAGTCATTGCGGGAAGTCTTCCATTACCATTTCATCAATGCTCAAGGCTCTATTGCCGATGTCCGTCGCAATATCGTAAGAGAGCTGCAATACCAGAGCTCGCTGGAGCTCGATCCCCGCACCTTCGATTCGGTGCGCAAGCTGCCTTTGGCCTCAGAGATCGTCTCTCACGCCCGTCAGGAGCTAGTGAAGCGTTTAGATGCCTACGAGTTCGAGCATCGAGATCAGTTTAGGAAGGCGATCGATTTCATAGAAAGGGACATTATGCCGATCGTGTTGCATCATGCGATTTCCGGCATCGCCCACGTGAATTCGGAAAATCCGACTTTGGAAAGCCCGTTGTCCATGGCCATGGTGATCGATATCTTCTCAGAACGCGGCTATCACGCGACGATTGACCTTCACAAAATCGAGGTTCCAGAGTCTTACGATCCTGAAACGGGAAATATCACGTGTCGTTTGAAGAAAGTATGGAGAATCCTGGTACGGTTTCAGGGGTCAGAACTACGGAGAGGCTAGAGGATTAAATCTTGCCGACTTCTTGTCTATTTCAATGGGGACCGAGTCGATCCTCCCGACCTTTAGCGAAGATTGAGTTTGTTTGGAATTCTATGGGTGGCGGGCGATCTCCGAGCCCCCACAAAAGGTAGCATAGGCTTCCAGCCTGTGATTTTAATCACTGCGAACAGGCAGGATGCCTGTTCTACTCTTTCGAATTGGCCGCTCGGAGTTGGCCTATCTTTAAAGCCTTCGCGGATCTCTATTTGATTAGTCGTATCGTGCAGGGGTACCGGTAGGCTATGCCATCGTTGGCCTTCAATCCCGCGATGATGCCAAGCACCAATACGCCAATCCCGAGAACAGGATAAAGGACGAAGCCAATGCCCATAGTCACTACGGCGATTACGGTTATAGCGAAGTAGGCGATAATCACTGTAATGTGAAAATTCAGGGCTTCCTTTGCCTGGTCGGCGATGAATCCGTCATCGTCTTTCTTGACCAGCCAAATGATCAGTGGCACGATGAAGGACGTGAAAATCCCGAGGATATAAGCGAGTAGAGCCATTTTACGAGCATCCTTGCTGGCTTTAGAGGATTCGCTAGCCGGTGTATCCGGCGCGTTGTTTTCAGGAGGTTGGGGGGAAGAATCTTGTTCCATGGTTACATGATAGATGTATTTGCTACGGTCGGGTAAGCTGTAAGCTGTTTATATTGGCCCATTTGAATGGGAGTAGCGACCTTTTAGCGGCGAAGTAATCGCGCTAGCTTCCCAGGTGGACGTGCGTGTAGCGCTCTAGATACGTTTCCAGACTGGCGATAAGGTCGTCGTTGTCGTTTTGATGCGATTCGAGAGGTTGGTTCAGAACTTTGGCGAGACGGGTGTAATCATCATCGGGCAGTCTCATAGCCCATTCCTCTTTAATTGGATAGCCTTCGTAACGGCAGTATAGATAGAGGCATTTGAGCAAAGCGGCATCGGGATCCTTATTCGTTTCCCACGCTTCCAGGCCTCGCTTCAGCAAGCCGTAGATTTGTTCCTGATTCTCGATGGGAATCGGATTGGCTCGAATGAGGCGAGCTAATCGGGCGGCGGCCTTGAAGGCTTTGTAGCTGCGGGCAATTTGGGCGTGTTTGCGAAGGATCTGCGCTTCTTTTAAGAAAGCGGATCGGCTATCGGGTTTTCGTTCGAACCGGAACTCCCCCTCATCGAATAGATCGATGGCTACTTGCCTGCCAGGCTTGTTCGAGCGTCTAGCCAGCAGGTTTACGATTCCCTGATCAGTGGTGAGCAGGGAGTGATTCACGAATTTTTCTCCGCTAGGTTCGCTGCCAAGGATGATCCCTCGAGCGAGAAATTCTGGAGAGGGCATCGAGCGCTTTTCTAGTTTGTCTCGGTACTCAGAGCGTTTGCCGGCTTCCAATCCGGTACCACGGCTCCACCGGAGATGATGAACTTCATCCCTTCCCCAACTGACATGTCCAGTTCCCTGACTTCATCCTCGGGAAGCATGACAAGAAAGCCGCTTGTTGGGTTCGGGGTGGTTGGGACAAACACATTCTGCATTTGCTTTCCCGTCTTGTTGCGAATCTCCCCTTTAGAACGGCTGGTCAAAAAGCCCATCGCGTAGCTGCCCGTGCGAGGGAATTGGATAATTACAACTTTCTGGAAGACCGCTCGATTTTCGGAACTAAAGGTGTCGATGATCTGCTTTACCGAGGTGTAGACGGTGTTGACCACGGGAAGATTGTGAAGAATTCGTTCGCCGATCGACCATAAGTATTTGGCGACAAAGTATCGGGAAAGAAAGCCCAGTAGGGTGACCAGGCAAACCACTATAACCGTTGCTGTTATGTTCCAGAAGAGCTCCATTTGCGGATCGGACAGAATCTCGCGCGGCAGGAAGAAGAACACCTTCGTTTTAAAGCTCCCTCCGATTTTCAGGACCAGCCAATTAAAGACGAAAAAGGTGATCCCCAGTGGGGCTAGAAGGACAACGCCGGAAAAGAACGCTCTACGAAAAGAAGCAAGCATGGGGCGGATTATTTTTCGTTTTCATGGTTTGGCGACTACTAATATCTCTACCTGAAAAGTTTGGTTCCTTTTTTGGGCTAATCAGGGGGACCCGGTTTTTTGCAAATTGCATTGAAGCCGTCGATTCCAGTGTTTTTGAATGTCTGGTTAATGCACTGGAGAGCCGCCAATAGACTTTATTCCAAGCATTCGTTGGAGCAATGGAAAGATCGTTTGCACGACGGATGGGAGGATCGGTTTGGCTCCTCGACGGTAAAGCGGGGGCGAAAGCTTTATCGAAAGGGCAGCATCCGGGAAATATCGATAGGGGACGACGATGCAATCGTGACCTGCAAGATTGGCAAATCGGAAGACTACTCGGTCGTGGATTGGGAAAATGGAGCATTTTCAATTCGTTCCTCTTCCTCTGATTCGGAGTTTGCGGATGCGATAGCAGTGGCCGGGTTTTTAGAAATCGAAGAGCTTATTGCGGATGAGGAGCTAAACTATTTTCAGGAAGCTCCGAGCGATGAGGTAGATCAGTCCGAATCGCTGGAGACGGCGTCCGTTGCCGAACCCGTTTTCGAAAACGTGGAAGAGCACATGCTTCACCTGGTGTTGGATACGCATTTCCAAGGATTGATTTGCGAAGCGTATTGGCTGTCCGATAAGGGGGCGAGAGAGCCAGCATTGAGCGTGGCCGAAGGGGCGCCGATGGCCAAGACAGCGGAAGAGCGTGGTCGACTCATTTCCTTGGCCGCCAGGGCCCACAAGTCGCACTTTACTTACTCCCAGAAATTCAATGGCTATCTACTGACGAGACTTCAGGAAATCCCGTTTTTCGTTCAGAATGTTTGGCCGGGATGGAAGCAGCTCTATTCGACGGAGGAGCGGGACAATGTATCCAATATCCGCGATGGCTTTAAAGAGTTAAAGCTGGAGGCAAGAGCGAATCTAGATAGCGACGGCCGCTTGGCTTTGGGTTGGTCATTGGGATCGGGTGGACTTTCGTTGTCGGATGAATTAGCCAGAAACTTGGCCGAGAACGCTGACTCGCACACGCTGATCCCGGAAATAGGTATCGTGACCCTATCTGGTGATTCGAAAGAATTGCTTCAGCGATGGGAGGAATTGAAGCCACAAGAGGATGATAGCTTTAAGCCGTATCAGCTTTTTTCACTTTTCCCTGATGGAAAAGCGAATGTAGAACTGGAAGGGGAGTTGGTTCAATGGCGAGACAGTCTTTTGCGCGTAGATTGCGGAAAAGCCGCCCGCTTGTCATGCTTGAGAGCGTATCAGCTAGAAGGGGTACAGTGGATGGAGCGCCTGCTGTCTCACGATTGCCACTGCTTACTCGCAGACGAAATGGGGCTGGGAAAGACCTTGCAGGTCATCGCCCTTATGCAGGATGCCTTGTCTCGGGGCGCCAAGGCTTTGATAGTCTGTCCAGCGAGTGTAGTTCCCGTTTGGATATCGGAATTCGAAAAATTCGTTCCAGACCTTAAGGCGATTCGCTACACGGGAGGAGAGATTGAGCGAATCGGCGAGGAGTGGAACGCATTGTTAACCAGTTTCGCTCTTATGCGAAACCGAATCGATCTAATTAAGAATCATGAATTTGAATACGCGATTATCGATGAGGCTCAGTTTATCAAAAATCCGGATGCCAAGGTGACTCGAGCGGCTATGAAGCTCAAGGCCAAGCGTCGCGTAGCCCTGACAGGAACCCCCATTGAGAACCGTCCCTTAGATATATGGCCTTGCTTCCAGTTTCTCATGCCTGGACTCCTGGGGAGGCGTCGATCTTTCGAAAGGGAGCTGCAGGAAAATCCGAACCGCTTCAAAGCGAGACTAAGAGCCCAAATTGTTCCATTCATGCTGCGGCGAACGAAAGAACAAGTAGCCAAGGATCTCCCTGAGAAGATTCTGATAGATCAAATTTGCCCGGTTACGGCCTTGCAAAAAAGGGAATACGGCCGGATTTGCGCCGCTGGAATAGCACGTTTGGGGAATGATCTGGGTAGCGCACTAAAGGGAAATCGTTTTGCAGCGTTGAGCTTGTTAACGCGTTTGCGTCAGGCGAGCTGCGACCCGGATTTGCTCCCTTGGGTGACTAGCGAGCTTGCGGAAAGCGGCAAGTTGATGGTGTTGCTGGAGAAACTTCAAGAAGTGTTAGGGACGGGGCACAAAGTGGTGGTTTTCAGTCAGTTCGTCCAGTTCCTGAATCGGGTAAAGACGCTGATTGGCCAATCTTTTCCAGACCTGCCGCTTTTCGAACTTACAGGCGC
>JAYZHU010000121.1:0-5262 GCA_036166175.1 Verrucomicrobiota bacterium | reverse complement strand
AATGGCCCTAGTCCTGTTTTTCCTGGGGCCCGTCATTTTAAAGTTGGCGGCATATTATGGAATCGCCCCATTGCTTCAACGTGCGCGTCCTATTCGGTTTTAAGAAGGTTCGTTGCCTTCGCCGGTGATTCAGGACAGTGGAGTTTCGGTCACCCTGGGACTTAAGGAAGGGGAAAAAGTGTGGATCAAGGAATCCTACCTGCAAGCTTCTGATGAGCAATTGGACCGACGAACCCGCTTTGTATTGAACTGGCAGATACCGGTAACTTGTTTAGCTGCTGGATTAGTAGAGCTGGTCGAGTTCGCTTCCGAGGAGAATGCTTCGAATGGATCGATTACAGCATCGACTCAAGACAAGCCGGATATGGAGCTTAGCCTGCTAAAAATTCCGCCTAAGAGCTCAATCATTTTGCGACCGAGCCACTTGGTAGCCTTGATTGGGGACCAAGAGCAACCTCTGGCGATTCGCAGACGCTGGAGCTTTAGTCGAACCCAGGCTTGGATGACGCTTCAATTTCGTTACTTCGAGTTTCTGGGCCCCTGCAGGCTGGTTGTTTCCGGCGTTCGGGGCGTTCGAGTGGAAAAGATTGAGTCAGTTGCCAACGGTGGCAGACGGGCCAACCAGAATTCAACAATTGGATTTACTCCCGATTTGAATTTCGCTGCTGTACGAGCGGAAACCTTTTGGGCCTATTTTCGGGGATTCAATCCACTGTTCGACGATGTTTTCAAAGGCGAAGGGACATTTCTGTGTCAGGAAATTTCCAAGTCCCAAGAGCCGGGACCCGCTCGTTTTTGGGCTGGCATGAGAGACGCCTTTCTGAAAGTGATTGGCATATAGATGCTGGGCGTAATTTTCGATTGGGATGGCGTTGTCATTGATTCTTCAAGACAGCACGAGGAAAGCTGGGAATTGCTTGCTGAAGAGGAAGGTCTACCGCTTTTCGATGGGCACTTCAAGATTGGCTTCGGGAAAAGGAATGAGCTGATTATTCGGACGATTCTAGAATGGACAAGCGGCCCCGAGGAAATCGCCCGGCTGGGAGATCGTAAGGAAGTACTCTATCGTGAGATCATTCAGCGAGACGGTATTGCCTTGCTACCAGGCGTTGGCGATTTTGTAAAATCGCTTCAGGAGAAGCACGTGCCTTATGCTATAGGATCATCCACCCCACGTGAGAATATCGAATCCGTTTTGAATTACATTAATCGGGAAGACTGGTTTTGCCACATTGTGGCGGCTGCGGATGTCGAGAAAGGCAAACCGGACCCCGAGGTTTTTCTGAAGGCCGCTGGAAAATTGGAAGTCGCTCCGGAGCGGTGCGTTGTCCTCGAGGATTCGCTGAGCGGAATTGAAGCTGGTAAGACTGGCGGTATGAAAGTGGTGGCATTGACTACGACGAACTCTCGGGAGATCCTTGAGAAATCGCCCACGGACTTGATCGTCGACTCATTCAATGAAGTGACAATCGATCGATTGGGTGGGCTTATGTGTTGATATGCATCTCAAGAATAAGCTCAGGGGTGTCTGGTAAGTCCTCTGCCAAGATATTTGCGAAAATTGGGTCAGGTTATTGGTCGCGAACTCGAAAAGGGCTCGCCGAATTAATGAGCGGAATTTGGCGAACGCTTATTAGGGGGATTGGAGGGTTGTTTATTCGGAGCGATCCGTCCTAATGTAGATTTATTGTAGATCGCTAACCCCAAAACCTATGGAACTGCACAAAATCAAACTAACACGCTGGATTGTCATTGCCATGGTGGCCGGAGCTGTAGTTGGCCTTACCCTTTCCCAATTTGTGGAGTTCGCGATCGATTTGGGGACTGGACGGGTGAAGCTAGATGCTCAGAATCGGCCGATTTTGGAGCACGGTTTCGTTGCCGACTACATCATTAACGGCTTCTTCCAGTTTCTCAGCGAAGCGTTTATTCGCAGTTTAAAAGCTTTAGTGGTCCCGCTTGTGTTCGTTTCTCTGGTGTGCGGCACGGCGGCCATGGATGATGTTAGGAAACTGGGCACGATTGGGTTAAAAACCCTGGCATTGTACCTGTTCACTACGGCTGTCGCCATTACGATCGCTATCGTCGTGGCGCTAATCGTTCGACCGGGCGAGGGCGTGCAAGTGACGGATGCCAATGATTTCGTTCCCGGAGAAACGAAATCGCTGCTTCAAGTATTCATCGACATATTCCCGGAGAACGTCGTTTCCGCCTTCGTCAATGGAGAGATGTTGCAAATTATCGCGGCCGCCTTGGCATTCGGCATCGCGCTGGTGGTTTCTGGCGATTACGGGAAACGGATATTGGACATTTTCAAGGATCTCAACGAAGTGATCATGAAACTCGTGATAATCGTGATGCTCATGGCTCCCTTTGGAGTGTTCGCGAAAATATCTCAGGTTTTCGCCAATGAGGGATTCGATACGATCTTCGCTTTGGGCAAGTATTTTATCTTAGTTATAGTGGTATTGTTGATACACGGTTTAGTAGTTTATCCGACAATGCTGAAGGTATTGACAGGACTGAACCCTCGTCAGTTCTTTAAGAAGATGCGAAACGTACAGCTATTCGCTTTTAGCACTGCGAGTAGCAACGCCACCATTCCGGTGACAATGCGAGCTGTCGAGGAGCGTCTAGGGGCATCCAACAAAGTCGCATCCTTCACGGTGCCGTTAGGAGCCACGATAAATATGGATGGAACGGCGATTATGCAAGGCGTTGCCACTGTGTTTATCGCCCAGCTGTCGGGAATCGATCTTTCAATTGGCCAATATTTGACGGTTATTATCGCCGCGACGATGGCTTCTGTCGGAACCGCGGGCGTACCAAGCGCGGGACTCGTCATGCTTACCATGGTACTTGGGCTAGTAGGTCTCCCTCCGGACAAGATTGGGTTAATAATCGGGATTGACCGGTTGCTCGACATGGTGAGGACCGCGGTAAACGTCACCGGAGATTCGGCCATAACTTGTATTATCGCCAATTCCGAAGGCGAGCTCGAGAAGAATGTATACGATCGTTCCCACCAAGACGAAGACGTAGCTTGACAAATGGGCACGTTAAAGGAGGAGGGGGCGTTATTCGATCTGCGATCGGATTACCAGCCTATGGGCGATCAGCCCGAGGCAATCGAAGCGATCGTATCTTCTATAGAATCGGGCAACCGATATCAGGCTTTGTTGGGCGTCACAGGGTCGGGGAAGACGTTTAGCATGGCCAACATAATTGCCCGTTGCGGACGGCCTGCTTTGGTGATTTCCCACAACAAGACTTTAGCGGCTCAGCTGTATTCGGAACTTAAGAACTTCTTTCCCAATAATGCGGTAGAGTATTTCGTCAGCTATTACGATTACTACCAGCCAGAAGCCTATGTTCCGTCAACGGATACGTTTATAGAGAAAGACTCTTCAATAAACGATGAGATCGACCGGCTACGGATTTCGGCGACGAGCAGTCTGATTAGCCGACGTGACGTAATCGTTGTCGCCAGCGTGTCCTGTATTTACGGATTGGGCTCGCCTGAGGATTTCGAGGAGCTGATGATCGGTTTACGTCAAGGCGAGGAGTTGGGAAGGGATATCTTTCTCAATCGACTAGTGGAGATTCAGTATGAGCGAAACGATGTGGATCTGACACGGGGTCGGTTCCGAGTAAGGGGCGACATCGTTGATGTAATGCCTGCTTACCTAGAGAAAGGGTTGCGCATCGAATTCTGGGGAGACGAAGTAGAGTGCCTTACTGAATTCGATCCGCTTACTGGAGAGTCCATCAGGAGTTTCGAACAGTTCAATTTGTATCCAGCTAATCAGTTCGTAACCACGAAAGGAAAGACTGCGAAGGCTATCGGATCCATCAAAGGGGAGTTGAAGAGCCGAGTGGCCGAATTCGAAGAAGAGGGCAAGTTATTGGAGGCCCAGCGCATCAGCATGCGAACGAATTACGATCTGGAGATGCTTCAGGAAGTCGGCTTCTGCAGTGGTATTGAGAATTATTCGATGCATCTATCGGGAAGAAAGCCGGGCGAAAGGCCATACTGTCTGATCGACTTCTTCGATGACGATTTCGTCCTGCTCGTAGACGAGAGTCACGTGACAATCCCGCAAATAGGGGCGATGTATGCAGGAGACCGTTCCCGCAAGTCAACCTTGGTCGAGCACGGATTTCGGTTGCCGTCTGCTCTAGATAATCGCCCGATGAATTTCGACGAATTTTTAGGAGTCACAGGGACCACTGTGTTCGTGTCAGCGACACCGGCCAAATTCGAGTTCGAAAGGAGCGCTGTCGTAGCTGAACAGATCATTCGTCCAACAGGGCTACTCGATCCGCAGATTGAGATTCGGCCAATAAAGGGACAAGTCGAGGATCTGATCGGAGAAGTTAATCGAGCGATTGAGCAAGGAGAGCGGGTATTGGTCACCACGCTAACAAAACGACTTTCTGAGGACATTACGGTTTATCTGAGGGAGCGTGAGATCAGCGTTGAATACCTCCATTCGGATATCGATGCGATTGAGCGCGTGGAGATCCTAAGGCGTTTGAGAGCGGGAGATTTCGACGTTTTGGTTGGGATCAATCTACTGCGAGAAGGTTTGGATCTACCCGAAGTTGCTTTGGTAGCCATTCTCGATGCCGACAAGGAGGGTTTTTTGAGAAGCCAGACGAGTTTAGTGCAAACAGCCGGTCGTGCTGCTCGGCATGAGAATGGTCGGGTAATCTTCTACGCGGATGTCATCACGGATTCCATACGCAATACGTTGGAAATCACTGATCGGAGGCGATCCAAGCAGATCGAGTATAATGCTGATCACGGTATTACGCCTAAAAGCGTTGTGCGACCGGTGCAAAAGAGTTTGCACGAAGGGAAAACTACCGATGAGGAAACACCTTTTATCGTCAGCGAAGATGAGGATGTAGAGGCGGTCATCAATGAGCTCACCGTAGAGATGGACGAGGCGGCTTCGAAGCTTGAATTTGAGCGGGCGGCGTTACTTCGCGATCAAATTGACGCTCTGCGATCGGGAGATTTTTCGAGCGGAAAGAAGATGCGTGGGCGAACCTATGGGAAGCGAGGCTATGCCGGACGAAGAAGGTGACGCGGCTGTCGTCTAATGATCAAGCATGGCCTAGGTTATCGAGTATTTTCCGAATGGCCTATTCTTAAGAATAAAACAGGCGTCTTGCTCGTATGAGGAGGATGAGAACACAGGCTGGGAGAATATGTTACTTTGCCCGATCTGAGTTAACCGTCACCCAAAGCAAGAT
>JAYZHU010000120.1:0-16280 GCA_036166175.1 Verrucomicrobiota bacterium | reverse complement strand
GTTCGAGGCTCCAGCGGGAATCTTGCCTGGCCATCGAACGACGGTCGCTTCGCGCGTGCCGCCTTCGAAGGTGCTGCCTTTTCGGCCTTTGAGTGGTCCAGCCTTGCCAACGGCCGGGCCGTTGTCTGAAAAAAATAGGATGAGCGTGTTTTCGTCGATGCCTTGTTGCCTCAGTGTATCCAAAATTTCGCCAACGGACCAATCGATTTCAGCGATTGCTTGCTCGAAGAGCTTGTCTCTCGTCTTGTAGTCGATGATGCTGTTTTTCTTTTCCAATGCGGCCTTGATGGCCTCCGGAACGTTTTGCATTAACGGGGGGGAAACGTGAATGGGCTTGGTTGGAATGGGATGAGGAATGTAGAATAAAAAGGGCGAGTTCTTATGGCGCTCTATAAAATCTAAAGCGCGTTCGGTTATACGTTTTGTCAGGATATACGCATCGGGATCCATCTCGATGACAGTTTCTCCTTCCGAAAGTGGGAGAGGTGGAAATTGGAAGTGATCCTGTCTGGGATGGCAGGGATGAATGTCATGACTGTAGGGGATTCCGAAAAACTCGTCGAATCCTTGGCGCCTTGGAAGAAAAGTGGGTTGATCACCGATATGCCACTTGCCGAATAGGCCTGTTTTGTAGTCCACGGTCTTGAGTGTTTCAGCGATCTTTATCTCGTCGGGATGAAGCCCTTTCGAGCCGGCAGATAGCAATACGCCGAAACGGGAACCGTACCCCATGTCTATGCGATTAGGGTAGGAGCCCGTCATCAATGAGGCTCGAGAAGGCGTGCAGACTGGCGCGGGAACATAAAAGCTGGTTAACTTGGTCCCTTCCGCAGCCATTCGATCGATTCGTGGCGTACGGACGTGCTCCGCCCCGAAACAGCTCAGGTCACCATAGCCTTGGTCGTCAGTGAAAATGATGAAGAAGTTTGGCGACACCACTGAAGCGGCGATGAGTGAACAAAGAAGGAAGAATGATGAAGCAAGAAAGAGGAGTCGTATCACTGGCGTATAGTTGGGGCCTCTCTGTTTTTATGGTTAAGCTGTATTTGATCTGGTTCGGGTAACCAGTTTCCAAATCTCGAAGCGATCAACAAGAACGCCTCCGAGAATGACCAGAGCCGTGATGACTTTGCTGAAAGAACTATCGTACCCTAGAAGATTGACCATGTTTTGGAGGACGAGCAATACTGTAGTTCCCAGTATGATACCGATTACGGTGCCTTCGCCTCCTCTCAAACTGCAACCTCCAAGAACGGCTCCAGCAATCGCGTACAATTCGTAAAAATTCCCATGAATCGAGGGGACGACATCCGCGGTATACACCGCGAAGAAAAGCGCCGATATCGCCGCGAGAATGCTGCAGCTGACATAGGCTAGCCCCATGATCAACTTTGTGTTGATCCCTGAATAGCTAGCGGCTTGCTCGTTGCGGCCTAAAGCTAGCAAGTAGCGTCCGAAAACCGATAGGTGCAGCAGATAATAAACGACTGAGGATACAAAGAGAAATGCGATGAATGCAGCTGGCAGGCCGAGGATCTCGCCCGTCAAGAGTTTCTCCAATCCCGCAATTCCGAATTTAGCATCATAGTAGCCAATAGCTGTATCGTGAGTCATTGTTTGGGCCAGCCCTCGGTACCCAAGAAGACCGCACAAAGTAACGACAAAGGCTGGCATGCGAATCTTGGCAATGAGCCAGCCATGAAACACGCCGACGATTGTTGAAAATGCCAGGAGAACAATGATAGCAGGCACCCAAGGCATCCCGGGAATCCAGGAATGGGACCCTGTGAGAAGAAAGAAAAAGACCGTGCCGAACAACGCCATCAGGGAACCGACAGACAGATCGATTCCACCAGAAATAATGACCAGCCCCATCCCCAGACTGAAAATCCCATACATGCCCACTTGACGGGAAAGATTCTCGAGATTGCGAAGTGACAGGAAACGAGACTCAATCAAGCTTTGCAGAAAGCCGCTGGCCTCGGTGTTTCGGGAAAATAGAATCGTCCAAAAAGCGACGAAGAGGAGGACGAGAGCGAGGCAGCCTTCCTTGCTGTATCGATTCAAGTATTGTGATAGTTTCGATTCCATGAAATTTGTCTCGGAGGTTAAGCACCAGTGGCTAGGTCTTCTCGAACGGCGAGCTGCATGATAGCTTCTTCCGAAAACGCTTCTTTGTCCAGAATTCCGGCGATGCCTCCCTCGCGCATGACAGCTATGCGATGACTCATACCCAAGAGCTCCTCCATGTCGCTTGAGATCATCAGAATAGCACACTCCGTCTCTGTTAGCTTTGCGATTGCCTTATAGATTTCCTCACGAGCTCCCATGTCGATTCCGCGAGTAGGTTCATCGAAAATCATAACTTTGGGCTTCAGCGTCATCCATTTGGCGAGAACGACTTTCTGTTGATTGCCGCCGCTGAGATTTCCCACAATTTGTTCGGAACTAGGCGCTTTTATGCCGAACTCGCGCAACCAAACTTCCGTCTTTTCCTTTTCGGAAGCAAAATCGATTCGCAGATAGCGAGTGAATCGCTTCATTGAGTTCAAGGTCATGTTCTCCCGTATGCTCATTTCCAGGACAAGTCCACTTGACTTGCGGTCTTCTGGAGCGAGGAACACCCCATTGGCGATGCACCGGCCTACATCGCCGCGAGGAATCGATTGGCTCTCGATTTCCACGAGCCCTGCAGGAGATTCGTCGATGCCAAAAAGCGCTTGGGCCAGTTCGGAGCGTCCGGCTCCGACGAGACCCGCCATTCCGAGGATTTCTCCTGATTTGATTTCGAATGTGGCTCCTCCGTTAGGCCATCGGCGAGTACTGAAATCCTTCACCGAAAGAACGACGTTTTCAACGGGAGGCTCGGTCTTTGGATACACCTCGTCGAGTTCGCGTCCGATCATCATGGAAATCATGGCGTTGCGGTTGATTTCCTCGCGTCCCAGCCATCCTGCGTTCCTTCCATCTCGAAGAGCGATTACGCAATCGGCTATCGCCTCGATTTCTGCAAGCCTATGGGAAATGAAAATGATAGCCATCCCTTGTTGGCGCAGCTTTTGCGCCAGCTTTAGTAGCGTATCCGTTTCTTGGAGTGTCAGACTTGAGGTCGGCTCGTCTAGGATGAGTATTTTGGCATCTATAGATAGTGCCTTGGCGATCTCGACGAGTTGCCTTTGCCCATTCGTGAGCAAGGCGACTGAAGTACTTGGATCGATGGGCAACCCCAGGTTTTTCAGGAGCGGTCGCGATAGCTCGTGCAAGCGTTTTTGGTCTATACAGCCGAATCGCTTGGGTTCTCGCCCTAAAAATATGTTTCCTGCAATATCGATATTATCCAATAGGTTCAGCTCTTGATGCACGAAGCTTATGCCTAATCTCTCAGCTGCCTTGGCGTCGTGAATCAAGACGGGGGAATCTTCAATGAGGATTTCGCCGGAGCTTGGCGGAAACATCCCGCCGAGGATATTCATCAGTGTCGACTTCCCAGCTCCATTTTCCCCGATCAATCCCAAGACCTCGCCTTGAGCTACTTCCAAATCCACATCCTCCAGCGCTTGGACAGGTCCGAATGACTTGGAGATTCGTGTAAGCTGGAGTAGGCGCACGTTCTTGAAGGAAGAGGTGAGAAGGAGGAATTAGAAGGTCTGGGCTGTTTGGTCAGAGAAGACGAGAAACCCTAGGCCACTTCTTAAATCTGCATTCTCAATTCTTAATTTATCGAGGCTTTCCAGGCGTCGCATTGAGCCTTGTAGGGGAGCCCCTCTCCTTTTCGGAGGACACGAGTAGGAACGTGGATAATTCCGCTTTCCGGTATGCGAGCTTCATTAGCCGATTTCCCTTGGATGGTCAAATCGCGGAGCAAAGCCATGGAATCGTATCCAAAGGTGTAGGGATCCTGGATCACCGTTCCATAAATTTCGCCGGCATCAATACCCTCGAGCGTTTTAGGGGATTCATCGAAGGCCACGATTTTCACTTTTCCGATGAGCCCTGCCGCCCTGACAGCCTCCAGACAGGCTGGCGGGTTGTAGCCCCACAAGCCGACGAGGGCAGCGACGTCAGGGTGAGCAGTCAGTGTGTCTTCCGCATTAGCTCGAGCTTTGGATACGTCACCGCCATCTGTCCTGAGATCGATCACTTCAATTCCGTGGCCAGCTACGGCTTCCTTCAGGCCCTGAAAACGCTCAATGGCGTTTTGCATATCCTTTATGCCTACAAAGACCATGATCTTTCCTCCGCCGGGAAGCGCTTCTACGACGAGTTCGCCGCATTTGCGGCCCGCTTCGATATTGTCCGTGCCAAGATAGCAGATACGGTCGCTATCCGGCGAATCGCTGTCGACGCATATCAAAGTCGAATCCTTTGACCATTCGTTAATCATGCGAATCTGGTTTTTGGCACTAGCGGGACTGATGGCGATGCCCTTGGCTCCGGCGACGAGCAGGTCATCCACGATTTGCTTTTGTTTGGCTGTCGATCCATCGCCGGTGCGGAAGAGCACTTCGATGTCTCCAAATTCCCGCTCTGCTGCCCGGGCGCCCGCTTCCGCATAAGCCCAAAAATCGGCGGAAACATTTGTGATAAACGAAAGTTTCGCTTTTCTGTTTTCAGATTCGGTACCGGTAGGTCCACTGCAGGAAGTGAGAAAGATACCGATCAGTAATGGGATAAACTTCAATATACGCATGGTAAGAGCAATTTAGTAGAGACATCCAGTTAGTGAGGCAATTGCACTAGGGTCGCAATCATTCAGGCAAGAATTTCGGGAATAATTTCGCCATGGACATCTGTCAGCCTGATGTCCCGACCGCTGAAGCGGAAAGTCAGTTTCTTATGATCGACTCCGAGAAGATGCAGCATATTCGCGTGAAGGTCATGAACAGTCAGCTTATTTTCCACGACGCGATAGCCGTATTCATCTGTGGCGCCATAGATCTTGCCCCCTTTGATTCCTCCTCCCGCCATCCAAAGGCTAAATCCTTGCGGATTGTGATCGCGACCGTTGGTCCCCTGGGCGAATGGAGTCCTGCCAAATTCTCCGCTAAACACGAGAAGGGTGGTGTCGAGCAAACCCCGTGACTTCAGATCCTTGATCAAGGCGGCGATAGGTTGATCCACGGCCATGGCGTTCTTCTGATGGCCATCGATGAGGTCTTTGTGCTGATCCCAACGGTCACCGTTTCCCGGATTGATGGTCAGCTCAACGAATCGCACACCCCGCTCGACTAAACGGCGGGCCATTAAGCACTGGGCTGCATAGGCTCGAGTATTCTTATAGGGGGCATCGATCCCGTAGAGTTTTTTTGTAGCCTCGCTCTCTTTTGAAAGATCTGTGACGTCCGGCACCTCCATTTGCATTCGGTAGGCTAGCTCGTAGTTCATAATCGCTGACTCGATAGCTTCTGCGTGCGATATTCGGGCTTCGAACTCGCCGTCCATCTCATGCAGGAATTCTAGCTTCCTTTTTTGGATGGCTGCCGTTTTCTCTTGGTGGGAGGTGTTGTTTAGAGCTGGATTGCTGGAAAGGAAAATCGATCCTTGATGATTGGCCGGAAGAAACCCGTTACCAAAGCACTGCATCCCTCCTGATGGCACTTGCCCGCCGTGGATGACTACATAGCTTGGCAGGTCTTGACTGAGTGTGCCCAGCCCATAAGAAGCCCAGGCCCCCATGCTTGGCCGGCCGGAAAGCACGTGGCCGCTATGAAGAGCGTAGTTAGCATTGGGATGATTAGGAGAAAAAGCTGTCATGGAACGAATGATACAAAGATCATCTGCGCATGATCCGATATTAGGAAACAAATCGCTTATCGGGATGCCGTTTTCTCCATATCTTTTAAATTCCCATGGGCTTTTTAGAAGATTGCCATTGTTGTTGAATACAGTCGCGTCTACCTGAAAGCGAGGAGGTTGCCCGTTTTCTTTGGCCAGTTGAGGTTTGGGATCGAAACTGTCTACTTGAGACACGCCACCGTCCATGTAGAGGAAGATGACGCTTTGAGCCTTGGGGGCAAAGTGGGGCGTTTTCGGATACAAGGGCGATCCTTTGGCAAGCAGATCCTGTTGCATCAGACCCGACAGGGCCAGTGTTCCGAAGCCCATGGAGCTTTTTTGGAGAAATTCTCGACGTGAAATCATAAGACAATGAAGGTGGCGGCCGATCTCAGAGCGGCCATCAACAAGGGAAACGCATGTCCGCTCCTAAAACACATAAATGAATTCCTTGCGGTTGTAGATCGTATGGCAGAGATCTGTCCAAACAGCTAGATCGTCTAGGGATGAGCCGTATTCATCGGCAAGCGTATCGAGAAACCGCTTTGCCCACTGGATTTCCGACGCGCTAGCGGGACGGCAAAATGCGGTCTGGTGAATCTCATGGATTCGCTGTTCCAGATTGTGCTTTGAATAGAGCACTCGCTTCGCCCATGCCTTGGCCTGTTCGTGTACGAAGGGATCGTTCATTAATGCTAAGGACTGGGCGGGAACGTTAGTTACTTGGCGTCGGCCTATGGACTCGGTCGCGTTGGGCATGTCGAAAGCCCTCAAAAATGTGGGAAGAAAATTGCGCCGCATCTCGATATAGATGGATCTCCTTCCGTTTCCATCCAGTGGACCAGAGGCGGGTTTCGCGCGGCTGTCTGGTAAGTCCCTAACATAAGCTGAGACACTTGGGCCATACATGCTCGTATCGATTTCACCGCTACACGCGAGTATGTGATCTCGGATCGCCTCTGCCTCAAGACGTTTTACGGGCATGTGTTGCAATAGCTTGTTATCCGGATCCTCGTCCATCGCGTGCTGGCTTGGAGCAGACGACATACGGTAGGCTTGCGATAGAACCATTTTGCGGACCATGTACTTCAGGGACCATCCGTTCTCTATCAAGTCCCTGGCCAGATAGGCTAGAAGCCCTGGGTGGGTGGGTTTGGTTCCCATCTTGCCGAAGTCGTTCGTGGTGGCGACGATTCCATTGCCGAACAGGTGTTTCCACAGTCGGTTGGCTCGCACTCGGGCTGTGAGTGGATTAGTTGGGTCGGCAACCCGCTCGGCCCATTCTAGTCGCCCGCTACCTGGCCCCGCAAAGGCGCTTCCTCCAAGCCCATCGAGGAAACGCCGTGGATTGTCGTCTTTGCTGGGGTTATTGTGGTTCCCGCGAATGTAAACGGGTTGGTCGTGTTGATCGCCATCGACCAGGCTCCTAACGTAGCGAGGAGCCGGAATTTCGAGGGCGATTGACCGGTATTCCGCCATCGCCTTTTGAAGGGGAAGGCCCCGACCAGTATCCGCTTTAATAAAGCCAGCCGAGAATAAGGCACCTAGAACTTCAGTATCGTCATCATTGCTCGGCATGGATTTCATATTCCCGATAATCGATTTTAATCTATTTGTTATGGCGGAGTCCCGAGCTTCCTGATTCGGTATATCTAGTTGCGGTTGCCAGTATGCTTTCCAATCTGGAGCTTGGTCGAACCGAACCGCGACATAGGCATTGTCGTCAGGCGGCGACGGTTGACCCTCTCTGGGATGTAGCGAGTGCGTGGCTACGCCGTTTTGCAGCACCTCCAGATAAGCGGGCTCCCCCTTCCACAGGTAAGTCTCAAAATGGACGGTCTGCCAATGGTCGCTATCGATCGCTTGATAGATCCTACTCGTCGTTGGGCCTCTTCCGGTAAGTTCGTAGTTGCGAACGACGAGGCGCGCTGCTCCGTTCCGGCCTTTGGCTTGGAATTCGATAGGTTTCCCGTCGAGTATGAAGTCGGGCGAGCGAATGGCTCCGTCGATGCGAGGGGCAAATAGTCCGCCAACGACTGCGTTGCCGATAATCGTTTGGATCGCGTTAGTCCCCTCCATGTTCAAGATGATCCCGCCTTTCGAACTTCCTGGCTTAGCGAAGGCTCCGCCTTGCAGTTTCCACTCATCTAGCGACCCAGCCACCGAAGCGAATGACTTGCTAAGGTTTCCGTTTTCTGAAGCTTTATCGCGAGCAGGGTTTGCACTCGGAATAATCGGTTCTAGTTCGGGCCACTCGTCGCCCGATTCTGGTATGAGGGCGAGGCGAACCCAATTCACTAGGAGATCTGCTTCCAGCCCTAGTTTTATTGCTTCGGGGGTTACGAGCTTTTCGAGAGAAGCCTCCAAGTTCTCCATAGCTCTGCCTTCCTGGTTCTTGTTTTCCCTCTCTTTCGACGCTATGAAATCCCGAAGTGCTTCTTGAACAGATGGATCGTCCAATAGCTTTCTGGTAGCGCTCAGATAATCGGGGATTAGTTCAACGTCTTGGAGGCTGTCTTCGAGCGCGAGGTATGATATACGCGGCTTCAATTGAATAAGCCTTTTTTCTGGGCCATTCTGTTGGTTCACGGGCACTGTATTCGTATAGCTTAGACGTGAGCTGCGAAGCATGCCGTAAAAGGAGTAGTAGTCCCCTGTGGTTATGGCGTCGAACTTGTGATCATGGCAACGGGCGCAAGCCAAAGTCGATCCAAGAAAGGCCTTGCTGGTCGCGTCGATCATTCCATCGAAAATTCTAGCTTCATCTTCGTGGATATCGGGCGGACCGTGCTGGCCGTCAGTGAGGTAGATATATCCTGGCCCCTTGACGGATTCGTTTTCTCCGGTTTCCGGATTGAATCTAGGATGAGGAAGGAGATCGCCGGCCAAAGACTCCAAGACGAATTGGTCGTAGGGCACATCGTCATTCAAGGCTCGTATAACGTAGTCGCGATACCGATACGCGTAGGGCATTGTGTAATCGGCCTCGAATGATTTCGTTTCAGCGTAGCGCACCAGATCGAGCCAGTGGCGAGCCCATTTTTCGCCGAAATGAGGGGAAGAGAGGAGTCGGTCTACTTGCTTGGCATAGGCCTCTTCTGATTTGTCGTTCAGAAAAGCTTCAACTTCATTTGGGGTGGGGGCCAATCCAATTAGGTCAAAACTCAACCGGCGAATTAGTTCTCGGCGTTCGGCGGGCGCGGCCGGGGCCAAGCCTTTCTCTTCTAGTTTCGCGAGTAAGAAGTGGTCGTATTCGTTAGCTGGCCACGATTGGTTTTCAACTCGGGGAACAGGAGGTTTTTTGACTGGCTGCAGGGACCACCATTGCTTGCGTTCCTCTAGATTGAAATCCGATAGAGAATCAGCGGCAACCGTTTCTTCCAGACGGGGATCAGGCGCTCCTCGATCAATCCACGTTATCAAGCTGGCGATCTCGCTTTGGCTGAGCTTGGACTTTGGTGGCATCGCCTCGAAATCGGGATGCCGTTCGACCATTTGGATTAGTCGACTATTTCTGGCGTCTCCAGGGATGATGGCTGGTCCGCTTTCGCCCCCTTTGAGTAGTCCCGGTTTTGAATCGATTAGGAATCCGCCTTTTATCCGATCGGAATCGACCGAATGGCACTTATAGCAATTCTCCACGAGCAGCGGTCTGATTTTCGACTCGAAATACTCCAGCGAATCGGGATCTAAATCGGAGGCGCTAATCGATAGCGGAACGCTCAGAAGAACCAGAAAAGCGTAGTAACTGGGATATTTTAGGCGCATGCTTAAGGCGATTTTTCTCAGAATCGCTCAACCGAAATTGATGTCGAAAACTGGTTTGGTTTACACTGAAACTTGTTTCGGCTTTGGTATCAATAGTTTGTCGAACCTTCTTTCACGCTATCATAGTGGTGAACCGACGCTGCTTCTGATTCTCTCAACCCGCAGACCGGGCGATGAGCTCGAGAAGCTTCTCGGCGCAAGTTTTGGCGAAAGTGGGACTATTGATGGGCTCGTCCAGGTCGAGGACTTCCACTGTTGCCTTAGACCGAATGGCTTCGAAAAGGGCCTTGTCAGCTTCGGGATCGTAGAAGGCTTGGCCTTCGCCGTTGATTTCACTAACTGCTTTTAGCGGGTTGAGAATAGCGACTGAGGCGGAATTGGCATTGGCTTTGGCGGCGATGGCCTTCCCGATTTCCTCGCACTCATCCGCGTTCGTTCGCATCAAGGTAACCTGAGGATTGTGGATGTAGAAAGTACGCCCCTCAAATTCAGTTGGCACGGTTTCGCGGGCCCCGAAGTTTGCCATATCTACACAACCGGGAGCAACAACCGCTGGCACCTTGGCTTTGGCCATGGCATCCATGCGAGTGGGTCCTGCGGACAAGGTCGCTCCTACGATCTCGTCGGCCCATTCAGTGGTCGTTACATCGAGCACGCCTGATACCATGCCGCTTTCGATAAGACTTTCCATAGCCTTGCCCCCGGACCCCGTGGCGTGAAACACGAGGACTTCGTAGCCGGCATCTTCGATAATGGCTTTGGCCTCATTGACGCAGGCAGTCGTGTTGCCGAACATGCTAGCGACTATGAGTGGCTTGCCCCCCTCAGTGTCGATCTTTGCTTCGACCATGCCGCAGATAGCGCCGGCGGCCCGGGTGAAGATTGTTCGCGAGATACGATTCAGCCCGCTCACGTCGACAATGCTGGGTATCATAACAACGTCTTTGGTGCCCAAGTAGTGGGCAGTGTTTCCGCTTGCGACCGTTGAGACCATCAGCTTGGGGAATCCGATAGGCAGAGTCCTCATGGCTGCCGTGCCGATGGCGGTTCCTCCGCCTCCACCGAGGGAAATGACCCCGTCGACTTTTCCGTCGCCAACTAGCTTAGCCAAGAAGGCGGGAGCGGCTTCAGACATAGCCACGACACATTCTCCTCGGTCGTGCCGTTGCATGAGAGCGTCCAGATCGAGTCCGATCGACGCAGCAACGTCGTATCTAGAGTAATCAGGCTCGACCTTAGGATCTTCGCCTGTTCCTACATCGATGAATACGGTTTTATGTCCGTGTTCGCGGATACGCTCTGATATGAAGGAGTGCTCTTCGGATTTTGAATCGAGGGTTCCCAGTATTGCGATTGAGGCCATAGGGGATGTGTGATGAGGTGGATGGTTTTATAGAAAAGAGGAGACAACGGCTTTCATTTTTTCGAGGCCCAGCTTTGCGACTTCGAGCGGATCCTGTTTCCAGTAGTCGCGATTGAACAGCTCAAGGGAAAGGACCATTTCGGGATTGATTGTGTGCAGTTGCTCTATGATCTTGTCGAATGGGGCGACGCCATCGCCAGGCATGACCCGGTGGCTGTCGTTCATTTTAGTTCGTTCTGGAATAGCCGGGAAATCGTTCATATGTAGAACCGGCATGGATTTCGGCCCCAGCAGGGAAAGGCCATCGTATTGGGAGCCTCCTTTGTAAATGTGGTAGATATCGAGCAGCATGCATGCGTCGGGGTGTGAGCTTTCTGCCGCCGCGAATAGCGTTTGTCCCAGGCGGTGCAAATTCTGGGAGTGCCCCCAGACTTCGAGCATAGGGACGACACCGGTTTCCCGTCCCACCTCCAGGAGGGCGTGGTAGCGTTCAGCCACGGTTTCGAGATCGATTAACGGCCCGTTTTGAGCGCCAACTGGGGGAGCTGCGATTCGGCTGCCGCCGAGAGCGTGAACGATATCCATATCACTCTTGGCTTCCTCGAGAGCATTGGCACGCTCGGTCGGGTCGTCGACGATCCATTTGGCGAATCCGATGGCGCTTTCAACCTGAAGTCCTTGATCATCGAGCCGATTACGAAGGTCGCTTAGTTTACCTCCGCTTTCCATGTAAGCTCTGATCGTTCGGATCCAAGGTTCGATTCCCGAGTAGCCAGCGTTGTTGGCAACATCGATCTCCGCCTCGATCCCGATGTTCTTTTCTCTAATGGTGCTGGTATTGAGGCAGTAGCGGAAGGGCTTCATATTACGGGGCTTAGCAGGATTGTTGGAGCAACCAGCAATTATCGCAGCTGTGGCAAGAGCTCCCGTGGTTGCAATAAATTGGCGTCTGGATGGGGAAGAATTCATTGTGATAGTAGATTGGTGGCCGGAATTCTGCGGCTAAAGTCGCAATTAAACCCTGTAGGCGCGAGACCCTCTGGGGCAACAGCAAAGGATAGGTCGGACGAGCTGGAATCATAACCCGGCCAAAAGGTTTTGGATTTGTATCGCGGCCAGATTGTCGTGTAAAACCGCTCGTATATAGGTTCGGCGTATTGAACATTGTGGACACTTTCCCCGACTACATGCCTCTAATCGTGACACTAGCCATTGCCGCGACGGGATCATCGTTTGCGAATTGGGCTCTCAAGAAACGTTCCCGATGGGTTGGCAAGCAGCAGAATTTTGTCAGGCCTCTGGTTATGCTCGGGCTCTTAGGCCTAGTTCCGACGGGAATCATCGGCCTTTCGTCCACTAGTTTCGTATCCAATGCTATGGCGGGCCTCATGTTGCGATCAGTCGGGTCTTTCCGGTCCGGAGATTACATTGAAGTACAGGGGAATTTCGGACGCGTCTCCGCTCGAAGATTATTCCACACGGAAATCCAAGCCGGAAATCGCGTTCTCAATACAATGCCCAATCTCTTTTTGGTGTCCAATCCAGTAAAAGTGGTGCGCTCGTCGGGAACGATCGTTTCGGCGACGGTCTTGCTCGGATATGATACGAGCCAATCTCGATTAGAAGCCCTTTTAAAAGAGGCCGCAAAACGAGCTGGGCTTGGGGAGCCATTTGTTCAAGTCGTGGATCTGGACGATTTATCGGTGAACTATCGTGTGGCTGGATTTCTAGAGGAGGTGAAAGGATTGGTGACGGCAAGGTCTAATCTACGTGTAGAAATTTTGAATACACTACATAATGCGGATATTGAGATCATGTCGCCATCTGTAATGATGCAACGTCCGACTCCTTCGGGCGAGCGATTGATGCCGCGCTGGGAGATATCTAGCCGAATTGACGCCGGAAACGATGAAGTGCTGCCCGAGGAGATTATATTCGATAAGGCCGATGAAGCTGAGAAAGTGGAAATGCGGGAAAAGGAATTGGCCGAGTTAAAGGAGCGGCGGGATGCTCTTAAAAAGGAGATGGATGAGGCGGAAGAGGACAGTAAAGCTTTAATACAACCTAAGATTGGGGAATTTGAAGACGAGATGGACAGAATTAAATCATCTTTGGCAAGTGAATAGGAAACACGTTGATAATAAGTATCTAAAAAATAAATACAATAATATTTTATGATTTCAAGAAAACTCGTATTTGGAGTATCGATAGGAATACTAGTATCAACGAGTGCTTTGCTAGACGGGGTCGAGCCAGGGGAGAGCTGGCCGCAATTTAGAGGGCACAACGGGACGGCAATTGCGGAAACCCAGGGAATCCCGGTTAATTTGAGTCGCGAGACCCTGCGCTGGTCGGTGAACCTTCAAGGACCAGGTACAAGCTCTCCAGTAATATGGGGGGATCGCTTGTTCATCACATCTGAGGTTCGGGCCGAGGGGAAAACCTTCTTAAATTGCCTGGATGCTAGCAACGGCAAGACGCTGTGGTCCCGGACGATCGAGGGAGGCGATTACAAGACTCACAATTTCAATAACTTGGCTTCCGGTACGCCAAGCGTGACCGATAGCTTAGTGATAATCGGTTGGCTATATGTGCCGTCAAAACGAGCAATGCTTTCGGCCTACACCCACGATGGAGACATAGCTTGGCGACAAGATCTCGGTCCTCATTTGAGTCAGCATGGGGTCAGTTTCAACCCGGTTATCTTCGAAGACTATATCGTGATTAATCATGCCCACATGGATGGCGGAACTACTGGTGTTTACCGATTGGAGGATGGCGCGCCGGTTTGGAGCCAGGCCCATCCGAAGGGGCCGAAAGGCATCAAGACTTCTTATGTTTCGCCGCTCATACGGGAACGTGAAGATACCGGTTCTGTCGAGGTGGTCCAAGCTGGCGAGAAAATCGGCATCATTGGATTCGATCTCGAGACCGGTCGCGTCAATTGGAGCCTGCCGGATGCCTTCAACCATCGGACTATCGCATCGCCTATCGTGATAAATGGCACGGCCGGAAGCGCCGACGCTCTAATCGCCGCGGGCAACAAAAACGGCCACTTTTTCGCCGCTCGCGTACCAAAGGTGGAAGGCGGCAAAGTCGTTAGGGAACCGAAAATAGAGTGGTACATGGAAAGCCGTACGCCGTACGTGCCAACGCCGGTTTCGGATGGGCGTATCCTCTACGCCTTGGAGGATGGCGGTACGCTTACCGCCATGGATGCGGAATCGGGTCAGGTGATCTATCGTGAAAGGCTGCTCGGCAATTTCTTTGCGTCTCCACTTCTGGTTGACGGCAAGCTTTACTGCTTGGATCGAGACGGGAACATGTGGGTGGTTCAAGCAGGGGAAACCTACAAATTGTTGAAAAAATCGGAATTGAATCCGCCAGACGATGTAGCTTGGACCGACGCTACTCCTGCCGTGGCTCACAACCGCCTCTACCTGCGTCTCGGATCGCGATTGGATAGCTATTGATACTCCTTGACGGAAGCTCAAGGGAGCGAATGAACGGATATTTTCGGTCAACTTAGATCGTAGTCGAGTGTAGGATCCCAGATAGGTCGGGGCGGTAATTGTCGGCTATCTATATCAAGATCGCGGGTTGAACCCGCTCCTACAGTCCCCACTCGCGGATCGGTGACAAATCAAGTCCGCTCTCGCAGTCGCGGGATCGGGCTCCAACTCTCTTGACTTCAGGCAGGGCTGGAGCCCGAGCTCTGGGCGGGTTTTTACGCGTCAATAGTGTAAGCGTTGCGGACAATGCTTCGTAGGAGCTTGCTCAACTTTTCTAGCGACGAGCAGACGGTTCCTTGGGGTGAGGATGGACACTTAGTCGAGCCTGTAACTATGGTAGATCATGTCTTCGAAAAATCCCCTTCCCCTGTCCCGCGTAAGCCGAAGAGCAGCGCTAGGAAACCTGTTAGGAACGGGCGCGCTATTAACCGCGGCGCCTTTCACAGCGGCCTAGATCGGTATCCATCCTTGAATTCTTAGATGAGAATCACGAATATGGATACAATTATGACGGGACGGGATGTCTATGTGCGTATCGAAACGGATATCGGTATCATCGGCTATGGAGATGCAACAAACCACTTCTTGCCCTACAGTGTCGAGGGCATGCTGAAAGATCTGAGGCCATACGTAGTAGGGGAGGACCCGCATCGTATCGAGTACTTGTGGCAAAGCTGTTTTCGTCGCCGGTTCACGCGAGGGGGACCAGGCACAGGTTCCGCGATAGCAGGCATCGACTAAGCGTTGTGGGACCTAAAAGGGAAGTCTGTTGGCCTGCTCGTTTATCAGCTTCTTGGAGGCTTGGCTCGGGACAAAGTACGTGTGTATGGACATGTTTCAGGTCTGACAGCGGAAGAGGCTGCCAATAATGCCCGAGAGAGCGCTTCGAGAGGGATTACGGCGATCCGATTTCGGGCATTCCATAGTCATGACGCCAACGATCATCATGACCACAAGACAGCGGTATATCAACAAATCGAATACCTATAAGCAATCCGAGACGCTGTGGGAGAGGACGTCGATCTTATCTTAGAGATCCATGGTCGATACGATCCGGTCTGGACCCTAAAGTTGTTGGAGTTTGCGAGGCCCTATCGTCATTTCTTCGTGGAAGACCCGGTGCGGCATGAGAATCCTGAAGCGTTGAAGTGGCTGAGAGAGCATACGGATTTGCCCTTGGCAATCGGCGAGCGCTATCACGATAAATGGGACTGTCGCGAAACGATTGAGAATCAGTATGTGAACTATCTGAGACCCGATGTTAACCACTGTGGAGGTATCAGCGAGATGAAGAAAATCGCGGCGATGGCGGAGGTCTACTACATTGATCTCATTCCGCATAACAATGCGGGCCCAACGGGGTCGGCCGCGACCTTACATGCTGCGCTATCGATGCCGAATGTGGCTATGATGGAAGTGCCTTGGGTGAATGGGCCTCGGGACCCAAAAGTCGTTAAACCGTTTCCAAAGGTAGTAGATGGATCCGCTTTGCCGCTGGAAAATCCGGGCCTCGGTATCGAATTTGACGAAGTCGCTGCCCGCAATACGCCCTTCGATGAGCCGCGTATGCAACCACGCCTCTAAGGGAATGACGGCTCGGTAAGGGATTTCTAAAGAAACGGGGCGCTCCTAGAAAATCGCTACAATTGGTGGAGGATAATGTGGTAGGGAGTTGCGTTTCTGCTGCCTTTGAGGACTTTTGCTGACAGAGTCTGTTCTCCGTCGGGGATCGAGATATTCTCTAGGAAAGCCGTATCCGAATTGTTGGGAACGCTTAAGGTTTCTATAGTCGCGCCGATCTGCAGCTCGAGTTGGGCGCTGGCGACCGGTTCTTTCCAGAGAAACTCGATGTCGTAGGATTT
>JAYZHU010000119.1:0-8754 GCA_036166175.1 Verrucomicrobiota bacterium | reverse complement strand
CCGCTTCCTTGGCATTTTTTGGCATGCGTTCTGTGAGAAGGGACAGCTTGTCTTGAAGTGATTGAGGAAAGTACTCCATCAGGTCGAGAACAGCGGCTTCTAGATCGGTAGCGACTTGCTGGACGACAGCTGAAGCCCGTTTCAACTCATCTTCCTCGTTGTTTAATGACTGGCGCTCGAGCTGTGCGGCATCGGCATCTTCTTGCATGGCTGTGATTTGCTCGTCGAGTTTCTCGATTTCCTGAGTGAGCAGATCAATAGACTCATTGAGGGTTTGTTGCTCGACGGTCCAGCTGCTGCGTTCTTCAGAAATGAGCTTCTTTAACTCGACCCATTCTTTTAGAGTGGCTCGAGTTTGCCCGAGTTCAGGAGCTGACATCACTGCGTTGGTGGCTGCTAGAGCAAGCAAGGCCGCGATCGTTGGTAGCGCTTTGATCTTAATCATTGTATAGTCTCTTTATCGTAAGGTCTGTTGGACGCGTTGGGGTCGCTTCAGGGTAAAAAAATGCGACGCCTCGCGATTAATTAGGATTTAGTTGAAACGTATGATTTCGTCTAAAAGGTAATTCGAGGTTTCGGGTGTCTGTCGTTTTATGCGGGGCTACTCAAGACTTTCGCTTTTAGGGAAAGCAGCCGCTGCAATGAGGGAGGGGGACTAAAATTCGAGGGTGTCAAAATTTTGCGATCTACGGAAAAATCAGGAAAGGGTGACAGAAAAATGGTGGTTTTGGGGGGACTGCAAGAACTTAAAGCATATTTTGCCCCTTCTTTTGGAAAATTTTGATGACGAAACGACAGATTCGTGTCCGGGCGTAGGACTAAGGGGAATCCTCAATATCGAAAGTCGAGTTCCTTCCAAGGGCTGGGAAGCGGAATCGGGATTTTGAATACTTTACCGAGGTGAGATCGGCTGAGTCGGCAAAAAAGAGAATACGGCAAATTAAAGGCTGTCAACCAAAAGATTACAATTGTAGTCTTCGGCCGGTTTTTCCGACTGCGGTTCCCTGGAAAACTGAGGAATGCTTTCGTTTAGGCGGACGATTTTCTGAGTTCGTCGATTCCGGTGAAGGCGGAAGACTGCTCATCGGCATGGTAGGATGAGCGAACCAACGGTCCGGACTCCACGAAGTCGAATCCTAATTCCAGGCCGAACTGTTTCCAACGCTCGAATTCCTCGGGCGTCACCCAGCGATCTACGGGAAGGTGTTTGGAGGAGGGCTGCAGATATTGCCCGAGCGTGATGATTCGCACGGAATGGGATCTCATGTCACGGAGGGTTTGGGCGATTTCCGTCTCGGTCTCTCCAAGGCCCAGCATGATTCCAGACTTGGTTACGAAGCCTCGCTTCGCGGCGTGCTCCAAAACGGATAGCGAGCGAAGATAGCGTGCTTGGACGCGGACTGGTTTTTGCAGGCGTTCGACGGTTTCCACATTGTGATTAAAAATATCCGGTTTGGATTCGAGTACGGTGTCTACCTGATCAAGGTTGCCTCTAAAGTCTGGAGTGAGGACTTCGATGGCGGTTCCTGGATTACGATTGCGTATGGCTCGTACGGTAGCGGCCCAGACTGATGCGCCGCCATCTGCCAGTTCATCGCGAGTAACAGAAGTGATAACGCAGTGTTTGAGATCCATTTTGGCTACAGCCTCGGCTACACGGGCGGGCTCGCCGAGGTCCAGTTCGGTTGGCCTGCCAGTCTGTATAGCGCAGAAATTGCATGATCTCGTACAGACATTGCCGAGAATCATGACGGTCGCGGTGCCGCGGGACCAGCATTCACCCATATTAGGGCACTGAGCGCTTTGGCAGACCGTGTGCAACTGGTGATCGTCCACCATTTTGCGAACGGCTCCGTAGCCCTGGCCGCTGGGCAGTTTCGCCCTAAGCCAATTTGGCTTGCTTGAACTCATGCGGCAAAGGTTCTTAATTAGAGAGAAAAATCAATATCGAAAAGCCTATCTTCATAATGGATATCAGCTCGGAGCGGAAAGGCTTTGATTTTTTAACCAGCAGGGTCCTTAACACAGTTGAATTTCTATTATGAATTCAAAGCTTTCAGAAATCTCCCACGATCAATTAGCCGTTCGGCGCCAAAAGCTGACGGATTTGAGGGATCAAGGAGTCGATCCATTCCGCTCTACGTTCAGCCCTGAGCACACGGCCGGCTCCGCGGTCAAAGCTTATATCGAGGATTCCGAAGAGCAGCCCCGTGTTAGCGTAGCGGGGCGCTTGAAGTTCATCCGCAAAATGGGGAAGGCCCAGTTTGTGAAAATGCAGGACCAAACGGGAGTGATACAAGCGTACGTTCGGATCGACGCCCTCGGAGAAGAGGCGTATGGCAATTTCAAAAATCTGGACACAGGGGACATCATCGGGGTCGAGGGATCGTTGTTCAAGACGAAGACAGGCGAGATCACTATTCGGGCCGAGCGCTATGAGATGATCTCCAAGGCCCTGCGACCGCTCCCGGAGAAGTTTCACGGCCTGACTGATCAAGAGCAGCGGATTCGCCAGCGCCATCTGGACCTAATCACGAATCCGGAATCTCGAGAACGTTTCTTTAATAGAAGCCGCATCGTATCCGGGATCCGCCGTTTTCTAGAGGATCGTGACTTTCTAGAGGTCGAGACTCCTGTATTCCAGAATGTCGCGGGTGGGGCGGCAGCAAAGCCATTCGTCACTCATCACAACACCCTCGATCGCGATTTTTCCCTTCGCATTTCTCTGGAGCTCTATCTCAAGCGCTTGCTTGTGGGAGGTTTTGACCGGGTGTACGAGATCGGCAGGAATTTTCGTAACGAAGGGATCTCTCGTCGCCACAATCCCGAGTTCACCATGCTGGAGCTCTATCAGGCTTATTCGGATTATCGTGGTATGATGGAGCTCATCCAAAACCTCATACGCTACTTGGTCCGAGACGTTCTCAAAAAGGAGGATATCAAGATGCCGGACGGCGAGGTGATCGACTTTATGGGCGAGTGGAAAGAAGTCCGATACAAGGACTTGGTCTGCGAGAAGGTGAACGATTCGGACTGGTTTGAACTGCCGAAGTCGGAGAAGGTCGAGCGAGCAAGAGGCTTGGGATTGGAAGTGGATGAAGGGTTCGAGGATTACGAAGTCTCCGACGAGGTCTTCGGCAAACTGATCGAGCCCAACCTGATCCAACCTACATTCGTGACTCACTTGCCCAAGGAGCTTTGCCCCCTAGCGAAAATCACTTTGGACGATCCAAGTACTATCGATGTCTTTGAGCTTTGTATTGGCGGGATGGAGATCTCCCCCGCTTATTCGGAGCAAAACGATCCGGATATGCAGCGGGAAATGTTCGAGAAGCAGGCGGGCGAGGAAACTCAGAACATCGATGACGACTTTCTGGAAACCCTTGAGTACGGGATGCCTTCTGCTGGGGGGCTGGGAATGGGGATCGATCGAATCGCCATTCTTTTTGACCGAAGCGGAAAATATTCGCGATGTTATACTCTATCCGCAACTACGCTCCTAGCTCGCGACGCCTATATTGATTGGATACACGGGATGCCTTGGTATATTTACATCGCTCTCAGGCATCTGTTCCCGCAGGGAAAGCGGTTTCCGGTATTCACTTTCATGTCTATTACTGGCGTGGGTCTAGGGGTGGCGGTGTTGATAGTGGTCAATAGCGTATTTAGCGGTTTTGGGCATGAAATCCGTACCAAGATTTCAGAAACTTATGGGGATTTGAGAGTCGTCAATGGATCCATCCTGTTTGATCCAGACAGTCTTGCGGAATCCTTGGAGGCTTCGGAGAAAATCGAACGAGCAGTTCCCTATGCTCATGGCGTCGTTATGCTACTCTATCGGAATCAGCCGTTGTATCCAATAATTGAAGGGGTTGACGTTCGCTCGGAAGCTGAGCTTGCCAAGTATGAGAACTATCTGATTTCCGGTTCGATGGACGACTTGGACGACGACTCTATTCTCTTAAGTGTCGGCTTCGCCTCTCAGTTGAATCTGGCCCCTGGAGACGAGGTAGACGTCTACACGCCGCTGATGGGATTGCGCCTAAAGGACAGCGGTGGGGATGAAGTGGTATTGCCTCGATTGCTGCGCGTTGCGGGCATCTACCAGACTGGTTGGCAGCGAGCCGATGAGAATACGGTTGTCTGCACCCTGAGGCTTATGCAGGATCTTTACGACCTTGGGGAGGGCGCTCACGGCCTCAGGGTGGAATTGAAAGATGGCGTTGATGCGGATAGGGCCGCCCTAGAGATAACTGAATCCCTCGGGCGACCCTTCTATGCACGGAGCTGGATGGATTCTCAGGCTGAGTTCCTCTCGGTGCTGCAATTCGAGAAGCGGATGATGTTCTTTCTACTATTCATCATCGTAATCGTTGCAGCATTTTCGATCATGTCGTCACTGCTGATCTTCGTTATTCGCAAGACGCGTGAGATCGGGCTGTTTGCGGCCATGGGAGCGACGTCGCGTCAAGTAGCGGGCTGTTTTTGCCTACAGGGATTGATCGTCGGGGTTACAGGAACATTTGCCGGCTTCTGTCTGGGGTTCACTTTGCTCGGGTTCAGGACGCAGATAACCAAAGCGATTTCCTGGTCAATGGGGGTGAGCGACTCGATGAAGGAAATTTATGCTTTTTCCTATTTGCCAGTCCACATCGTTCCGACGGATTTGATAATAATATCCGTACTTTCAATACTTGTGGCTTTGCTTGCAGGGTTGGTGCCAGCTTGTAGGGCCAGCAAGCTCGAGCCGGTAGAGGCTTTAAGAAGTGAGTGATTTCGTTTTAGAGACTAAAGGGCTCGCTCGGAGCTTCATTAGCGGCAACAAGCCGATCGAGGTGCTCCAGGGAATCGATTTTTCCATTGCTCCGGGGGAAAGTGCTAGCATACAGGGGGAATCGGGATCGGGTAAATCGACTTTCTTGCATCTGCTGGCGGGTTTGGATAAGCCCGATAGCGGAACGGTCTTCTGGGAAGGCCGAGACTTGAAGACCCTCGACAATGTGGCCCTGGCCAAGAAGCGAGGTTCTTTGGTAGGGATGGTATTTCAAAGCTATTATCTTGTACCGGAATTGAGAGCCTTGGAGAATGTTCTGCTTGCGGCCCGGATAACGGGTATCATGAACGAGGATACTGAGAGAGAGGCTGAGGAATTGTTAAATCGTGTTGGGTTGGCCGATCGGATGACGAGCCTTCCCGCTACTCTATCTGGGGGTGAGCGGCAGCGTGTGGCTATCGCCAGGGCTCTGATCTCCAAACCCAGGGCGTTGTTAGCGGATGAGCCGACAGGCAACTTGGATGAAGAGACGGGAGACTCTATCATGGATCTCCTGCTGGATCTTTGCGTCGAAAAAGAGGTGGCTCTCGTTCTGGTTACTCACAATCCGGCCTACGCGAGTCGTTTGGATCGAGCCTGGAGATTGAAACAAGGACGTCTGGAGGAGCAGTCGTAAGGCCCAAGAGTTTATCTAAAGATGAGTGATTCAAAATTGAAGTGCGGCGTTGCCGGGGTTGGCTATCTAGGGCAGCATCATGCTCGGCTCTATCGAGAGATCGAAGGAGCGGAGTTGGCGGGCATATTCGAGACGAATGAGGAGCGGGCGAGAGAAATAGGGGAAACCTATCAGTGCCCAGTTTTCTCCTCGCTCCCGGAACTGGCTAAAGAGTGCGATGCCGTAAGCGTTGTCGTGCCGACAGACAAGCATTTCGAAGTGGCGGTCTCCTTGCTGGAGGCGGGATGCCACTTGCTTATAGAAAAACCTATTTGCACGAATGTGGAGGAAGCTTCTCGGATATTGGCGGCCGCTCGTGAAGCGAATGCCCTGGTTCAAGTAGGGCACGTCGAGCACTTCAATCCCGTCATGAGCTATCTAGAAGAAGCGGTCTACCGTCCGCGGTATATTACCGCGGAACGTTTGGCCCCCTACCAGCCTCGAGGAACTGAGGTAGGGGTTGTCCTCGACTTAATGATTCATGATATCGGGGTGGTAATGCAATTGGTCAATTCCGACCCGATTGATGTTCGGAGCGTCGGAGTTGTCGCCTTGTCAAAGACGGAAGATATAGCCAACGCTCGAATCGAATTCGCGAACGGTTGCGTAGCCAACCTTAATGTAAGCCGAGTAAGTTCGAAAAAGGTTCGGGAAATCCGCGTTTTCCAGTCCACTGGCTATCTGTCTCTGGATTTCATGAATCAAACGGGTCATCATGTGGCGATTGAGGCAAGCGGATTGGAAAAGAGGGAGGTTCCAATCGAGAAGGGAGAGCCTCTCAGGCTGGAACTTGAGTCCTTCGTCGAGAGCGTAAAGAATCGTAAGGATCCCAAGGTAGGTGGAGAGCTCGGCCGAACTGCTCTGGACTTGGCCATTCAGATAACAAATCAAATCTGGGAAAGGATGGCATGAGTAATTCCGTCTGAGAGCCGCCTCGCCGATGTCCCGCCATTATCCGATGAAACTCGTTTCCTCATTGCCAGCCCCGCAAAAGCCTTCAGTAGACGTTTTGATCATTGCGGGAGAGCATAGTGGCGACGAGCAGGCCGCTAGAATGTTACGCTCGTTTCTGGATATCAATGTCGATGCCAATGTCGCCGCCCTAGGAGGCTCCGAATTAAAAAAGGCCGGAGCCGACATGATATTCGATATGATGCCCTACGCGATAATTGGTTTCGCGGAAGCGCTGAAAAGGTATTCGGAATTCAAGGCGTTGCTGGACGCAATATTGAATTGGATAATTGAATACAACCCTAAGGTGGTTTGTTTTGTTGACTATCCAGGGTTGAACTTGCGAATAGCTGAAGCGCTACATGCCAAGAAGGTTACCAGCAAATCCGGCGGATCGATTCGGCTTGCTTATTACATAAGCCCGCAAGTATGGGTTTGGAAGGCGGGGCGTCGATTCAAGATGGCTCGTGTTCTCGATGGACTAGGGGTGATTTTCCCTTTCGAGGTAGATTCGTTTAGCGACACCGATTTAGACACGAAATTCGTGGGCCATCCCTTTCTGAGAAAGGATTATGAATTGCCGATCGTTCATGATCCGGAGGGTGATGTTCTCTTACTGCCGGGAAGTCGAGAGGGGCCTATTTCAAGGATAGCTCCGGTTATGTTTTCCGCTCTTGAGCTACTGTTGGAGCGCGAGGTTGAATTGAGGGCCAAGTGTATCTATTCAAGCGATACGAACCGAGAGCTTCTGTCGGAATTACTGGAAAAGCGTCCGGCATTGGCTGGTCGGGTCGAGCTCGTCTCTAATTCTGAAAAAACGAGGGCCAGTTGCGTATTGACCAGTTCGGGAACGATGTCCCTCAATTGCGCATTGGCTGGTGTGCCGGGAGCGATCGTGTATCGAATTCACCCGCTCACCTTTTTGCTCGGGAAAATGCTGGTTAGGGTCCCCTACATTGGAATAGCCAATATCCTTTTGAACAGGGCCCTGTATCCGGAATACGTTCAAGGGGCGGCCCGTCCGGATGCGCTGCAGGAAGAATTACTGAATTGCCTGGAGAATCCCTACCGACTTTCAAAAGCGCGAGAAGGAAGCCAGACGTTGAGGAAAATCCTAGATCAACCAGCAGGCGGCGGAGCCGGTAATTGGCTTCAATCCTTTATAGGCGATGCGTGACCAGCCTATTTGGTCAAGTTGCCACGTTATTCATGTAGACTTGGCAAGCAGGGTTTCGATTTGATCTTGCAGCACGTTTTTCCCAACTAGCCCGGTGTATCTCTGTTGCACTTTGCCATTGCGGTCGAGAACGACGATAGTGGGAATATAGCGTATTGGCCCAAAAGCCTTATCCAAGGTCTCGGTGTTGCGCACGATTTCGTAGTTTATTTCCCTAGAGCTGACGAATTTGTCGATGTCTTTTGATGGCTGATCAAGTGAGACGCCGATAATATCGACATCTTGGTGCCCAAATTCATTGCGCAGCGCGATGAGGGCGGGGATTTCCTCTAGACATGGAGCGCACCAAGTTGCCCAATACACAATCAGAGCGACTTTGCCCCGGCTGCTTTCGGAGCTAATATCTTCTCCCAAGATGCTCACAGCTTGCCACTCTGTGGCTATTTGGTTTCCAACCACTTTAGCCCGGCTATCGCTTTGAGATTGAGAACCGCCAAAGACCAAATCGCTGACGACGCAAACCGGGCATTTATCGGTACACATGCTGAGTCCTAGGTATGCTGCTAAAGCTCCTATCAAGATCAGCGTCGACCAGTTGCGTCTAAAGAAATCCATTAATTCGAAAACTTCCGTTTAACTGATTGAAGAACGCGTAATTCGTAGCAGTGATTTCAAATTGAAGCAGTGAAACGTCTAGTAACGCCGGATTTACAAAGGCTGTAGCGAGGGATGCTCTCAATTATCGTACCGGCAGATCTACGGCGATCCTGAAATTAGTTGGTCAACGCTACCGGCCCCATAGACCGGGGCGAAGTTCTCCTTGCGCGACCAGCCCTTTTCTCCATTTGGAAGAATGACTTTTACCCAGCCAAGGAAGGATTTCGAAGGGATGCAGATTGATCCCTCGGGCAAGGGAGTCTCGATTTGTTCCACATCCAGGTCGGTTGGCACGCTTTTCAAACGATCCTCGGAAATGACGACAAGCACGGTTGGGTTAGCCATGAAGCCGTATTGACTGCGTGCATACTCAAAAGCGAATGCCGAGGCTACAGCAGCGAGTCCAGCGATGGCTAGGGCAAAGCGAATACGCCTGAAGTTGGAAGTATAGGCGAATGCGACCCATACCGAAAAGGCGAT
>JAYZHU010000118.1:0-6484 GCA_036166175.1 Verrucomicrobiota bacterium | reverse complement strand
TCCTTAATCAAATCCGGACGTCGCCAGGGGACGAGGTGGTTGAGGCCATCGATACGGCGGATGTCCAGGCGCCGGGCGCTCTTGAGAGCTTCTTCGACATAGTCCGCGTTACCCGGCGGAACGAGCTCGTCATCCATTCCTCGGATAACGATGGTGGGGGTTTTGATGCAAGGGAGCGGTTCCGCAAGCCAATTCAGCGCGATTTCCAAAGGGTATATTTCTTCGTTGCTGCACACCCAGTCCTTGGAATGCCCCCATTTGACGGGCGGGAACTTAGCTGCGTAGTTGTACCATTGCCGCTTTTGAATTTCCGGGTCCATGAACGGAGCGAACAGTGCGAGTCCTTTAACGAGGTCCGGGCAATCGGCTGCCATGCGCACGATCACGGGCCCGCCTAGCGAATGCCCCACAAGTATTGCGTTATTTACTGCGCCATCTTTCTCTAGAGCCTAGGCTATACGGCGGGATTGTTCGCGTAATGAGGGCTCAGGCGTTTTCGGTTCGCTCAATCCGAATCCCGGTCGATCCACTGATATCAATCGGCCAGCCTTCTTTAGATCCTCGTCCATCAAGAAGCGCGAGAAGGCACTCCAACTGCCTGGAGAGCCGTGGACGAAAACAATTGTGTCTATCCCCTCGCCTACCGAGGCGAAGTGGATTTTCCCCGGTTTGGTTTCCTTGAAAATGAATTCCGGCGCCTCCTGGCCCTGACGAGCAAATCGCATAGCAGCCTCTTCTTGAGTAATGCTTAATGAAGAGCAGCCATTGAAACCGGACCCGATCACGATAATCGTCAAACCGGCTACTACCAGTCCGCCCAATCCAAATCCGAATACCCGCTTTTTCTTCATGGCTCTATCCTGCTTACGATAAAAACGCGGAAGACCTTACGCTCGATTGCCTCCTAATTCCTCGACGGCGCTCGACCGGGCTGCGACTTATTATAGTCCACCCGATCCTCATAGGCTGGATTCTCGATTCCTAGCGCCTTCATCTGCTCGAGGGCGCTTTCCACGAATTCCAGATTGTATTTTCCGCTGGTATTGAAGCCTGGGTACTTGCGCGTCGTGCTGTAGCGGGGATAGCTATCGAAGACTTCTCCATAGCCAAGGATCCGGGGATCTCCCCCTTTGCGTAGCTCACTCTCCAATCGAGCGCACAGTTTCTCCAGAATGGGCTTATACTCAGGATTGCTCGCCAAATTGTTGAGACAATGCGGATCGTTCTCCTTGTCGTAAAGCTCCTCAAGCGGGCGTTGACCATAGGCCAATTGCGACAAACGGGAATCCATGTCTGAGAGCATCAATGAATGAGAAGGGCTTCCATCGACATCCTTGTATTCGATTCCCGTCGGCGATCGCTCGGGATGCAAATTCCGGATGTAGTTATACTTCGCGGTGTGGATCGCCCGAATCGGATAGCCGAGATTGTCTTCGCGAGCATGGGTATGCCGCTCTCGGCCCGACAGGACGAAGTTCCTAGTGGGATCAATCTTTCCTTCTGACGAAGATTCTAGAAGCGGCAATAGGGAGCGGCCGCTCATCTCTTCGGGAATAGGCGCTCCCGCCGCTTTCAGGAAAGTGGGCGACAGATCTGTCAGGCTAACAAAATCGTCAATGATACGCCCTTCGTGGTCGATGCCTTTTCTCCAGGAAATAATCAGTGGCATATGCACGCCGTACTCGTAGTTATTAGCCTTGGCCCTGGGGAACGCCATTCCATTGTCTGCCGTGACTACGACAATTGTGTTATCCAATTCACCGATACGCTCCAACTGCTTCAGCATTCTTCCTAGTTGGGAATCGAACCATTCGATTTCGAAGCCGTAATCAGCTACGTCCTCACGAATCAGTTCAGTCTCTGGCAGGAAAGCTGGAACTATGGTTTCGTCGGGATCGACCCCATTCCGCTTGCCGGACCCTTGTTCGAAGACGCGATGGGCTTCGTGGGCTCCAAACCAGAACACAAAAGGCTTTCCATCTGGGCGAGCTTTCAAGAATTCCTCGAAATTCTTGGCGTAATCCTTGTCGGAGATTCCCGATGTTGGAGGCTCCAGCTTGTGAATGTTGAACTCCGGACCCGCAGGATTACGATCGCGCTCCGGCAGCTTTCCTGGGCCCCAAGGCTTACCCGTGTATCCTGGAAAATAGCCTTCCGTCTCCAAGAGCTCGGGATAAACTTTTAGGTGTTTGGGAAAGTTGGCAGCATGCGTTCCCGCTTCCTCGATTTCCCATATATACTTGCCGGTCAAAAGGGCCGCTCGAGAAGGGCTGCATCCCGGAGCGCTACAATAGGCATTGTTGAAGACAACGCCTTGCCTGCCTAAGCGATCGAAGGTCGGCGTATCCATAAACGGCGATCCGTATATCCCCATGTGCTTCCAGGAAATGTCGTCGCCGATTGCCAGAAGGATGTTAGGCCGATCGTCAGCTGATAGAGTTCCGACACAAGCGACAAATGCGCCCATGGCTACGGGTAAGCGGAAAAGCAATTTCATAGATTCTGCATTCAATTTTACCAAAAACCCAAATTCAACGGGCGCTGCTTTCCCACATCTCGTGCAAGCGTTTCAAATCGCGCCGCATGGCCGCGAACACTTCCTTCTGCGGGATCTTGATTCTCTGGTCTCCATACTCCGCTCCGCCAAGATCGTATTCAAGGTGTAGAGACACAAGGGGCTTAATTCTATATTCTCTGAGAGCTTTGAAGTAACCTTGAAAATCGACCATGCCTTGGCCAAGGGGGACGTTTTGCGGTTTCCAGACGCCGTTCCGCTTCTTCCAGGTGAAATCCTTGATCGGCACCGTTTGGATATGGCTTTGCAAGTAGCTCAATCCAAGCGACCAGGAAGAACTGCCATCGACCGACGCATGCCGAATATCATATTGGCAGCCCATCCATCTAGGATCGCGGCCATCAAGCAGGTGGGCGAAGTCCGTGACGTAAGAACCCATCACTTTGCCCGCATGATTCTGGTAGGCCCCGTGCAGTCCCTGCACGCGATTGAACGCCTCTAATCCATCCAATTCCTTTTGGCAGAAATCCAGGTTTTCAAGAAGGCTGTTTCCTTTTATGGACCGAAAGTAGCCCATTCGATAATGGGTGAATCCCAAATTGGCAGCGGTCTTCAATGACTGGATACCGCCCTTATCATCCAAACTAGTTACGCGAGAAACGAGCATCTTAGGAGACATACCTGCCCGCTTGATGGCCGCGACCGCCTTGGGAAGGTCATCCTCTGCCCGTTCCGGCCGCACATGGCCGCCCGGCCGAACTGTAAGGTCGACTACATCAAAGCCCATTTCCGCCGTAGCATCCGCCATGTCCTGATAGTCCAGAAACTGCAGGTACTTTGAGAACAAATTGACGTTTAGACGATCCGAATTGCCGGTCGCTGCTCTGCCTGAGCTCACCGCCAGTCCCGCGATGCCCAAAGCTGCCAATTTGCCGAATTCCCTTCGATCCAAATGCATGGCTTCACTCTTCCAAGAATAGAATCCCAGGGCAAGCCCCGAGCTTGTTTGTGAGTAACGCTGTGCTAATGATAACGATTCCCGGAGCGGTATCGGGCTTTAGCTTGCTCCCTGCTCTTGACCCGATTCAAACGGCCACATAGCAAACATAATGGACATTGAATCTCGCTCAGCACGAATCGTCGACGTCAGTCTCTATTTCTTGCCTGTCTCCATGCGGGTCCCCCTGAAATTCGGAAATCAGGTGCTCACCCGAGTGATCTGCGCTCGGTGCTGCGTGAAGGTAGAGGGCTCTGATGGATCAACCGCCATCGGCTGGGGCGAAACGCCACTTAGCGTTGGTTGGGTATGGCCGGCGCCGATAAGTTACGAGGAGCGGGAGTCGGCATTGCAGACATTCACGGAAACGCTCACTCGGGACTTCAAAATCTTCCCCGAAACCGGTCACGCTCTGGAAATCGGTCACGCATTCATCGAAGGGAGGCTGGCTCAACTCCAAGACTCATTCAACGCTCAGAGATCGAGTGAAGGCGCCTTGCCTCATTTGGCTGCTTTAGTCTGCTTCTCCCCGTTAGACATAGCCCTGCACGACGCGTACGGGAACCTACAAGGAAAAGCAATCTACGAGACCTATACGTCTGAATACTTGACGAAGGATCTATCAGCATTCCTCGAACCGGTGGAACAGTTTAAAGGCAAGTTTCCATCCGATTTCATCGAATCCGCTCCGACCGAACTACGAGTCTGGCACTTGGTGGGCGGGCTAGATCCGATTTCTGAAGACGAGCTAACTGGCGACGAGCCGGATGATGGCTATCCAACGTTGCTACGCGATTGGATCGATCGCGACGGCTTAAATTGTCTGAAGATCAAGCTTCGCGGAGATGACCCCGATTGGGACTACAAACGGCTAGTAGCGATTGGGAAAATCGCCCAAGAAAAGAATGTCGATTGGCTCACTACCGATTTCAACTGCGCTGTAACCGATCCTGAATACGTCAACGACATCCTGGATCGACTGCGCGACGACCATCCTCGAACGTATCAAGCGATTCTCTACGTCGAGCAGCCTTTTCCCTACGATCTGGAAGCCAATCAGATCGATGTCCATAGCGTCAGCGCCCGAAAGCCTCTTTTCATGGATGAAAGCGCTCACGACTGGAAGTTCGTCCGGCTAGGTCGAGAGCTGGGCTGGACAGGGGTCGCTCTAAAGACCTGCAAGACCCAGACCGGAGCCCTGTTAAGCCTTTGCTGGGCCAAAGCCCAAGGCATGACGCTAATGGTTCAGGATTTGACTAATCCCATGCTCGCCCAATTGCCCCACGTTCAACTGGCCGCTCACGCTGGAACAATTATGGGAGTGGAGACGAACGGGATGCAATTCTACCCAGATGCTTCGCTGCCCGAACAAGCCGTTCATCCCGGCATTTATCAACGTCGAAATGGAATCCTAAACTTGGATACGATTCAAGGAACCGGTTTCGGCTATCGCGTCGAAGAAATCGAACGCAATCTCCCCGAGCCAGCTGTGAGCTTCCAGTAGGTTTATCGCCTTTGCGGTAGGGCCGATTGCCCCCAATCGTCCGTGGTTCGCTGGTATCGATTGTCTAGGGACAATCAGCCCTACCTTTCAATAGTAGAACAGGCTTTCTAGCCTGTGTCCGAACAGGCAAGATGCCTATTCTACTCTAAGAGATTGACCAACTAATCAAATTCTCTCTACTGATTAGCATACCGCTCATAAGCTTGAGCGATACGGGCTCGATTCTCATCGCCTTTGTGGAAAATGATGCGGTGCTTCAAAAAGACGCGGGTACCCTTAGCCAAGGTGAAGCTTATATCTTCTCGAGACTTATCCAGAGAATTGAAGCCAAAAGCGTTCGCCGTAAACAGACCGTAATCTCTTACGTGCCAAGGAGTCGGGTGATTGAAGCTGGACGGGTGATTGAAGATGGCGATACCTACGTGCTCTCCGTCCATCAATCCATTATAGTCTACCCAGGTGGCTCGCTTGCTCCAAGTATCCCCATCTCGAATACCTTCGCTATTGATAATTGTTCCGCCCTTACCCGTTTTCAGATCCAATACAGTGGGAATACGAACGCATATACCGGCATCCTTGATATCACCCAGCTCGATATCCCCATAGCTGGCGATCAGATTGATATCGAAATCAATAATCAGCGAGGACTTGGTCTTTCGGAAAACGATGAGCCGCTCATCGGAGAGCAGCTTTTTCCCGGTGCTTCCAACGTAATCATTATTGGTCTTTATCAGAGCCCTGCTTTCATTGGCATCCAGCTTGGAGAATTCCCGGTGTACAGTACTGCCAAGCTTGGCTAGGGCCTTATCGATCCGTTCCTTTGTCCAGTCTTCACGACTAGTATATGTAAGGCTTTCCGTCCAGGTATCGAATCCACCCATATTCTGATGCCCGAACCAGATAGACCGATGATGCGGGTGATCCTGTCGCTCTCCCTCGACATCTTCCATCGGATAGGCCCGGGTCATGGGCTTTCCGTTGGGGCCAATTAAAGGCCACATGTAAGGCTTGTTCGCCTGGTCAACGATGTAGTTGGTGACGAGTTCGCCGTTGTGTTTAATCGTGAGTCCCGAGGGAGTCTCCTCGATAGTGAAACCAGTATCCGCGCTCGCCTGATGCAGCAAAGTGGCGGAACAAAAAAGGGAGACAAAAGCGAGAAGCATTTTCATGAGCGATCGATTTCTCAGGGATAATAAATTGAATCGTAGCCCACTTATTGGAGATATTCTGACAATTGCCAGCTCCAAAACATTTCTCACGCAGCCAACATCTCAATGCTTTACCTTCTTGGAATTCCACCAAGTATGACGCCCCTATTTTTGATTTACATCCCTCCGCTATGAAACGACTCCTCACCCTATTCGCATCCATTTCCGCTGCCCTCAGTAACTGTGCGGACGATCGACCAAATGTCATCTTCATACTAGTCGACGATATGGGCTGGTCCGATCTCGGATGTTATGGAAGT
>JAYZHU010000117.1:0-9708 GCA_036166175.1 Verrucomicrobiota bacterium | reverse complement strand
GTCTAGGCGAGGTCCTCGGTTTTTGTCGAGGTTCTCTAAATCCTCCCGGATAGCCTGCTGGTTTTCCGCCAGCTCTCGGGCTGCTCGTCCTGCCTCTCTAAGCTGTTCGGTGAATTGGCTAGAAGTTTCGTTCCGAAAGTCCTCCTTCAGTTCTTCCAAGTTTTCCTGGGCCCGCGTTCCAGTGGCTAGCGCTTGGGAAATCTCTTCTCGCCGGAGGGATTCGCCCAGCTCCTGCATTTCTTGCCGGGTTTGATCGAGTCGCTCTCGGGCCTCCCGATTTTCCCGGTTGGATTGGAGGCGATCCATATGCTCTCGAGTTTCGTCGATATCGGCCAGCATGCGGCGCTGCTCCTCTTCGAGCCGCTTGAGCTCGCGGCGAATGAGTTCCTTTTCTTCTTCGTCTTTCGCTTTGGCGATCTCTGTTTGCAGTTCTTGTAAGCGCTTGTTGATGTCTTCTTGCCGACGGGCGAGTTCGCTCAATTTGCTGAGAACTTGCAATTGCTCCTTTTGTTCTGGCGAAGTCATGCTCTGAGCCTGGCTAGCGGTTTCGTAGCGGTTCTCCTCGTCGCGAAATTCCAACTGGTTCAATTGCCGTTGATTCCTTGATTGGCCACCCCCGCCGCCTCCCGACTGGCGGGATCGAGAAACATTGAATTCCTTGGGCTGCATGCGTAGCAAGGCCTGTACCGCTCCTTGAGCATTCGACCAGGCGGGATCGAGAGGACCGTCGGTCTCAGAGCTCAGAACGGTATCCAGATTCTCGGTCACTTCGTCCATCATGGAGTTAGCAAGATCAGCGGCGCTGCGAGCCTTCTCGTCCTCTAACTGCCTTTTGAGTTGCTCGAGCTGCTGGCGAGCCTCCATTTGAGAATCGTTGATTACAGCGGTGTCTTCCAGGAATGAACTGTCCGTCGCGCCTCGTTGCTTTAGTTTGAAGAGGGCGATGGCGATCTGGCGTTGCAGGTCGATAAGTTCCTCACCTTCGTTGCCCATGCCCCCTTGCATGCCTTGGCCACCCCCTCCCTCATTCTCTCTAAAGATCTCGTCCAGAGAGCGAACTTCAGCAAAGAATAGGTCGCTGGTAGAGCGTCTTACTTTCCCACCTGGGCCGTAATCGTCCGCCCAGGCGTACCAAGATAGGAGATCGTCCACTTTAACGCCGCTTTCCTCTAATGCCAGGTCTGAAGAGAACTCTATATTTAGCTCGCCGTTTTCGATATCCGTGTGGGTCAAGTAAACGGGTGGTTCAGCGCCGACAGTATAAGCGATCCCGTACTCGATGAGGCCGAAGTCGTCGCTAGCTTTCGCTTCCAGCTCGATCTCCTCGATAGGGGATACGCGTTGGTCTCCCCTAGGAAAGGCGATTGCCAGCTCGGGTCGCTTGTTTGGCAAGGCCTCGATGCGAATACTTGGCGGGAAAGGGTTCTTGCGTCCCTTGTCATCTTGCAAATGCAAATTCCAGCGCAGGCTTTCGGTCACTGTCAGTTTCGTTTCAAAACGGGTGCGCTCGGGATTAGCTGCTTCCAGGATTGTTTCAGTTCCATCCCTGTCCACTAGTTTCGCCACATCTACTGGCTTGTTGGTTGAAAACGAATAGACGACCTGAGTACCTTCAACCGCGCTGACGCGCCGGGTATCCTCGATGTTCCTGTCAGGAATGCGCGTATAGTCAGGGAAATCCAGAGTCGCATCGGATTGGGAGAGGGCTGGCAAGTCGTACAATGTGATGTCGTAGCTCTCGGAATTTCGCCCATCATAGTCGATTTGGTAGCGGACGTTCGAATCCAGTCCATGTAACGAATATACGAATACGGGATCGGACAAGCTTTGCCCCATCGATCCACGGGTCTCTCGACTGTCTGGGTAGAGAGCTACGAGCTCGACGTTCCTCGGAAGCATATCCCCCTCGAAATGGGCTGTTACCACGACAGTGGACCCGCGCTCGGCCTCTGTATTGCCGGGGTTGACCGTCAGGGAGATCGATCTGTCAGGCGTGAGGTTGAAACGCTCATTCGCGGTTGGCTCAAGGGTGAAGGCGGCCATGAGGATCAATCCTGGCGGCAAGGCAAATACTAACTGTTTGGTTTTGGAGCTCCGGTAGTCATCAACTCCTGTGGATCTCCAATCATTTATGGACGGATGGTTGAGGATCTCACTAACGAGTCGGGTTTGAAGAAAATCCAGTCGAGCGCCGTCGCTGGGCTGTTCGATCGCTGTTGATAGCGCTTGTTTGAGCGTAGGTTCGTTTTTTTCGATCTTTCGGGCAGCAGCGACGAAATCGATTGGCGTTGATTTCGTATCCTTCCAATTCAAATACAGGACATAGGCTATGATCCCCAGAATCCCAACCGCGGTGAATTGAGGTTGGCTGATAACTAGTAGGGATAGTGCAAACCAGGCGACCGATCCTATTATAGCGTATTGCCAGCGTCGCGTTTCCCGTTGAAGAAGGAGCGTCGATCTCAATCGGTTGGCTACCTCGAAGGTTTCCGCCCGAAGCTGGGGATCCGCATCGGATCCGGGGCCGCTGATATGTGGATTGACTGGCTTTCTCATGCGGTGGCGCGCTCCTCTCTATTCTGCGAAGTGCTAGCGATTAGGCTTTCAACAATTAAAGCTAAGGCTACGGCAATAATCAGCCATTTCCAAACCTGTTGCTGGCTCTCTAGTTCGACAGCGTTTTGGGAACGCCGTTCGTTCTCTCGGTCAGATTCTGTTTTGCCTCTAGTCGTCGCGGGTTCGAGCGGCGCGCCGAGACGTTCCCAGTCCTCGTAAGGCAGAGTATCCCATTGGCTTTCCTCGGAGGGGGCTTGGACCGCGATCCAGCGTTCGGTGAATCCTTGTTTAAGTTGATAAAGCCCGGGCTTAGCTGGCGTTTCCGATGAATACGAGTTCTCGCTCATGGGTTTCCACTGGACCGAGTCCACATCAAATGCTGATGCTATGGAATCGGTGCGGATGATGCTGGTTCGGTTGGATCCGCCAGCTGCGCGTTCGAAAAGCCGTTGTAGCCAAGGCACGAACTTGGTAGATAAAGTCCACTGACTCTTTTGAGGAGCCCAGTCCGCCACGCATATCGTTAGGAGCCCGTCTCCTAAGGCTTTCTCCATAATGGCGGGTCCACGATCGTCATACTCTGCGACAATCGATATGCCAGCACTATCCGGTATTGCTAGTTTGTGAGTATGCCAGAAGCGGATACGAGAAAAGTCGCTGAATCTAGGATCGGAAAATATGGCGAAGGCATGACTTTGAAAGTCTATGGTGCCGAGTCGAGAGTCCTCTTGGCTGGTTTGGCCAATGCTCCAGTCGTATTCTCCTGTCAACGCGGTAGCAGTTGCCAGCATTTCACGATTGGAAAGCAAGAGCAAGGCGTGAGCGCCCGCTTCGATTTGGGCGCGGGCAGACAAGACTTCGTTTTCTGTTAAGGCAGAGTCGATGAACAGGAAAGGAGGGAGGTCTGTTTCCTGTCTGGAATCGGGGCTGCGGTCTATAAATTGCACAGACGGATCTATCCAGCCAGCTGAGGCCCGTTTGATATAGAATGCCGATTGATTGGGATCTTCAGAATTTGCAGGGTCGCCGAGGTACTGCAATTGCATGGGGCGCGGCTGGTTTTCGGCTATGCTTAAGACGTTGTCGAAAGTATCGGGATCGCCTGATAGCTCGACCCGGAAAGGTCCTGCAGCGTCCTTTGGCACTTCGAGCAGGACCATGTGGTTGCCGCCTGTATTTGAATACAATTTGAGCGGCTGACCGAGGGGCGTGTTGGATTTCGCATCAAAGAGGGCGAGGCTCAAATTGGAGGCTAGCGACTGTCCGGAGCTCTGGATGCCGATTCGCATAGAGCGGTTTTCCTCATCGCCCGTCCAGCCAAGCCATCGGATGCCAGTATTACCTGGATGGGTTCCTTGAATGGTTTCCAATTCGAGGAGGCACTCGTCTGCCCACTCGCGTCCAGCTACTCCCGCGATTCGAGAAGTACTTTGCATATCGGAGACCAGAACTACGGTTTTTTCCGTCTCTGTTTCCGCTCCCTCGTCAATCTGTTCCAGTTCGGCTAGGGCCAGCTCAATGGCTTCGTCCAGTCGAGTCGCTCCCCAATCCGGGCGTGTTTCAGAAAGCAATGCCTCTGCCAATGTCGCTCGCTCATTGACTGGCCACTTGTCCCACTGCTCAAAGGAAAGAAGCAGGCGAGCGTTGGTTGATGCGCTCACTATGGAGAGCTTGTCGGCGGCATCTACCGTGTCCAAATAGGACCCGGCCCGTTGAATCGCATTCTCCCAGGCTCCTGCTCGCATCATACTGGCACTTGAGTCGATGGCCAGTACGATGGCCTTTGGCGGGTTGGTTACCAAGTCGATCGGCGTATCCGAGTCAAAGAACGGTCGAGTAAAGGCGAAGGCGAGCAACACGATGATCAAGCAGCGAAGAGCCAGTAGCCAAGGATTTTGGATCCCGCTTTTCTTCTGCAACTTGGGTGGCGATTCCCGTAGGAATCTCATCGCGGAAAACCGGATACGGTCTTTCGTTGCCCGACGAAACAGATGAAAGATGATCGGTCCGGCGACTAGTAAGGCCCCAGCGAGAAACCATGGTGAGATCAGGCTCATACAGCTACCCTCCCGCGCAAGGTTTGACGTTTAAGCAGATCGATAAGCGTGTAGTCGAGTGGCTTGTTGGTGGGAGCGATTAGATGGCGAATGCCTCGCTTTTCCAAAGCCTGCTGGATCTGGAGTTGATTCTGGCCAAAACTCTCCTTGTAGGCGGTTCGGGCTTCTGCGGGATCGATGTAGAGGCGATCGCCGGTTTCCAGATCCTCCCATTGGGAAGCCTTGCCGAAATCGAGGTCTAACTCGGCCGAATCGAGGATTTGTATCACTCGCACGTCATGCCCGGCAGCTACCAATTGGCCTAGTTGATTGTCCCACTCCAATGATGGGGAAAGGAAGTCGGAGATGGCGACAATTAAGCTGCGCCTCCCGCTAAGCAGGGCTGTCTGCTCTAGGGCTTTGCCTATATTGCTCTCCTTTCCTTTCGGTTCTCGAGAAAGGGCGGAAAGAATTCGCCGAAAGTGTCCCGTTCGCCATCGGGCGGGCACATAGCTGTGCAGCTCGGAATCGAAGAGCCCAAGCCCGACTACGTCTCTTTGCTGCAAAAGAAAATAGCCGAGCGTCGCCGCGAGAGTGGAGGCGTATTCGGATTTTGATACCTCGCCGGAAGCGAAACTCATGGATCTGCTCGTATCAACCAATATTAGGCATCGCAGATTGGTTTCGTCCTCGAATTTCTTGATATATTCCCGGTCAGTGCGAGCGAGGGCTTTCCAATCTAGATAGCGGAGATCGTCTCCTTGGGAGTACTGGCGATACTCCGTGAACTCGACGGAAAATCCTTGGAGAGGGCTGCGGTGAAGCCCGGACCAAAGGCCTTCCACGACAACGCGAGCTCGCAACTCCAGATCGCGGATGGCGAAAAGAGCGAGAGGGTCGATTCCGGTCTTGGGAGTAGCAGGCACGTGGCTTAGCTTAATTGTTGGTGGCGAGGATCCTATGCGTTATCTAGCAGCTTTTGAATGACCGTTTCGACAGTTTCGCCTTGGGCCTCGGCTCGGTAGTTGAGGAGGACTCTGTGGCGAAGCACAGGAGGAGCGAGTTGCACGATGTCGTCTTTGGTCACGTGGGCTCGGGAGTGCCAAAGAGCTCTGGCCTTTCCGGCTAGAACGAGGGCTTGAGCTGCCCGTGTTCCGGCTCCCCAGCTGATCCATTCCTTGACGAATTCAGGCGCGTTGGGATCGCTAGGACGAGAGGATGCGGCGAGCTTTACCGCGTACCGTATGATTTCTTCGGATACGGGTACTCTTCGAACGAGCGATTGAAATTCGAGAACGTCCTCTGCAGTGAAGATCGATTTGATCGGATCGTGAGCCTTGGCCGTTGTTTGGGTTACCACCTCAACTTCGTCATCCTCCGGTAAATAGTCGATCAAGGTATTGAAAAGAAAGCGATCGAGCTGGGCCTCTGGAAGTGGATAGGTGCCTTCCATTTCGACTGGATTTTGCGTAGCGAGCACGAAAAAGGGCTCGGAAAGGGTGTGGCGCACGCCCGCCGCGGTCACCTGGTGTTCCTGCATGGCCTCTAGCAACGCCGACTGCGTCTTTGGGGGCGTACGGTTGATCTCGTCGGCAAGGAGCAAGTTTGTGAAGATGGGTCCTTTGGTGAAGGTCAGTTGGCGTCCCACGGGCGTGTCTTTTAGGATTTCCGTGCCTGTTATATCGGCGGGCATCAGGTCAGGTGTGAATTGGATGCGCTGAAAATCTAGGTGGAATACTTTGGCCACTGACTTCACAAGTAGTGTCTTAGCCAAGCCAGGGGCTCCCGTGATAATGCAGTGGCCGCCGGAAATAAGAGCGAGCAAGATCTGCTCGACGATATTCTTCTGGCCAATGATGGCTTTGCCCAATTCCGCTTCCACTCGTATCCGGCCTTCTTGCAGGCGGTTGAATGCAGCTTCTTGTGATTCTGTAGTTTCGAGTAGAGACATTAGGTATAATTATGAATTGTGAAGTACGAATTAAAAAATGAATACAGTTAAATTTAATGGGTCATGGCATAGAAAACGATGTTGATGCCCATGGGGTAGGCTTTCTTCTCGGCGAATTCGCGAAAATACCATTCGTCCTCGCCTTCGCGTTCCCAGCCGTCTCCAAGATCTGTATTGTGACAAATGATACACATGATACGACCCGTATCGTCGAAGATAGCCTTGTAGTGAACTTCGTCCGTTCCGTAGCCTTGGTGAGTTACGATCCCATAGCCGGCCCGGTAGTTGCCGACCGCGTGCCCGACGCTTGGAACCTGGGGCTTTTCATCAAGATCGAAGACCATGTGGAAGATAGGATGATCGATTGATAATTCCACGGGCTCGCGATCCGGGAAGACTCGTTTAATTTCGTAGTAGAAATTGTCGTACTCGTCATCGCCCCAAAAATCGTCTACCATGAGAAATCCGCCGTTGAGCAGATATTCGCGCAGGGCTACAACTTCGTTCTCCATGAAAACGAGCCTGCCGGGCTCTATCATGTAGAGAAAGGGATAATTACAGAGATCATCTTGGGTGAGATCGACGACTGCAGAGTCCGGATTCACTTTCAGGCTAGTCATCTGCTGGAGTCGGAAAGCGAAATTGAGTTCAGCGTCTGGGTAGTCGGTTTCCCAGCCGCCTCCACCCCAGCCGCGACCGTGTCCACCTCGACCTCCCCAGCGTCCCTTGGCGGAAGTGTAGCGAACGCGGGCAAAGGTGAATACGTCCTGCTTGAATTCGGGGTCTACCTGCCATTCGGGTACGCCTCCCCGATGATCGTATCGCTCTCGGTAGCGCTGCGAAAACATTACGGCAGAAATTGTTGCGATCGCGAGGATGGCGAGTAGAAGCTGCGTAAGACGTCTATTGATCAAAGTCATCGGCTCAATTGTCCTAATGGGTCATGGCGTAAAAAACGATATTGATGCCCATAGGATAGGCTTTCTTCTCGGCGAATTCGCGGAAGTACCATTCGTCCTCGCCTTCCCGTTCCCAGCCATCACCAAGATCGGTATTGTGGCAGATGATACACATAATACGGCCGCGATCGTCGAAAATGGCTTTGTAGTGGACTTCTTCCGAGCCTGGGCGCTCCCAAGTGATGCCGGAGCCACGCATGCGTGTGGCGTGGTGAATACTGGGCACTTGCGGTTTCTCTTTCAGATCGAAGACCATGTGGAAAATAGGGTGCTCGATCGGAAGTTCGACGGGTTCGCGTTCGGGAAAGACTCGTTTAATTTCGTAGTAGAAATTGTCATACTCAGCGTCCCCCCAGAAATCGTCTACCATGAGAAATCCCCCATTGAGCAGGTAGTTACGGAGGGCCACCACTTCATCTTCCATGAAGACCAATCGTCCTGGCTCTATTATATATAGAAACGGGTAGTTATATAGGTCGGGCTGAGTCAACTCTACCACGATTGATTCTGGATTGACTTTCAGGCTCGTCATTTGCTGAAGACGATAGGCGAAATTCAGCTCGGCATCCGGATAGTCCGTGGCCCAGTTGCCCCTACCTCGACGCCCCCATCCTCCCCGAGTATGGCCGCCATGGCTTGAGCTGTACTGGACGCGAGCAAAGGTAAATACGTCTTGTTTAAATTCCTCGTCTGCTTGCCAGTCGGGCACGCCGGCTCGGTTATCATAACGTTGTCCCGATGCGAATGTAGCGATGCAGAGGCACCAGGCTTTAGTAAGAGAGATTTTCGATGTGCGGTGCATCCTCATCCTAGAAAGGGATCCCCTCTAATTTGGGGATGGAGACGCTCGCGGAATTACTGTTTTTTTTTCTGTCTGCTCTTGCTCCTGAATAATTTCTTCCAGAAGTTTGTAAGCGGAACGGAAACGGGGTGCCTCTTCCAGAGCCATCAATGTGTGGCGCCGAGCGGTTTGGGGATCGGACCGAAGGTATTGCTGGGCCAAAGTATAGTGGAGCTTGGCTATTTCAGGGGGATCGAGGTTGAGTAAGGTGTTTCCAGCCGCGATGGCCGGTCTTTGATATTGAAATCGGGCATGGGTGGCGAACAAGGCTCTCCATGGTTCTATAGCCATGGGCTTGATGGCAATCCAGGCGTTAGCCCACTTCACGACATTAGGTGGATCATCCTGCTCTAGGGCAATGGTCAGCAAACGTTCGATCGGATCGATTCGGTGGGCTTCATTTGCAGCTATGGCTTCCAGAATGGCTCGTTCCTTATCGACTTCGCCCAATTGCTCATAGACGTAGCCGAGCAATCCATGGGCATTTTCTTCGCCTGGAATGTAGCCAGATTCAGAGATAATTTCCTCCAGCTTATCGCTGGCCGCTTTCCAATTCTCCGCCTCGACGAGCGGTTGTACGCTCTCCATTTCCTTGAAGTAATTCTTTCCTGGCGTGACCAACTCGATCGATTCTTGGAGCATGCCTTCCGGTTTAGTGAGCGCGTAGGCACCGCCCAAAGCCTTTGCCTGAACGCGGGCGTCGGCCAGGAATCGCTCATCCAGCTCGTTTAATGGAGCGACACGATCGGCAAGGGCCTCGTTCATAGTAACGCCTTCGCCGAGATCCCTCAGAAGCGCGCGCATAGCTTCAATCCCGTAGTTTTCGAAGAGGAACTTGACGACCAAATAGGATTGGAAGTAGGCGAACTGCGTGTCCTCTCCGGATTGGGCGCTCAAGAAGGCGGCGCTCATCTCGCTGATCTTCTGCATGCGACCGCTCAATATGCGGTCTTTGTAGCCGACGGACATGCGCTGGCCCCAAGCGTTGTTGCGCTCTTCCTCTTCGTAAACCGAAATCCCTTCACTCAGCCACCGAGGCATCCGGTTGCGTGTGAGAGTGAGGGTGATCGTATGGCAAAATTCGTGATACAAGACGGACTCCCAGTTGGCTAGGCTGGTGGCGGGGCTATTGATGGTGAAGACGGGTCCAAAGCAGACTCCGAGATAGCCGGGATTGCCAGGCATGCCGAATGTGCGAACTTCGAAGTCAGTTGGATTCGGGTAGATTTCCACCGTAACTTTTTCATCAATCTCCACATCGTAACGCTCTGTAAGATAACGATAGGCTGGTTCGAGTAGATCGATTGCCCGTTGTCCGTAAACGGGGGCCTCTTTTTTAGATATGCGGACGCGGAAGTTCTCGGT
>JAYZHU010000116.1:0-20587 GCA_036166175.1 Verrucomicrobiota bacterium | reverse complement strand
TACAATGGGCATCCATATTTGAAGACGCCGATATTGGATGAGATGGCGTCGTCGGGATTGCGACTTGATAAGTTCTACACGGCGTCGCCGGTTTGCTCCCCGACAAGAGGCAGCGTGATCACAGGTCGCCACCCCAATCGATACGGAACCTTTATGCCGAATTGGTCAACGCGTCCTGAAGAGGTTGGAATAGCAAAGTTGCTCAAAGGAGCCGGTTATCGAACCGGGCATTTCGGGAAATGGCATTTGGGTCCGGTCAAGGCGAGCTCGCCCACTAATCCTGGGGCTTTTGGTTTCGATGAATGGCTGTCTCATGACAACTTTTTCGAGCTGGATCCAGTGCTCTCGAGAAACGGAGGCAAGCCGCGAAAATACCCGGGTGAGAGCAGTGAAATCGTTATCGACGAAACGATCCGCTTCATAGACGAGACGGAGAAGAACACACCATTTTTCGCGGTCGTTTGGTTCGGCTCGCCTCATGAACCCTATATGGGCTTGACCGAAGATTTGGCTCTTTATGATCAAATACCTAGTTTGTTCAATGACCGCGGAGTTGGACTCACGAGCTTGGAAACAGGCAAGGCAACCGCGCGTCCGCTTGGGGATGTGTTGCGAGAGCGCTATGCTGAAATTACTGCGATGGACCGGGCTATTGGAAAGCTGCGAGACTATTTGAATGACGAGGGAAGGAGAGGCAATACGTTGCTTTGGTACTGCGGAGACAATGGTGTGCCATCGAGTGGCAACGCTACCAATCCATTCAATGGTTTGAAGGGAGACGTATACGAAGGTGGAGTACGGGTCCCGGGAGTGATCGAATGGCCAGACCGTCTTCGGAAAAATCTTATATCGGATGTGAATACGGTAACGAGCGATATGCTTCCAACGCTTTGCGCATTGGCGGGACAGGCTTTACCCGACAGGCCGCTGGATGGGATTAACTTGGTTTCGCTTTTGGATGGGAAAATGTCTAGCCGTCCTGAGCCGATCTATTTTTGGGAATACGACACCAACTGGGAGACGTCCACGAAGAGGAAACCTTATATCGAGCCGAGTCTCCAAGATGGAACGACGCCATTAGTGAAACAGATGGCTGGAAAGTACACGCGAAGTTTCGTCAATTTTCATCATCCGGTAATCCGAGACGCCGACTATGCCGGTCCCAAAGCTGTATTGGATAATCGATACAAGCTGGTAGTCGATGCGAAAAGAGATTCGGGGATCGAACTATTCGATTTGGCCAATGATCCCTATGAGACCACGGATCTGTCCTCCGCCATGCCCTCCCTGGTTAAGCGAATGAAAGATCAGCTGAGAGAATGGCAGGACTCCGTTCTTAATAGTTTGACAGGAGCGGACTATTGACGTCTCAAGAGAATTATTGAGAGTACTCCGTAGTTAAACTTCTCGGATCTCCAATGGCAGGGCTGACTGCGAGTCTGGCGTAGCCAAGGCGAAGACTGACCCCAGTCAGCCGAAAAGGAGAGGTTTATCGCGGCGTAAAGCCGCTCCTGCGATCAATGGGTATGAAGCCTATCCATCACTCCTCCTCGTCATCTTCACCCTCCGTGCCCACGACTTTTAGTTGACCTAATTCTACACGGGATTTGTCGGTAACTCGTTTTTTAACGAGCTCCCCCATGTTTTTGCCGAAGTAATTGCCTGCGACGAGGTTCATGTCCTTGAGGGCATCGCCAAAGGCCTGGCCAGTAGCCCGAATACTGTATCGAGTTGTCCAATGCAGGTGGATCTCGCCTTCGCGCAGCTTGCGGATATCGTAAGCCATAAGGACAATGAAATAGCGTTCCTCGTTGAGAAGATTCATTAGATAGCGTTCTTCGCTGGGACCGATGTCTCCTGCGAACGCCTCTTCCATGCCTATCAAATGGGCCATGTAATTCATCGAGCCTTGGTTGCCTTGCTGAATAGTGAGATTCTTGTTGATCTCGAATTGCATGTCCTGAATCGCGTTCAAGGCGCTGACATCCACGGATCCGCCTCTCGAGCTGGCTGAGGCGACAGCTCCATCGCCGAATCCGTAGTCCTCAAGCGAAGTGATTCCCTGCAGCTCTTCAAACGAGTCTTGCACGGAAGTGGCTCCGTAGTGGACGACTATCAGCAAATCCGCTTTTTGAGGATCTGGAACCGGCAGAAAATTCTGTTTTTGCAGGTGGGTAGCGATTTCCAGGACGAGCTCGCTAAAGCTCATGTTGTTCATGGCCGGATCATTGCGTGTACCTGGATGAAAACGGCCCTTCATGAAAGCGTAGGTCAACACTTCCTTCGATGGATCCTGTTCGCGAGCGATTGAGAAGTCCTCGTGAGCCTTGGAGTTGACTACTACGAGGCTGGCGGCCCGGGATGTTGCGCTTAAGGCGAGCGTAATCGTCAGGAATGCCAGCAATGAGTTTAGCTGGAGTTGGGTTCGGAGATTCATCGAATAGTTGCTACAGTGCAAACGCTCGCGAGTTCCACTCAGTTACGATTCGCTGTTCGCGCCAACTTGGGCTCAGCTAGCTCTGGCTAAGGCGTTTGACCGGAGCGTCGGCAAAAATAGTTCGAACCTCTTCCAATATTTCCATGATTTGGTCGGCATGGGGACTGTTGCTCAGGGCCTCCCGCATAGCTTTCTTATCGTGTTTCTTTACCGTATTGCCAGGAAACCAATGGCTGGCGTTCCCCAGCATGTTATAACGCCACTTGCCAAAATCAACGAGATCGACCGCCTTCGCCCAAGTCCACAAACGGACGGTGTCTTTGACGTTGATCCCTTGTGGTAGATCGCTCCACTCCGGTATCCCCATGTGCCAGGTTTCAAGCCAGTCTTCGCCGCATGTCTGAGCAACCTCTCTGTACAAGCTCTCCTGGATAGGCGCGATGGTTTCCTTTGATCGGTCATAGTATTCCAGGGCTTGAACGTGCGTATCGAAATCGCTGGGACGAGCGGCTCCGCAGCTTATCGTGTGAACATTCGGGTTGGCCCAGCAAAACAGGTCGTTGAAAACCATGGGATGCAGAGGCTGGCAAAGCTGCTTCAGTTTTTCGGGCGGGTTGTAGAGTCGCCCTCCCTTATCGTTGGGACTGATGATAAAGACACCCATGTCTTTTTTGGCGGCCGCTTCGATTGCGGGTCCGTTGAGTTGGGCGATCAGATACCAGTGAAGGTTTACGTATTCAAAATCTCCGCGTTCAATCGTTTCAACGATCTCCGCATTGGAACCATGCGTTGAAAAGCCGATATGCCTGGCCTGTCCTTCCTCTTTCAGTTTGTAGGCCTCTTCCAGGCAGCCCCCGTCTCTCAGAGCGAATTCAATGAGCTCACGGTTGTTCAATCCATGCAGACTTAGGAGATCGACGTAGTCCTGCTGCAGATACTTCATAGATTTTTCGAAGGTTTTTCGGAAGTCTTTGGGATCATCCTCCGGAGCTACCTTGGTTTGCAAGATGATCGATTGGCGATCGAAATTCTTTAGAGCAAATCCCAATTGCATTTCGGAGCTTCCGTAGCCACGAGCCGTTTCGATGTGATTAATGCCTAGCTCCAGAGCTCGCTCGATGGTGCATTCGAGATTTTCTTGTCCCTCTTTGGGCACTTCATCCCAGGGAATGTCATCCCATTTGTGCTGGTACCGCATCCCCCCACAGGAGATGGCCGGCATTTGTAGTTCAGTTTTACCAAATCGTTTGTACTTCATTGACGGGTGGAGGCTTGGAAGGCGGATTCAATCTGGAACGCAGGCAAGCTCGGGAAAAGCTACTCGATCCTCGCCAAAAGACTGTTGGACTCCTCCTCGGTTGGTTAGTATAAACCGAGCCTGGTTTTGCTCGGCTGTTATCAAATTCTCGATATCGGAATCGGACACTTTTCTAACCGCGACCTCGATCTGCTCGCTGTCAAGATCATCGAGCAAGTTCGCTTCTCCTTGCATGGGTATAAAGTCTTGGACTCGTTGGGGGAATTCGGTCAATCGGCCTATCGATCGATCTTCCCTTTGTTGGAGCCTGTGACGGAAGCGGCTTAGCTCTTGGCGAAGTCTGACGTTCCTAATCAACCCCAGTTTTCCAGATCCCACGATTTCGGCGAAAGCGGCTCTTTCTGCTCGAGGTTGCTCCCAACCGAAACCGGCAGCGTTGACGACAAGCTTCAGGAAAGCTTTGGGATTGTCGCTTTGAGCATGGCCGGAAAAATGGGCCTCGAGATTCGTTAGCGACTCATACTTGCGCTCGATCCCATTCAGAATGCGATTGACGGCGCGATTCATGGATCCCAGCTCGCCAAGAATTTGGCCCAAGATCACCTCTTCCTCTTCGCGATTCTGCTTTTCTTCGTTCCAATTGTTCAAGTAGAGGGCTATTAAAACGCCTCCGACAATCAAAACGAACTCGCCGGTCGCATAAAGTAGGTACTTGCGAAAGCTTCTATCTCTAACGAGACCGCGTCTGATTCTGCGAAGCAGGCTAAACATCATTTGGAAAGCCTTTTTCGGTGAAGGGGAATGTCAACGCTGGGGCCTGTGGTAATTCAATGGGGGACAGAGGCATAATGTTTTGCCATTTAGCCGAAGCGGCTTTCAATTGGGGGCAGTGAACACTCTAAATCCTCACCCCTCTTTGAGGTCTCTCTACTGGCTTTCAATGCTCTCGTTATTTTTCCTCGCGGCGAATGCAGGTAAAGGGAAACCCAACATCATTCCCTTCGCTGACAATGGCGGATTGAAGATGCTATACGACAATCGCCAGTACCCGCACGCGGTTACCTTGGGTGAGAAAATGCACGTCGTCTGGCGAGGGGACGATGGGTTTCCCTATTGCGCTTACTACGACTTGCAGGCCCGCTCGTTTTCCGAACCAGTTTTATTGATCGAGGGATTCGAGGACGAAATCAATGCCCGAAAATACAGGCAAGACCACCACTTCGCTCCCGTAATATGGTCGGATCAAGACGGATATCTGCATGCCCTGTTTGGATGCCATCGGACGACCGGGATCCACTTGGTCTCCAAAAAGCCCGGCGATTCCACCCAATGGCGAAGAGGTATCGATTTTTCGGAGTCGATTTCCTATCCCAAGATTCATCGCATATACGACGAAAAGACCCTAGTCTATACGCGATATTCTGGTCACCTGGGATTCTGGCAGTATCATGTTTCCAATGACGGTGGAAATACATGGCAGGGAGGCGGACGTCCCGTCATCAATCTGGGAGAGGAGCCGCAGGACGGGCTTCATGCAGCGTTTTCGGGTTCGTACAATACGACTGCAGTCAGCGAGGACGGTACACGGCTCCATGTGGCTTTTATTTGGAAAGTTGAAGATCCTCTGTACAACAAACGGTACGATGCATTCCTGAACGACCATTTGCAGCGCTACAATCTATACTATCTCTACGTCGATCTTCCAACTGGACGGGGTTACAATATAGATGGCGAGGAAATCGAATTGCCAGTTCGGAAGAAAGTGGCCGATGAGAAATGTCTGGTGTGGGACACTAAAGAGCGAGTGGCGGCCGTAGGCCCTTCCATTTGCCTGAACGAGATGGGCGAACCTGCATTTCTACTGCCTGTATCGGAAGAAACGCCGACGGATAGCAGTTTCTATTTCGTCTCTCGAGAACAAGAAAAGTGGCGCAAAACGCGCATCGCCAAAACGCTTCATCCATTTAATGCGAGCTGCTTGCAACTCGATGAGCAAGGCGTCTATCGGGCCTTAATGATAACGGGTAGCGGCGAGAAAATCATAAAAAAGGGGATGGATGAATACGGGTGGGGGCAGCGTGTTGAAGAGTGGGTGTCGGAAGATCAGGGCGCATCCTGGAGACTTCGCAGCGACCTTTCGCCAAAACGGGGCATGCATTACCAGAATATTCAGTTTGTCTCTGATGGCCTGGAGCGAGAGCGCCAGGATCTTTTCTTGTTCTATGGTTGGAGGGATGCGGATAGCCCGGGTGTTGGGTACCTTTGGGATTCCCGTGAATAGGGATAGAAGGTTCGTAGAATTGCGTGCCATAATGTCACAATTACGTTTTAGTAGCGGTCAAGGCGGCCCTGTGCTGCTGCTCTACAACCCCCTTTACAGAGGTAGCGATTGAGTGGTTCGATCTCATCGTCTCTATCATAAGTAATTGATATACAGCTAAATAAACGATTTTATATTTTCTGAACGGGCACGAAAGCTTTGAGACTCAAAAAAATCCGGCTTCGGTACGATTTATGCGATGGGAGCCTGAGGAGGAAAACTGAATGATAGACCCAAATCGACTTACGGAAATGGCTCGCAATGCCCTAACTGAGGGACAGGCGATTGCCCGGCGGAATAAGAACAACGAAGTAGACACCCTGCATTTCCTGTCGGCGCTTGTCGGGCAAGAGAAGGGGATAGTCCAAGGACTGCTCAGTAAACTGGAAATCACCCCTAATGCCATGGCTTTGAGCATCGATAGGGAGATCGCCAAACTACCGAGCGTTTCCGGTTCTTTAGACAGTAGCAGGATTTTCATTACGCCCGCCTTGAATGACGTTTTTACGAAGGCGGAAGAAGAGGCCGCCAGTTTGAAGGACGATTTTGTCAGCGTGGAGCACTTGTTTTTGGCTTTGCTGGCAACGGGCAAACCGGCGGCTCTAGCCAATTTGTTCAAAAGCTTCGGCTTGGACCGGGGCAAGACACTGACAGCCTTGCAATCCGTGCGAGGATCTCAGCGGGTGACGAGCCAAAACCCAGAGGCGACTTTCCAGGCATTGGAAAAGTATGGCATTGATCTAGTACAACGAGCGCGTAGCGGGAAAATGGATCCTGTAATCGGTCGTGATGACGAGATTCGTCGAGTCATTAGAATTCTGTCTCGCAAGACCAAAAACAATCCAGTGCTTATCGGGGAACCGGGTGTGGGTAAAACCGCCATCGTGGAAGGACTGGCTCAGCGTATAGTCCGAGGAGATGTTCCTGAAGGGTTGAGGGACCGGACGGTTTTCTCATTGGATATGGGTTCGCTTTTGGCGGGAGCGAAATACCGAGGCGAATTCGAAGAGCGCCTGAAAGCCGTGTTGCAGGAGGTGAAAACCTCAGAGGGCCAGATCATTCTCTTTATTGATGAGTTGCATACTATCGTCGGAGCGGGCAAAGCTGAGGGAGCGATGGATGCGGGCAACTTGCTCAAGCCCATGCTTGCCCGGGGTGAATTACACTGTATCGGAGCCACGACCTTAGACGAGTATAGGCAGAATATCGAAAAAGATGCTGCCTTGGAGCGACGCTTCCAAAGCGTCTTGGTGGATCAACCGAATGTGGAAGACACGATTTCAATACTGCGGGGATTGAAGGAGCGATTTGAGGTGCACCATGGGGTGCGTATTCAGGACAATGCTCTGGTAAGCGCGGCTACACTTTCGGATCGTTATATATCCGACAGATTCTTGCCAGACAAGGCGATCGATCTCGTCGATGAAGCCTGCGCCAGCATCCGAACCGAAATGGATAGCATGCCGGAGGACTTGGATGCTTTGACCCGGCGTTTGATGCAGCTGGAGATTGAAGAAACGGCCCTTTCACAAGAGACGGACGAAGCATCGAAGACCCGATTGAATAACCTCCGCAAGGAAATCGCGGATCTGAAAGAGCAAGACAAGGCTCAGCGCCAGCAATGGGAGAACGAAAAAGCCTCCGTATCCAAATTACAGGATCTTCGTCAGTCTATCGAAAATGCGAAAGCGGAAATCGAAAGAGCGGAGCGTTCCTATGACCTGAACAAGGCGGCCGAGTTGAAGCATGGACGGTTGCCTCAATTGGAGGCTGAATTGGCGGAAGCTGAATCCAGGCAAGCTGAGCGGACTTTGGTGAAGGAGGAGGTTTCTCAAGAGGAGATAGCCGATATCGTTTCTCGCTGGACGGGGGTTCCGGTAACGCGCCTCATTGAAGGGGAGAGACAGAAACTATTGCATCTTGAATCGATTATGCACGAGCGTGTTATCGGCCAAGATGAACCTGTCAAACTCGTATCCGAAGCCATACTACGAGCCAGGGCGGGAATAAAGGATCCTAGCCGCCCAATTGGCAGCTTTATCTTTCTAGGGCCCACCGGAGTAGGAAAAACAGAATTGGCTAAGACGTTAGCGGAAACGCTGTTCGATAGTGAGGATTCAGTCGTTCGTATCGACATGTCCGAGTATATGGAGCGCCATGCGGTTGCCCGCTTAATCGGGGCTCCTCCTGGTTATGTAGGATATGAAGAAGGCGGGCAACTGACCGAAGCCGTTCGTCGCAAGCCTTATTCGGTGTTGCTTTTCGATGAGATCGAAAAAGCCCATGCGGATGTCTTTAACGTAATGCTCCAGATTCTAGATGAGGGCCGGGTAACGGATTCACATGGGCGGACAGTTGATTTTAAGAATACGGTGATTATTATGACGTCGAACATCGGCAGTCAGCATTTGTTGGATGGGGTTGTGGGCACGGAAATTCCCGAGTCTGTCGAGGAGTCGGTTCTTACTGAGCTTCGGGCTCACTCTCGTCCCGAGTTCCTGAACCGGGTAGACGAGACGGTGATATTCAAGCCACTTAATCTCGAGGAGATCGAGAAGATCGTCGTCCTTCTTCTGGCTGAGCTCAACAAGACCCTTACGGATCGTCGGATTACGGTCTCGCTGGACAGCGATGCAATCGCTTGGATCGCTGAGAAAGGATTCGATCCGGTCTATGGGGCCCGCCCTTTAAAGCGGTTTATGCAACGATCAATTCAATCTTCCTTGGCCCGAGCCATTATCGAAGGCCAGGTGCAAGACGGAATGGAAGTCGTGTATTCGTTGGAAGGAGACGACTTGAAGCTCGCTCGGGCCGTAAATGCCGAAGCGGTGTAGGGGAGCGATTTTGCTCCCTAGTAGTTGCGTCGGACTTGAGGTAGGGAGGACCGGCTTGGTTCTTCGCCTAAATTTTTCTCAGTATTGGACCAAGCCTCACTGCCTGTCTAGGCGTCGCTACTTGTTTAGATCGTCTAGACGAATTGGCTCTTCCAATAGCGGGTGGGGATTGCCGCCAGCCCAATGACTGCCACCTGGGCAAGCATGTAGGCTGACAGGTAGGCAAATGCTGCGTCCATGAAGCCGTAGGCATGCAATCCGATGCCTAGCATGTTCGTTCCGAACCATGACCAGCTGCAAATGACGTTGCCGAAAACGGCCAGCATCATCAGCCCTCGCGTCTTGACGAACCCGCCCCAGCGGCAGTGAAGGATTACGGCATTCCAAATGACGATTAGAAGGGCCCCGTTTTCTTTCGGATCCCACCCCCAGAAGCGACCCCAGGATTGGTCCGCCCAGATGCCCCCTAGGATCGTGCCTACAAAACTGAAAAGTGTGGAGAAACAAACGATTCCGTAGACCATGGAGCCGAATGTTCGAGCCGTCTTTTTGTCGACTCGGTGGGACAAGACGGACATCAGAATAAAGATGAAGCCTATCGTTCCAGCCAAAAATGTAGCTGAGTAGCCGAGAGTGATGATGATCACGTGAGTGGCTAGCCAGAAGTTGTTGTCAAGCACAGCTCGGAGCATTTCCAAGGTGTCGCCGCCTACTGATAGATGGTGGGCGACCAAAAGGGTAGCGAATCCAATAATGGCCGCGGTGGCATTGCCCATGCTGTTTTTGAATATCGCCTCCAACAAGATTGCCAGAAGCACGGCGCCCCATCCGACAAAAACTGCCGACGAGTAGAGATTAATGACGGGAGCATAGCCAATGATGTAGATGCGGAACATGATTCCGATCGTATGTATGGCGGCGCAGGAGCAAATTAGTCCGAATGCCGCCTTGTTCATGATTTGAGGCCAACGTACCCATGAGATGATTACGGCCAAAAAGGCTATTACGTATCCGGTTGCGGCGATATAAAACGGTTCAATGAAATTGAACTGCTGTTCGACGCTGGCTTTTCTCACCAGCGTCGGGTCAACCGCTCGCAAGTCCGCATGCAGTTTTTGGACGTTCTCATTGAAGGCTTGAAAATCATCGGTTCGATAAGAATCAATGACGGCAGCGTAGCTGCGAATGATTTCACTGGCTCCGCCTTCGCGCAGAACTTGTCTCAAAACATGGCTCGTTTTGTTCCAATCTAGCTCTTCGCCGCCGGTATCCTGGGGAAAGGTCAATAACTTGGCTGATTGCTCGAAACCTTGATAGAGGAATCCGATGCTCATCATTTGGTTGAAAGCGGTTTCGTCGTACTCTGCTCCTTGTTGACGGAGATTGACGGCTTCGATTCCTTCGGCCGCAAAGTGCTCTAGATCGTTGAGCTCTTGCGTGAACGAGGCTACTTGCCCGTGATGAAGCGATTGACTGAGACCCGTATAGTTAGACAAGGCTCGCGCCAATGTTATGACCGCTCTTTGAAACCTCGACCGTTGAGCGTCTTCCAGCTCGCTGGCTTGTTGAGCTTGTTCGCTAATCGTTTTTAATGATGGGCCAATTTCACTAAAGGAATAGTAGAATTTGTCGCTCCCCGGCCCCAGCAAGGCTATCATGACTTTGCTGCGATTACTCGGTTTATTGGGCAGCTTTAGCAAGGCTCGGACGTCTTCATCCTGTATGCGGAAAATGGGTCTCTCATGAGCTAGGTCGGGACGCATCATCAGTTCGGTTAGCCAAACGATAGCTGGCGTCTTCTTGCCGTTTTCGTCCTTGAATGTGCGCTTGTAGCGCATGCCCAGCAGCGCATTTCGGGCCACAGAATCCAGAGGTTGCACACGGCCATTCAAATGAACGGGCGTGTTGCCAAAGGCATCGTAGTCGATCTCGCCGCTAGGCGATTGCTTCCTGTAGTTGGAAGCGAAGTACAACATAAGGACAGTAATAGAGATAATCCAGGGCAGACGTTGTTTCATGACTTCTTCAATCGCTTCTGGGTAAATGAGAACAGGCCGATTCCGAATTGAACAGAAAGGCCAAGGAAAATGAGAATGCAGCTAATGTATGGGAGGTGTCTTCCTGGATTGCTGACGACTTGAAGGATAGTCGTGGTGTCCTCGTTGGCGAAACCGCTTTGGAAAAACGTTAGCCCATCGTATCGTAACGGGTGATTCATGTAGATGAGGAATTCCCGTTTCTCACCTCGCTGGGGATGGGTGAGCTCGATATCGCTAGAGAAATTCATAGGGATGTTTGTTCCCAAGTAGCGGTCGTGACTGAAATCGAGCAGCTTGATATCGAAGGGGTAGTAGTAGCGTTTGCGTCTGATTTCCATCGAATACTCTTTCCCCTGGAATTGGAACTTCTGTTGAGGGAAGCCGAGGCTTGCCAGCCAGGTTCCTGCGACCTCCCCGTTGGCGTTGTCGAATACAGTTAGGATCGCAGTGGTTCGATTGACATCGTCCATCTTGCCGGTTTTTGGAAGGGGAATGGCATACGTGTTGAGCCCGATTCCTTGATTGACAGTAAGGGCATCGCTGGGGGCGGTATCATCCCGACGACGTAACTCGGCATTGGCCATGTAGCGATTGACGCTCACGGTAAAGGGGAGCTCTTCATGACGGGCGTCTTGCTTGTTCTCCATCATTACGTGAGGGAAAGCATAAACACGATCGGTCTCTTGGGAGCGACTGTGGTCGGTGATAGCCAACTCCGCGATTTGCCGATCCTCAGAATAATTTGAGCTCCCGCCTTCGTCGATGATCATGGCGCTGTCGACTTGCATCATGCTGCTGATGAGCTCGCCGATGAGGAGGGTTATGACGCCGAAGTGGACGAGTAGTACGCCAGTCTTTTTCCAGGAATAGCGAAAGCGGACGAAAAGAGCTGTGACCAGGTTAATTAGTAGAAGAAAGCCGATTGTGTATCCACCCGGAAAGTAAGGGATAGACACTCCGATGCCGGGGATCTCCCAATAAAGGAAAAAGCTATAGAAGTAGAGTTCGGTAGCTCCGTGAATGCCCAATTGTACTTGGGCGATGGTGCCAATGAATACTAGGACGACGCTTAGAGCCATGCAACTGATGGCTAGCTCGAACGATGAAAAGAATTTAATGAAAGGCCTCATTCGCGGTGGCAGCTCAAGGGGATTGCGGTTCGAATCGAGTCGATCGAAGCAATTGCAGGAACGTGTTTAGCTGCGTTTCTACGAGAAATATTTCCCCCCTCAGTTTAAAGAAAAAGCTCTGGCCATCATGTTCCATCACGGCCGCTAAAATTCGTTCCTCGACCTTCTTTTTTTCCTCCTCGGTGCGAGGAGCTAGGTCGAAGAAATTGAATTGCAAGTCCTCTGCCGCGATCGGTTTTGCATTGGAGTCGACTTGGGATTCGGACCAGCTAGGAAGTCCGATTTGCTGCCGCCATCGGTTCACGTTGGCGAAGACCCCGCCGGCATCGCCGGGAAAACGGGTGATGGAAAAATCTCCGGGATCGAAGCCTTCAAGTTCGATCTGAAAGCTGGCAATGCGAAATGAGGATCCGCTGGATTTGGTCCATCCTTCTGGTGTTTCGAAAGTGAGGACAAGGGATTGAGATTCAGATGATTCGTCTTCTTGAGAGCTGGCAGCGTTGGCGTCAGTAAATTCCAGTGATTCGATGAAGTTGTCGAAGATGGGCTTCTGGCCATCCACGATTGATTGTGGACCGGACATTTTGAAGAACCAGCTCTCCCCCCGGTACATGAAAATAGCGGCTACTATTCTAGCTGCCTGTGGGTCTTCGTCCTCGGGCAAGATGTCCACTATCTGGCCGCGGTGGCCATCTATTGTCAGGTCGCTCAGAGAAGCGGCGAGCTCATCTTGACTGATTGCGCTGAGGCCAGCCTGGCCACGCCACCGATTGACGTTCGCTAGAGTGCCGCCGACATCTCCGGGGAATGAGGAAACGGTTATTTCGACTTTTCCTCCGGACTCATCTTCGAAAACGAAATTTCCTTTCCTGAAAGCGGTGGGGGCGAGTTCAGTCCATGGCTCGGGCTTCGTCCAGCGAATCCAGCCGCGATCCTCGGGAGTATTTGGTCGGGATGATTGTTCAGCTAAGGAAGGGTCGGGCGTTTCCGATTTGGGGACATCGTAAACCTTCACGGTTGGTCGGCTACAGCCAGAGGCTAGTAGAGCGATCAACGCGACTAGCGTCGATCCAGATCCAAGTGTTCTCATCATCGACAGGGGAGCAAAGGGCTAATTTTCGGAATAATCAAGCAGGACCGCCCTAATTCGTATCGCCCGCTAAAATGAAGGTGTTCAAGTCTTGCCTACGGACATCCGCAAACGCGATCGTTGCCTGGGTTCATCTGGCAGCAGACACTATCAGAGATCGCGTATTGTATGCAGGATGGCGCGATCGCCTACCCTCTACACGGCGATTCGTCTATCGATCCACTCGGGCCGAGCCGCCGGACATCTGCTTTTCCACCTCGGCAAGAGTGACCATAGTTGTGTCGCCAGGCGTTGTCATAGCTAGGGCGCCGTGGGCAGCCCCGTATTCGACGGCCTTAGCCGCGTCGCCATCGGTCATCAAACCGTAGATCAGTCCGGAAGCGAAGGAGTCGCCACCACCTACCCGGTCCATAATTTCGAGATTCGGCCGGTGAGTGGCCTCGTGGAACGACCCGTCTGCCCAGCAAATGGCTCCCCAATCATTCACCGTTGCTGTTTTGACGCCGCGAAGCGTAGTGGCGACCACCTTGAAGTTCGGGTAGTCAGCCACAGCCCGGTTGATCATCGATTTGAAACTTTCAGTCTCCAAGTTCGAGAGTCCTCCGTCGACTCCTTCGATTTGATAGCCGAGGCAGGCTGTGAAATCTTCCTCGTTGCCAATCATCACGTCCACATATCGGGCTAACTCTCGATTAACTTCCTGGGCCTTTTCTATGCCGCCAATACCTTTCCATAAAGAAGGACGGTAGTTAAGATCGTAAGAGACGATAGTTCCGGCCTCTTTTGCTGCTTTGGCCGCTTCGATAACCAGGTCTGCTGTCGTTTCACTTATAGCGGCGAAGATGCCCCCAGTGTGGAGCCAGCGTGCGCCATCCTGTTGGAACAGCTTGTTCCAGTCAATGTCTCCTGGTTTCATTTGGGCTGATGCAGTATTGCCACGATCGGGAACGCCTTTGGCTCCGCGAATACCGAAGCCTCGTTCCGTGAAGTTAAGCCCATTGCGAGTGGATCTTCCGATGCCGTCGTATGCTTTCCATTGAATGTAGTCCGTGTCGACACCTCCTTGAAGGATGAAATCCTCCAGCAAGCGCCCGACCTCGTTGTCGGCAAACGCGGTGACGACTGTGGTCTTCATATCGAAGCAGCGTCGAAGGCCGCGTGTTACATTGTATTCGCCGCCGCCTTCCCAGGCAGTGAAGGATCGGGCCGTCCGCGTCCGGCCTTCGCCAGGATCCAGTCGGAGCATGATTTCGCCCAGGGAAACGCAATCGTATTTACAGTCTGCAGCGGGTCTCGTTTGCAAAGCGCACATAATACGTGCGAATCGAACGGCCAACTTTTGCGATGGCAAGCGCAAAGCAAACAGGGGCGCGAGGCGAGGAAATATTGCCATTTTGCTGTAGCGGTTCTAAAGAGCAGGAATGATTACCGGAAAGAAGGTCTCCTCGCTCGATCGCGTTCTCGGCCAAGTTGATTCTTTGGATACGACAAATTTGACGAATCTGGTCAACAAGCTCGCGCGTGAGCGGGCTTTTCTGGAGACGATCTTCAATACGGCTCGTGAAGGAATCCTAGTGATTAGCGATTTGGGAGTGATCGAGTACGCTAATATCGCCAGCCATCAGATGATCGGGCTCAAGGATAGCGATATCGGCGAGGTGTCGCTTTGGCGACTGATCCCTGAGCTGAGAGGATCGCTTGGGTTGGAGGAAGGCGCTCGGCTCGAATCGTCTGTCAGCTCAAGAGAGCTAGAATTGACGTACCCAGAGAACAGGTACGTGAGGTTGTATATCCTACCATTCGAGGGGGCTGGAGAAACGCACAGCGATACATCGAACCAATTTGTAGTGATTCTTTCCGATATCACGTCGGAAAAACAATCTAGCGAGGCGATGATTGAATCCGAGCGGATAAGCTCCATTTTGCTTCTTGCCGCGGGAGTCGCTCATGAGTTGGGGAATCCTTTGAACTCGATTACCATCCATTTGCAGTTAATCGAACGCCAATTGAAGAAACTGGAAGAATTGGCCTCTCGCAGTAAATTAGAGTCGTCAGTGGAAGTTTGCCGGGCGGAAGTCTCGCGCTTGGATGGCATCATCAAGAATTTTCTGGAGGCGATTCGGCCGCAGACACCGGATTTTCAAACCGTTAACTTAAACGAGCTACTGGAGGAATCGCTACAGTTCCAAGCCAGCGAACTTGAAGACCGGGGCATAAAAGTGGAGATGGAGGCTGATGCTGAAAGTCCTATCGTGCGGGCGGACAAACAGCAGGTGAAGCAGGTGTTCTTCAACATAACTAAGAATGCCATGGAAGCGATGAAGCCTGGCGGTTTCATTCGAGTGAAGGTGCAGTCGGATGAGGAGCGTTTGTATCTTCGCTTCGGAGACTCGGGATCAGGGATCAGCCAGGATATTCTATCGCGTGTATTCGAGCCGTATCACACGACCAAGAAAGGCGGTACGGGATTGGGTCTCATGATTGTAGAACGCATTATGCGTGAGCACGGGGGACAAGTTGGCATAGATAGCAAGGAAGGTGTTGGCACGGTGGTGACCTTGGAGTTTCCGAAGCAAAATCGAAAATTCCGTATGTTGGAGTAGATAATAAGTTCGGGGATGAAGGTTGAAGGATGAAAAATAGGGATATCAAGTGGCGCGGGGCAGCAGGCCGCGTGTTGCTATTCGCTCTCAATGGGACAAATTTGCCCATTGACTCCAGTATCGGGTACCTTAGTCAGATGGCATGTTGCCAACGGTTTTGATTGTCGACGACGAGCGTCATACGCGAGAAGGGCTCCAGCAAATGTTGGAGGACCAGTACGATGTCTATCCTGCGGAGAATGCAGATCAGGCCTTCACGCTGATGGAGAGCGAGACATTTGATCTAGTGCTTACGGATCTGCGCATGCCGGGAAAATCGGGACTCAAGGTAATTGATAAGGCCTTGGCCCTGAAGAACCGCCCACCTGTGATAATGATGACGGCTTATGGAAATGTGCCTTCTGCGGTGGAGGCGATGAAGCGTGGGGCCTACGACTTTCTTACCAAGCCGGTGAATTTGGAGAAGCTGGAGATCCTCATGAAGCGGGCTTTAGAGTCGAAGAGCCTGCAGACTGAGGTGGAAAGCCTGCACGGGCGATTGGATGTCAAATACAGCTTCGAGGGGATTATCGGCAACTCGAAGGAGCTGAAAGAGGTTATCGAGAGGGTTAAGTTGGTGGCCCCTTCCAGGGCTAGCGTGCTTATCGAGGGTGAAACGGGGACTGGAAAAGAGCGGATCGCCCAAGCCATTCACCAAAATAGCAATCGTGGGCAAGGCCCATTTGTGGCGGTGCACTGCGCGGCTCTGCCGGCCAATTTGTTGGAGAGCGAGCTATTCGGTCACGAGAAGGGAGCGTTTACAGGAGCTACGGAGCGACGGATTGGACGGTTCGAACTGGCAGATGGAGGGACGCTTTTCCTCGACGAAATAGGCGAGATCAGCTTGGCCACCCAAGTAAAGCTGCTGCGATTCTTGGAGCAGCGAACGTTCGAGCGGATCGGCAGTTCCAAATCTATAAAAGTAGACACTCGATTGGTCGCGGCCACGAATCGCGACCTTCAGCAAATGGTGAACGAAGGAACGTTTCGAGAAGACCTGTACTTCAGGCTCAATGTTGTGCAAATCACCATGCCGCCACTGCGGGATCGAACCGAGGACTTGCCGATCTTGCTGAACCATTTCCTGAAGGAATTCGCCGAAGAAAACCACATCGATGCTCCCACTTTCGAACCGGGCGCCATGCAGTGCTTAAGGCGCTACTCGTGGCCCGGCAATATCCGGGAGCTGCGCAATTTTGCCGAAAATGTTGTCGTGCTTCATCGAGGGGGCGTTATCCGGGATTACGATCTGGAATCGAAATTTCGTGGAGAAACGCGGTCAATCGATGGCGAAGACAAAGTCGTGTCGCCCTTGGATAAAGAAGAGAACGAAAAGCGACTTCTCCGCGAGGCCTTGGCCGATGCAAAAGGAAATCGAACCAGCGCGGCAAAACTACTGGGTATTAGCCGCCGCACCTTGCACCGGAAACTACAGCAGTGGCCTGAGCTGGATGTAAAGGACCGGTAGTGCGCTAAGAATTTAATTTACAGTCCGATTTAAGCGGAGCCCGATCTCCGAGCGGATTTATGAATTTTAGCTGACGGAAGAACGCGCCCGGAGGTCGCGTTCTACCCGTTCGAGTCACGGATCGATTCTCATCAGGTAAACCATTGATACCGTAGTCTGTTATTTTTGTTGTCTGAAGAATAATGAGCTAAGAGCTGCCGAATTTTCTGTTGACTTGATCAGCGGGAAATGGATTTTTAGCGGCCTTTTCTTTGCGGGCGTAGCTCAGTTGGTAGAGCACCACCTTGCCAAGGTGGCTGTCGTGAGTTCGAATCTCATCGCCCGCTCCATTTCCCAGAAATGGAAATTCGCTTTCCCGGGCAGTAAGGAACTTCTCAGTCCAATATTGAATTTCCCAAATTATAGGGCCGGTTGCGTGTCTCGCCCGCAGCCTTGGCGATGGTAGATCACCAATTGGGCGAACGGGATTCGAGCTACATGTTGGAAAACATTTTCGCAACGGCGTGAGCCCGTTAACTCAAGCGTAAGGGCAAAGAATTCGCGGCTTGTTGTGGGTTGCAGGATTGGCCCACGCCATGCGAGGCCGCGATTTTGCTTAACGAGGCTTGTTAATCGATTGGAGTAATTGGTTAACAATAAAGCTTTCATTGGGCGTCGGTCTCCCAGTGTAGCTTCTCTTTAAGCTCCACCATGCTCCTGCTCTCAGATCTTTACATATCGGTAAATTTGCTTCGGATGCAGAACATACGCTTGTGGAAGGTATCGATTTGCCTAGGGTGCCGGCGTGCTAGCGTCAGATCTTTTCCAGTTGCCGGAAAGCATGCCCTTCGCCGAGTTCTTTTCTCCAGATGCTCGGCCCTGGGAATGGTTGCCCAAGATCAAAAAAGCTTTATCTGATCTCAAAGGGAATGCTTCCGAAAAAGAACTGCCATCTGGTGTGCGTATCGAGGGTGAAGTCTTTATTTCAGATGGCGTTAAGCTCCCTGCTTTCGCGTCAATCGAAGGTCCTTGCTGGATCGGCGAGGATGTGGAAATCCGCCCGGGAGCCTACATTCGGGGTAATGTGATCATCGGAGCAGGAAGCTTGATCGGCAATTCCTGCGAGTATAAGAACGTTCTGCTTATGGAGCGGACTCAAACTCCCCATTTCTCTTATGTAGGAGATTCCATCCTAGGAACTGGCGCCCATTTGGGTGCGGGAGTGATCCTGTCTAATTTGCGCTTCGATCAAAAAAACATCCGCGTCAACATTGACGGAGAAAGGGTGGATACGGGCCTGCGCAAATTCGGAGCCATCCTTGGTGAAAAAGCGGAAGTGGGATGTAACACAGCCCTAATGCCTGGCTCGATCATTGGAAAAGGGTCCTTAGTTGGTCCGACGATGAGTTTCTCTGGATACCTAGAGCCCGGCCAGTTGTATTTAGAGCGTTCTTCTAAGGAGAAAATCCCGCTGAGAGATTGAGTTTGTGACTGTATTTGACCCACCAATCGCTCGAATCGTTATGAATTGAATTTCGAGTTTGGACTTCAAGAGGTAGCGGCCGATACCTTTGAAGTGTCTCTGGGCCTTTGACTGGAAGTGTTTCTCAAGACGTGGAATGAAGACGGCTTTGTAGGGAGTCTCTGGTTAATTGAATGGTAGGGGGTGGCTCGGTCCTCCGATTTCCAAAGATCCCATTCAATTTCATTCGTGCCGATCCGTGTTATTCGTGGGCACTTAATCACTTCTCTATTGAATACATAGCCACGTCCCTCTACCCGTCGGTGGAATTAAAATGAGAATACTTTCCGGCATACAACCTTCAGGCGTTTTGCACGTTGGAAACTACTTTGGTATGATGAAGCCGTCGATCGAGCTTCAGGATAAAGGCGAGGCCTATTACTTTATCGCGGATTACCACTCTATGACCTCCCTTTACGATGCTGACTTGCGGCGGGAATACACGCGGCAGGTCGCGATTGACTTTCTTGCTTGCGGTCTTGACCCGCAAAAGTCCGTCCTTTTCAGACAATCGGATATTCCGGAGCATGTAGAGCTTTCCTGGATACTATCATCGGTATGCCCTATGGGGTTACTTGAGCGTTGTCATAGCTACAAAGACAAAGTGGCGAAAGGACTACCCACCAACCATGGACTATTCGCCTATCCAGTTCTGATGGCGGCGGATATCCTTATCTATGATGCCGATAGCGTGCCGGTAGGGCGTGACCAGAAGCAGCATGTGGAAGTCACCCGCGATCTGGCGGCCAAATTCAACCAGACCTACGGAGACACTTTTAAGCTACCCGATCCCGCCATACGCAAGGGAGTGGAAGCCATTCCTGGTTTGGATGGCCAGAAGATGAGCAAGAGTTACAATAACACGATCGACATCTTCGGAGATGAGAAGGCTACTCGCAAGAAGGTCATGAGTATTGTCATGGATAGTCGGACACGTGAAGAACCCAAGCCGGACGCTGAGGAAAACCGGGCCATTCAACTGATCAAATATCTTGCCTCCGATGAAGATTACACCGAAGAAGTGGAGAAGCTAAGAGCGGGAGGCTATGGCTATGGCGATTTAAAGAAGCGACTCTTCGAGCTTTATTGGGAGTACTTTCAGCAAGCCCGCGAGCGGCGAGCCGAGCTAATGGATAATCAGGATTACGTGGACAGTGTGCTGAAAGCTGGAGCGGAGAAAGCCCGCCCCATCGCTAGCCAGGTCATTCAACGAGCCCGCAAAGCCTGCGGCTTGGAGTAGGGGTACAATGCAAGATTGCTCGTTGATGAAGCGGATCAGTCAGATGATTCGAGGAATCTAAGAATCCCCATCTTAGTTGAGTCTGCGCTATCTGTGGTTAGGATCACTTATGCTGGAAGAAGACTTGAACCACGGATGACGCGGATTGCCGGGGTAGACAAAGGAGATAAGGGATTCGTATAAATGGTATCGCAGGCTTCTAGCGTGTTTTCGCTGCCTCCGCCCAGGTGCGGGATGACTGCGCTACGTTATCGAATGGGTGCTTGCCCTGTCCTTTTTGGTGGCCATTGGAGGAATCCTCTATTGTAAAAGGGCTATCCTTTATTTTCCCCCATGAAGCTATTAGACTCGATCGTTGGTTTCCGATATTGGGCCTCAGCCTTAGTCATCGGAATTGGTTTGAATCTTTCGACGGCCCTTCTGGCAGGCGATAATGGTTGGAGCTCGCTGCGATTGCACGGTGATTTCTATGCCGAGGGAGCTGGATTTGGGGACATTAACGGCGATGGCCGTGGTGACCTAGTAAGTGGACCGTTTTGGTGGGCGGGACCGACGTTCTCGACGCCGCGTCGCTTTTACGATGGAGAAATCTTCGATCTGCGTCGCTACTCGGACAATTTCTTCAGCT
>JAYZHU010000115.1:0-5843 GCA_036166175.1 Verrucomicrobiota bacterium | reverse complement strand
GGATCGAACTTGTGGTTGTGGCAGCGAGCGCAGGATACGGTTACCCCGAGTATGGCTTTGGAGATCACGTCGATTTGGTTCTCGGTATTGACGATTTGCTCTTGATAGGCGTCGGTCACGCCGAATCCGTGCGGAATCATGCGGAAATGAGCAGGGCCGATGGCGGACTCGTTGATGCCGAGCTGCTCGTTGAGGCGCGGTTTCCTTAGAAGATCTCCGGCAATGTGCTCGCGTATCAGCTGGTCGTAAGGAACGTCATCATTCAGGGCTCGGATGATATAGTCGCGATAAGCGCTGGCGTAGGGAAGATCGGGGTCGCCCTCGCTCCCGTGGGAATCGGCATATCGGTACCAGTCCATCCAGTGGCGTCCCCAACGCTCGCCGAAGGCATCGGAAGCCAATAGATCGTCGACGATTTGCTGGTAGGCATCTTCTGAGGGATCGGCGATGAAGCGTTTTACGGTGTCAGCACTTGGCGGAAGACCGGTTAGTATAAGATGCAGGCGGCGAACGAGTGTCCCGGGTTCGGCTTTGGCCTGCTGCGTCAGCCCTTTCTCGTCGAAAGCGGGGAGGATAAAGCGGTCGATTGGGCTTTGGTTCCATTCGGTATCTTCGACTTTCGGCGGTCGAACGCGTTCGAGTGGTTGGAACGACCACCATTGTCGGCGCTTTTCCAGGAGCGTTTCCCAAGAAACGGCATTATCGAGGTCCAACTGGGTCGGCTTTTTGTCGCGTGGGTCGGGAGCACCCATGGCGATCCAGTTCTCGAAGTCCTTGATAACCGCATCCGACAGCTTTGGCCCTTCGGCCGGCATCTCAGTGTCCTCGTGGCGGATGGCCCAAATGATTGGGCTATCCTCAGGATTTCCTGGCTCGATGACGCTGCCATTCTCGCTTCCGGCGAGGACAGCATCTCGATAGTCCAGCGCCAGCCCGGCCTTTTTCTTGTTAACGCTATTGTGGCAATCGTAGCAACTTTCGGCGAGGACTGGCCGAATTTTGCTTTCGAAAAAGTCGTATTGCTCGGGATTGAATCCAAAAGCGGTGGCAGCAACCCGGCCGAAAGTGAAAAGCGAGACAACAAATAGGGGGGTTCGCATCTTGGCAGTGTACTATGCGGGAATTGCCGATGTACTCAAGAACGATTGGCTAAGCGGGGATTGGTTCTTGTACGGGCCCCTCGTCGGAAAACCCGGCTCGTTTGTCGACGGTTTCCTGAAGTTCCAGTAGACTTTCCTCGACTTGCTCGCGGAGCGATTCGATTTGGGCCGCATTCAGCGACCGAGGGACATCGATCGGTTCTCCATAAGCGATTTCCACGCGAGCGAATGGGAAGGGCAAAAGAGTCCGGTCCCAACTTCGGCGGAAGATCCATCCTCGCGTCGCGGAAGCGGTTATGGGGAGGATGCGCCCGCCAGTCCAGCGCGCCATTCTAACGATTCCCCCTTGGACATGGCCCCTAGGTCCTCGAGACCCATCCACTGCCAGACCAGCTCCAAAGCCCGGTTGGGAACGGACGAGCCGAATCATTTCTTGAAGGGCCTCCAGCCCGCCTTCGCCAGATGAGCCCCGTACGACGTGGAGGCCGAGCCTTTCCTCTACCTGGGCCATGGCTTCTCCATCGAGGCTCTTGGAGCACATAGAAACCCAATTCGCGTTGGGTATTTTGGTCAAGTGGCGTAGCAACAGGAAGATCCTACCATGGAAGAACGCGGCGATGGCCGGTTCGCTCGCGTCGATTGCGGCGTCTAGGCGTTCCCGGCCGGTTTCACGAATCGTCCAGGTCCAATTCAAGGCTCGAATGAACCAATAGGCGAGAAAGGGAACGATTTTCAACATCGCGAATCGTTTGAGGGGCGAGCAATCGGCGTCAGGGGACATTAGGGAACGGTGGGCTAACGAACTCGTTATCGGAGGGAATGAGGGAGGTTACCTGGGTAGCTATCAGTTGACCGCGATTGTCGAGCTGCCCGGGTCGCATGAATCCTCAGCGGCAGTCGAAGTCAGGGTGGCGATTTTAATGGCTCTTGGCAAAACGAGGCGAGTAGGATATTGGATGGAAGTTGGGTCAAGCGCGAAACAAGGGCTTATGAGTTGAGAATGCGGCAATGCTCCGATGGGTGTTGATGGTATTAGATCCATCGGCGGCGTTAGAACCCAGGATGCGAAACGAAAGAGACCTCGAGGCTCGGCGACGCGCCCATCACTATTGGGCGAACAATAATATTGCTTGCCATTTGCCCTTCTATTGACCCTCTGCCGTGATGTAGGGCCGAGGTCCCATATCGATGAAGCGAAAGGAATGCACGAGGGAAGATGTTCAAGGAAATCAAAAACGCGACAGTCATCCATTTTAAGACAAGTATTCCCGTTCGTATTACAGATCACAATTATGGCGATCACGTAGCCAACAGCGTCTTTGTCGAGTATCTGCATGAGGGACGGGCTCAATTCCTGGCGACCCTAGGCTATTCGGAGATGGATGTGGAAGGAGTGGCCTTAATCCTTTCCGAACTGCACGTGAAATACGCGAAGCAAGCCACCTACCCCGATACCTTGCATTTGGAGATCGCCTTTAGCAACATTCGGGGAACGCGGTTCGATTTGGATTATAGGGGGGTAGACGATTCGGGCGACTTGCTTATCATCGCCAAGGCGGAGATGGCGGCGATCGACTATGAGACTGGCAAGCCGCTCCGTTTACCGGAAGCGTTCAAGAGTCGGTTTGAACTGGATGGCTAATTTTTGGGAATTTGGATAGCCAGGCCCAGGGTAAATGGGGGGGCGAAGTAGGGCGACGATCGCGTTCGCGCGATTCCATTCGCAATCGAAAGTCTGGACTTGGCTCCGTTAATCGATTTTCACCGTCCTGGGGAAGCCGGGATGTTGCTGACGATTGCCTGGACCCTTGAACGCGCCGAATACGGGCCAGCTCTCGAAGGTGACTTCCTTTTCCTTCGTGTCGAATCGAACGATGCCGTATCCTAACCCGCCTTCGCGCATGTAGTCGAGGGTGGCTCGGCCTTCGCCTTGGTAATCTTCGCCGATGACAAAACTGAAGGGGTTGGCGGCTGCCCAAATAGTGATTTTATTGCCCCAGCCATCGAAAAATCGCCCCGTGTAATCCGGCATTCCGTGGATATGGTTCCGAGGTTCGGCCTCAGGTCGCCAGGCTCGATGGGTCTGTGATGATACCGCTGGAAGAGTAAATGCCCAACCGGCGTCTTCCCAATCGTCGGTTCCTTGCTGAACGAGGGTGGCGAAGTGTAGATCTCCATGGATCATGACTGCACCGGTTTCGCGGATGACCTTTAGAGCCCGATCGCGGGCCGATTGAGGCCAGCCGTTGGAGTCGAAGTCCGCTACCATGAGATGATGCGGCTGGCAGTAAGGGGATTGAGAGAGTACGGCTCTCATTTTCGATGGGCCTCGCCCCCATTCTTGCAAGAATTCCAGTTGTCGTTCACCGAGGAGAGTCAGATCGTTACGGTCGAGTTTGCGGGTATCGAAGTTTTTCTCATTGATCGTATCCAGTTTTGGGAGGTTGCGTTCGCCTCGCATGGCGAAAAGGGGTTCCATGGCGTCGATGACATCGCCGGGCGCTGACTTGAACTTGCGGTCATTGATCAATGCGAAGCTGACTTCGCCAACATCGACGCTGGTGTAGCGGGCATTGATGCCTTGTTCTACGGGGGTATCGTCGTAGGGGTCGGGATGGTGACCCATCTGAGTATGCTCGACAACTTCTACCCAACGCGGATGCATCCGGTATCCGCCAAAGCAACGCATCGTATTCGCCTCTCCATCGCCGGGCATCGGGATGCCAGACTTGCCCCATAGGTCGTTGGAATAGACGTCGTGGTCGTCGGGAACCATTATTATAGGGCGGTCCTTCATGAGATCGCGAAAGCCAACTCCCAAATACCAGAACTTCCCAAGATAGTTTAGGGCCGCCCGCGGAACATCCTCATCCGTCCCGGCGAAGACGATTCCGTATCCCCCATTGGGCTCGTAGATTTGATCGCCAGAAAAGAAGACGAGATCCGGGTCTTGCTCAATGAGATTGGATACAAAAAAGCTGTAGGGGAAAATCTCTGAATTCGAGCACGATAGGCCGGCAAGCTTGACTTCAGAATTGCTTATCGGGATTTTACGGATACGTCCGCCCCAGTAAGCAGTGGTGTCGCCGAAAATTGATCGCCAATCGTAGGTAACGCGATAATCGCCCCCCTGGCTCTCATTCCAGTTTTCTACGCGAAACAAGGCCGTCAGGGAAAGCGGATCGATTTCCGATTCGGCGATAGTGGCCCAGCGATTGTTCCGCTTGATTTGCAGTTTCGCTGTTTTGCTTGCTGAATCTTCCATGGGCGCGAAAAAGGCCATCAGTTTTAACACGCCTCGGCTAGTAGTGTACTGGGTCCAGAGGATGGGGTCGTAGGTTTGCCCTAAATTGACGTCTATCTTGTCTCCTTTAGCGTTCCAGTTAGAAAACCAGAACGTCGGGTGATCGGGATCCGAGTGATCATGACGACTGCGCGATCTTGTCTTCAAAGGATGGCAGGCGAGTGCTATGTTGCCGGTCAGGGAATCCCTTTCGATGAGAGCCGATAGCGATTCCGGCGATCCATTTGGGCCGGTAGCCGTTAACATAACATTGGCGGAGCCTTCGTCATAGCTTACCGAAAGGTCCAGTTTTATTTCGGATAGATCTTTGGTTTCGAAAACAGTTTCGGAAATCTCTGCTCCGACCACCAGGCGTCCATCATTAGTGATTCCCGCGCGGACCGGCCGCTCTTGCTGGAGGACGGCTCCGAATCCGTCGGCGATATCGTGGAGTATATTTGCCCGGTAATCGTTACGGTGGCCGAGAGCCGCGAATGTGAAGCCGGCGAAGATAGTTTCTTGAGAAGATACCCCTTGGCGCTCGAGAAGCCCAGTGGTCACATTCATTGTGAAACTGCCTTTGCCCGGCTTTAGTTGATGAGTCAGGGAGTGTAGCTCGTTGACCCAGCCGCCATGCGAGCACTCGATGCGTCCGTCGGTTAGCCGCCAGTTCATCAATGGATTGGCCCAGTACTCGGGTCCAATCCATGTACGTGTCACGTTGGATTGGATACGGGGAAGCTCGGCGCGCGATTGGCCAATGGTTGCCAGACATAGGATTAGAATCGCGAGGGTGGAGCGAAAAAAGGGGATTATCATCCATCGTGGCTAGGCGAATTTAGGCTCAGCGACAAGATTGATTTATCTACTGTACTGTCGCGGGAAGCAGGAAGATCGAACGTAACGGGCAACGAACGCATCCATATTGAAGTATTGTAGGAGCGCGTTTACCCCGCGAAAATTGAAAGGCAACCTGTTCCGAAATCTCGGGACAAACCCGCTCCTGCAGTCGATCCCTTGTTAGCTTGAAGCGTATGCGCTATTGCAGCACTTTGATATCCCCGCTGGGCGGGGACGACTAGAACCGGATCTATAGGAGCCGGCTGGCATAAGCCGCTTTCTGATTCGTCCACTTGCAATCTTAGCCTATGAATGCGGCTTTCTCCTATTCTCCCAGAATGCAATCCGGGCCGGTTAAGTGTATAACCTTATACATTTAACTGGCCCGTTGAAACCTTCGGTAAGCTCAGGGTCGGCGCTTCAGGCGTTTTGTTTTATTTCCAAGTCGGCGATTCTGGAAGGCAGGCTTCGAAGGCGTCCTCGAGTTCTTTCTCGTAATCGCCTGCGTAGTGGCCGGAAAAGAACTTGTCGAGGGCTTCAGCGTGGAGTCGTTGCCAGCAGGCTTCTTCCGATCCAGGATTGATAGGGTAAAATAGGGCTCCGTTGGCTTTGGCCGCTTT
>JAYZHU010000114.1:0-6187 GCA_036166175.1 Verrucomicrobiota bacterium | reverse complement strand
GACCTCATCGGTAAAGAATGATTCCGATTTCGGGTTTCCTTTGCGCTGATATTGCATCTGGACCTGACCCAGCGTGGGCCAGGCATCCATCAGAAAGTACTTCATACCCGAATTGTATTTTTCGCAAAAATCGATCCAGCTTGTATAGAATTTCGGTCTATCTTCCCTATAAGGACCCCAGATCATCGCCTCCCACTCCGCGTTGGAAATTGCAGTCAAGAGTTTGGGCACCGGCTTCCCATCGAATTCGAATATGCCGTTTTCCTGCTCCCACTTATAACTCACGCTACCAGTACGCCCCCCGCCATTGTGCAAGCAAAACGGTTGCTCAAACCCAGCGGCCCGAGTGATGGCCGGCAAAGTTCTATAGCCAGGTGCGGTAAAGCTATGGCCCGTCCCCACGATGCGCAGGATACCATCGGCAGGTTTCGGAAAGAACATGGCGTCTCTAGATTCCACAAAAGTGCGGGCGGGCTTGCCGCGTTCATAAATGGCCTTGATCTCTTCGGACGTTTTAAGGCTGACAGCGTGCGACGGAAACGCATTCTCGTCCCATCCGGGATCGAATGTCGGAATCGCGCGTGCGGCCGCAGCTTGAGCCAATTGGTTAGCGGCCTGGAATTCTTTCGGGCTCAGTTTGCCATCGCCATTCGTATCCGCCTCTGGAAAGCGTTTGAGCATTTGAGCCATTCGAGCTTCGGACCGCTGTTGAGCTTGCGTATTCGGAATGGATGCGACCGCCATCATGGCAAGGCTCGCAAAGAGAGGGATCAAGAGGTTCGTCTTCATAGAGATTGTATTCATTTCTGCCTGAGCGAGAAAGTTCTCAGCACCCGAAAATGGCCAAAGGTCTTGGAAACTTCAATGATCTTCACTCATTCGACTAGCGTTAGGCTTATAAAGCGGGGGCGGCGATGGAGTTCACTCGCGAGACGGGATGGCAGTCGCATAGGCCTCTGCTAAGTCCTGCGTCCGCTCCCTAAGCTGTTTCAGAATCGATTCGAATTCCGGGTTGCCAGCGAGGTTAACGAGCTCGTCCGGATCGTTTTCTAAATCGTGGAGAAACTCATACTCGGGATCCTGATCGGTGTAGCGAGCATACTTGAAGCGTTTGCTTCGAACGCCTTCCCAGGACATCGAGTAGCGCGGATTGAAGTGTTCGCAGTAAAAGTCCTCGCGCCAGTCAACCAAGTTCGTTTCCCCGTCAAGTGCCGGCTTCAAGCTGGCTCCTTGGTAGCTCGCGGGAACTTCGACCCCTGCCCAATCGAGGAATGTAGAGGGTAGATCCAAGTTTAGAGCCAGTGTATCCAACAAGCGGCCACGACGCTCTTTTGGCTTCCGAGGATCGTAGACAATCAGCGGCACTCGCTGCGATTGCTCGTGGTGCGACCATTTGCCAGCAAAACCGCGATCCCCCATATAGTAGCCATTGTCGGCCGTGTAGACGACAATGGTATTCTCCGCTAGGCCCTCTTCTTCGAGGACTCGCAAAACACGGGCCATGGCGTGATCGATTCCCGATAGCATGCGGAAATAGGCCCTCATATTGAGCTGATACTTCTCAGGCGTGTCCCAACGCCAATGGTAGCGCTCACGATGATTCGAGGTTTTCAAAAACTCCGGGTGAGCCGTGAAGATCGCAGGATCGGACAAGCGCGGCTCCGGGATTTCGATATCGTAGTACTTGCCATCCATCGCTTTGGGCCACGGAAAGTGTCCTGTGCCCGGAACACGGTTGTTGTCTTCGGCATGGCCCGCATTGAACCACAGATTGAGACAAAACGGCTTTTCGTTGCCCTGTTGGGATTTCAGGAACGCGATTCCCCGATCGGCGATCAACTCCGTCTCATGCCGTTTCGACCCGTCCGGCATCTCTTTGAAATAGGGTCTGCGAAAGATTCGTTCGTATTCATCGAAGTGTTCTTCCGGCTTGAATTCCCTTGGCATCTTGGCGTGCCACTTCCCAAAGAATCCCGTCCGGTAGCCCGCTTCTCGCAATAGGTCTGGAAACAGTTCAGTCAACGCCTCTGGCTTGATCTGATCCGATCCGTCCCCTTTGACGGAGGAACGCGAGGTCAATCCCGTCAGGATAGTCGTGCGGCTCGCCCAGCAGGTCGAACGCGTGACGAACATGTTGGTGAATCGCGCTCCCTGCGCGGCGAGCTGATCGATGGTCGGCGTCTCCACGATTGGATGCCCAGCGCAACCCAAGGTGTCATGACGTTGGTCGTCCGTGAAAAAGAAGAGGATATTGGGAGGAGCTCCGCGGCACACCGTAAAGCTTGTGAATACGATAGTAGCCGAAAGTAGAATACGTTTCATTTTTTAAAACGGGCATATCCTCGCTCATGGGCAGGCGATTCCAATCCCCAATCTAAAACATCGATTCCTGCATCTCGCCGTTCATCTTTTCCCATATAGCTACGAGTTCGGCGAGGCGTTCGGGATGGGTTTTGGCCAAATCTCTTTCCTCTGAGATGTCATTGGAAAGGTCATACAACTCCCATTTCGCGTTGCCAACTGATCTTCTACTAACCATGCGAACCAGCTTCAAGTCGCCATGACGCAGGCCCGATTTGCCGCCTTGACGCCAGAATAGGGTTTGGTGAGGCCGGTCTGTGTTCTTGCCAGTGAGATAGGGAACCAAATCGACGCCTTCGATATTATCGGGAGCTTGGGCGTTCGCATTCGCCGCGGCAGTCGCGTAGATATCGAGAGACGTAACGGGGTTATCATAGACTTTTCCTTTGGGGATCGTTCCCTTCCATTGAACCATGTACGGCACCCGCAAGCCGCCTTCATGCATCGCCCCTTTTCCCGCGCGTAAGGGAGCGTTGGATGAAGTCAGTTCTTTGGTGGGCCCACCGTTGTCGCTAAGAAAGAAAACGAGCGTATTCTCTTCCAATCCCGACTTGAGTAGCTGCTTCAAAATGTCCCCCACGCTGTCGTCCATATTGGCCAGCATAGCCGCGAATATCCGTCGGTGAATGTCTTCGATGTGGGCGAACTTGCGCATGTAGGCATCGGCACCCTGGAGGGGACTGTGTACTGCGTTGTAGGGAACATAGAGGAAGAACGGCTTGTCGTCGTGACGATCGATAAAGTCGACGGCTTCGCGCGTTATGGCGTCGGTAAAGTACTCGTATTCCTCGACCGGTTGACCACCACGTACGATTGGGTTGTTGGCGTCGTAGTCCGGCTCATTGCTGGGCCAGGTATGGTAGATCAGCTTCTTTTTACCGACCCAGCGCCCTTCGCCTCCGCCAGGAATCGTTTTGCGTCGTAGCATTGTGGTTACGCCCTTCCAAGGCGGCGGTACGAAATAGTGGCCTTCGTGAGTGAACCCGAAGAATTCTTCGAAGCCGTGCCGAAACGGATGGTAGGCCGCGGTGCCGCCCAAATGCCATTTGCCGATTATTCCGGTGACGTAGCCAGCGTCCTGCAAGGTCTCAGCTATAGTGGTCTCTTCCGGTGGGAGGCCGATCGTCGGGTCTTCATTGCGATGCCCGATGGGATTGTTCTCGTAGCCGAAGCGCGTGGGGATGCGCCCCGACATAAACCCTGCTCTCGAGGGACTGCAATTCGGGCCTGTGGCGTATCCACTCGTGAACCGCACGCCGTTCTCCGCAATGGAATCGATATGCGGCGTGGGGATCTCGGGATTGCCTTGGCAACTGAGTTCGCCATAGCCAAGGTCATCGGCTAAAAGGACGATGATATTGGGTTGCTTAGCGGATTGCGAGAGGCTGGCAAATGCCACGGCAATCAAAGCGCCAAGAAGGGGTGCTAGAATACGATTCATAACGGTGACAATCATTTGGGATTTGAGTGGCGGCCTTGCCAAAAGGGCATTTGGCTCGGAAAAAGGAGGGGAACGCGTTGACCGAAAGCATTCTCATATCGCCGATCTGTCGACAAATTTCGCAAGAAGATTATACGGCTGTGTTTAAAGGCGTCGCACGGCAGGGCGAAGACCGATGAAGGAGCCGCTTTACGCCGCGATTTTCACAGCGCTATCGCGAGATAAACCCGCTCCTACGAAATCAGTTTCAGAAGAGAGCTGCGTCGCAAGGCGGCGTGGTTTGGGACGTGTCGCGATTCCAGAGTTACTCGAAAACCCTCACGACTTTTCGTTCCGTCACCGGATACCAATTGTCGATCTTCTTCACCAGTCGCTGCACGACCTTGGGGTGGTTCCCGGCTACGTTTTTCGTTTCGCACGGATCCTTGAGAAGGTCGAATAGCTGCGGACGCTTCTCGTCACGCGGATGCGTGGTCTTGTTGTGAGCGACCTCGCCATCGTAGGTTAGCAACAGTTTCCATCGCCCCTCGACTGTCCACCGATACAGCAGGGTTTCCTGAGGATTGTAGAGATCGGCGATGTCGTGGGCGAACCCTTCGCCGAAGATCGCCTTGCGTTTGATCTTCTCGCCATTCCACAAATTCGACCACAGATCCAGCCCCGGGAGTCCATTCGGCATGCGCGCTCCGGTGGCTTTCACGATGGTGGGAAACAGATCGATGCTGCTCACCAATTCGTCCCGGTCGGCCGCTTTTAGCTTCGCTGGCCAATTGAAGAAAATCGGCTGACGAATACCCCCCTCGTAGGGCGTTTGCTTGGAGCGGGGAGCATAGCCCTTTGCTTCCGAATTTTGGATCCACCCATTGTCGCACACGTAGACTATCAAGGTGTTGTCTCGAACCTTTTCGTCTTCGAGGATCTCTACCAACTGACCGCAGGTTTCGTCGAACCATTCGCACATCGCGTAGTAGCGGGCCATATGCGGCGAATCGACTTTGTCCTTATACTTGTCGAAGAGACGAGCGGGCGGATCGTGCGGCGTGTGCGGAAGCTTCGGCGCGTACCAAATGAAAAAGGGTTTTTCCGCGGCCACGGAATGATCGATGAATTCAGAGATAGGTTCCATGCCTTCGCGCCCAATCGTTTGCCCGTCATCGCCGGCTCGACCGTTTGGATGCGGGAAGCCTCGCGTCATGCCATGGGTAAAGCCGCCGTGCTGAAAACTTCCTTCCCACCATTTGCCGCTCTGGTGGCTTAGGTAGCCTTGCTCGCCCAGCAGGTTCGGCAGCGTATCATGATTTTCGATAAACGAGATCAGTTCCGCTCGCAGCTCATTGTATTTTGGCGAGTTTCGGTCGTTCCTCGCCCGGGAAGGGTCGTTGCCGGTAACGCCGTGTTGGTGGGCATACAGACCCGTCGCCAGCGTCATCAATGATGGACGGCAAAGGGCGGTGGGCACGTACCCGCGACGAAACAGAACGCTCTCCTTAGCCAATTGGTCCAGATGCGGGGTCTGGATCGTATCATGGCCCATGAAACCGTAATCGGTCCAAGCCTGGTCATCTGATATGATCAAGACCACATTGGGCTGTTTCGACTGGTCCGCACGCAGAAGTCCAGCGCCTATCAGGATCCCAACGATAACAGCGAGAAAGGCGCAGCGGAAAAACCGATTCGAATATAGAGGGGGCATAAGGAAGGTCGATTGAGTTAATATGCGATTTCTGGCCCAGATTCGCATTCTGCCTGCTTTTCCTGAGAATGCTCCTTTATTCGACTCAATCCGGAGAGAATTCCGTGCGCGAGTGCTGGAGAGCCCATCCTCTTAAAAATAAAAGGCACTCACGCAAACAACTCTTTTCGAGTTTTGCCGTAGAGCTCGGTGTCGCTCCAGCCCAAGTCATCGGCCAGAATGAACACGACGTTCATAGGCGTTGCGTCATCGGCGGCGTTCCCTATAGGAATAAAAGCGAATGCAGCTAGTAGCGTACGGAGGAAGCAATTTCTCATACAAATTTCTTCGTATTCAAAAGTTATGAGTTATACGATTTTGAAATAACAGGATGCGCCCGCCTTAGCGGGCTACGGGATGTCCCGTGATATAAGGACAACATGATAACTCATACAACAAACTCATCTTGTTGCCGGCGAGGGAGGCGTCCTGTAGCCCCGTCTTACCGGGGCGTATCCTGTCAATAAATACTAGATCGTATACGGCTTACGACGCTTGTAGGTGCGCATGCTATTGGCCTTCGCATCCCCGATGAAGCGCTCCTTCTTCGGGTCGAAGGTTACCTTGCGCCCTAGCTTCCAACTGATCGCGGCTGCGAAGCAGGCCATGTGGCCGTAGCGAACTGCCGTGGAATTGCAAACCGGTTGCTCCCG